>JAGAHV010000252.1:0-63836 GCA_017626895.1 Clostridia bacterium | reverse complement strand
ATCTGGCGGACTGGAATTGTTGACAGATTGTTGAAAATGCTCATCTGTTTGTGCTTTGTCTGATCAGCCTTCATAGTAGAACCTCTCTATTTCTAAATAATATTAATTATATCATTTAGAAATAGAATTGTCAATAGTTTATGAAAATTATACCTTTTGACCCCGGCATCATATTATGGTATCTGCCAACATCCTTGCCCTTGTAAGGGTCTTTTCTGAGCACGACGACTCCACCCAACTCCAGCGGAGTTCCGAGGACGGAACACATGCCTTTCTGGGCCGAAAATGCCGAAATACGATTATCGGCTTCCTCAACTGTCATGCTGGGCGGGCTATGCCGGGCCAACCATGACAAGATGGCCTCTGGCGCGCCGACTCTAATTTTCTGTTCTGCTCTACCTTCTTTGGTGTAGTTACATATTGACCTAGAAGGCATTCTCGGAAACCTATGTCTTACGAATCCGATTGGGTGTATCATTTGACCATGCAGATATCGAACCTGTTTGCTTTTGAGAAACCTCCTGTCATTTTCTGACGGCTGAAAGTTCTTTGGAGCATCATGTTCCAAACCTTTGATCTTATGATACATCCGCTTATCCAGATCTTTCTGGACGCTGCTAAAGTCTCTGCATATTTGCGACGCCACAGAGAAGTAGTTCTGAATACCGTCCACCACACTGTTATAATATTCTACTGCACTTTTCACCTTTTCCTCAGGAAGTGCTGCTAATTTATCTGCCTCCTCTACCAGTCTGTCTTTCAGCTTCCTAAGAGTTTTGTGCTTGACTCTGGACGTAACGGACCACCTGCGGATTTGTTTAGATGCCTTCGGGCTAACACTGGCCTCTCTGCATACCACTTTTAGTTCTATGCCGAGAAAGTCGGTGTATTCCTTGCGGAGATTTGTTACACCTGATTTCTCAGGGCTTGTCTCCAACTTCAGATTATTCCATAGCCAGTCTTTTGTTTCATCATATATGGCTTCGGCGTCTCTATTAGTACGGCAAAACAACTTGAAATCATCCGCATATCTGACTATGCGGACCTCTCTCAACTTCTGCTTCCGGAGGATGTCCCACCTTGGGTATTTGATGCCTTTAATAAACGGGTGTTCCACCCACTGGTTCGCGATCCACCAGTCCAGGTCATTTAGAACAATCAACGACAACAACGGGGAGAGAATTCCCCCTTGCGGTGTTCCTCGTTCTGGGTAGATTTTTGTGTGATCATTTAGCATGATGGGCGCTTTGAGCATTGCATTAATTATTTCCAACAGTTTTCTGTCGTGTACCCCCATTTTCCAGAGTTGTCTCATCAGACATCCGTGGTCTATATTGTCAAAGTAGCCTTTAATGTCAACGTCGACCACGAAGTGTAATCCACTTATATTCATCATATGCTCTGCCACAGCCAGAGCATCCTTACAGCTCTTGTTGCCTCTAAACCCAAAGCTATCTTTATAAAACTTTGCCTCGGCTATCGGTTCCAAGATTTGCCGGATGCACTGTTGGACAAGTCTGTCCACTATACAAGCAATTCCGATTGGACGCGTCTTTGTGGGGTCAGAGGACTTTGGAATTTCAACTCGCCTGATCGGTTTGGGTTCATACCATCTCAGTTTATCCTGAACTAACTTAACAATCTCTTGGACAGACATCATCCTGAGGTCCTTGATGGTTAGACCATCTACTCCGGATGTGTAACTTCCTTTGTTGCTCTTTATGTTTCGGTATGCCAGCATAACATTCTCTTTGCTACCAATCAGGTCAATCAAATGAACAAAATTGCACCCTTCCTTGCTCTTTCGATATAACTCGTCAAAACAGGGATTGAGGCCATAGTACATAGCGTTTCGAACTGAATCCGACATAGGCAACACGCCTTTCCTGGTTATCGTCGTGTTTTAACAGTTTATCTACGTATGTACCAGCACGAAGTTACTTTTCCTGTAGTTAGACTCAGGGCCTTTCCTCCTTCTCTCATTACAAGAGCTATCCAGTAGTGCCCCTACTCAACTATTCTGCAAGATCTTTCTTCTACTCCGTTTTGCCAGGGCAGCTTCCCCGATCTTTACGCTTCATCGCTACCAGATTGCTCCACGCGAATAGTTTCTTAACGTTCCGACACCGCTATCTGTACATGACACCTTTAGCTGTTTCCTATACCCCTTCCGGCTTGGACTCGCCTGTAACGAGCCAGGGACGTTCATCCGGCAAATGATTACTAATCCCCACCGGAGCAGCCGAAACTGCAGACATGCTGCTAACAAGGCACAACATGCCCAACTTAAGAGGCGTACATTCGGACCGCTTCCTCACAAGAGGAAACGTTTTATTCGTCAGTCTGTCAGACATTCTCAACATGGGTGTTTTATAGACCACCGGCCTATCAGCGGCGTGCATTAGCACTTTCGAGGGTCATCCTTGACCTTTTCGGGTCTCAGATCAGACCATTGCTATAATAGCAATCCTTGTTCGACCGCTTTTCAGCCGACTTTACCGGGCTATCACACAGCACAGAACTGGCTTTCATGTGCCGCATGCCGGATTTTCATGGTGCTCGTCTGAGGGCGTTACTCCCCATATTCCGAGCATCGCGGTGTCAGTTACACTACACCTCCTTATAATTTTCATATAAGAGATCAAGTGCCGCATATTTCTTCAACGTTACATTGTAACTTGACATACTATGCGAACGTCTCGCACTTGCCGGAGCTGCTTTTGTCTGAGACCTGGATTTGACAAACTGTCGCTGCGCGACAGGGCAACTCCTTTGTGGGCCTTTATGCTGGTCTTTCGTCGGAGCGACTTTGTTCTGGCACAAATTTGACATACTGTCGCTGTGCGACAGGGCCGCTCCTTCAGCACGTTATCAATTCGTTTTGCTCAGCAGGCGGCCGTTATCTGCCGCCCATGGTAATGCTGCATCTGAGGTGCGGACCGCCCATGCCAACGGGAATCCGCTGCTTCTTTCCGCAGAAACCGCTGGATGACCAGGTGATTTCACTGGAAATCATGTCGACGGACCGGAGCATATCAAAGGCGATTCCGGAGACCGTGGTATCCCTTAAGGCACGTCCGATTTTGCCGTTTCGGATTTCATATCCCAGCGTCACACCGAACATGAATTCACCCGTCAGGTCTGCCTGACCGTTTCCGGAGGAAATGAGATAATACCCGTCCTCCACGGATTGAATCATTTCATCGACGGAGGAGGTGCCCGGCAGAATGCAGGTGTTGCGCATCCGGATCAGGGGCTCATCGCCGAAGGCCCATGCTCTTGCGTTTCCGGTCGGTCTGACCCCGAAGTGTTCGGCGGTTTCACGGCTGTTCATGTATCCTTTCAGAATCCCGTGATCGATCAGGACGGAATCACCGGTGGGGATTCCCTCATCATCCAGGTAAACGGGGAGCGGAACACTGCCCTCGCGTCCATCCGGTCCTGTATGACCGTAGTCGACCATGCTGACCAGATCCGAGGCAACCTGTTTCCCCAGATTGGGGCCGGCCACGCTGCCGCCCAGGACCAGATCTGCCTCAACTGTATGCCCTACGGCCTCATGTGCCAGCATGCCGCTCATCAGGCCGCTGAGGATGACGGTTTTCACGCCGGCCTCCGGAAAGATGCCCTCTTTCTTGTCCATGAGGCGTTTGACAAGGAGATCAATTTTCGGATAAAGCCAGTTAAGATCGGCAAAATGATCCTCGAAACCGCCTGCTCCGCCGTATGCCTCAAACAGCTCGACCGGTGCGCCGTCAGCGGTTTCTGCAGACAGGAACACGTAAATATAGCATCTGGGGGTTGTCACATGACCGGAGCAGGCATCGGATGTATAGATGATTTTGTCCTGCGAGTCCTCGGTATAGACAACTCTCCTTGAGGAAAGGCCCGGATAGTGCGTTTCGATATAGGAATCGATCTGACGGCAGGCCTCGATCATCCGTTTCTGTTCATAGTCATGGATCTCGCGGTTGAGCGGGACCCAGGAACCGGGACAGGACGGAATCGGCCTTTGTTTCCTTGGCGCGTGCCGGTCAAGAAAATGCGCATTTTCCGTTGCCTTCTGAATGACGTTCATGACGTCCTTTTCGGAGTAACTGCCCACTGAGGCGAAACCGGTGCTCCCTCCGATACGGACACGGGCATTCAGTCCTCTGCTGACACTTCTGCCGTTTCCGATCAGTGCGCCCTTTAAAAAGCTGACGCGTCTTTGCCGGTTCTCCTGGCCGCGCACAACGATCTGTGCACCCTTCTCAAATTCAAGGTGATTTTTAATAATATCCTCAAGCATTTTTCTTTTCCTTTCCAACCCTAAAGCTGTCCCGGTCCCCGGGTTTACATTTTTCCGAGAAGGTTCCGGACAGAACTGAGGACGAGTACATCCGCGGGGAGCCAGTCAACGGTATCCAGTTCCTCCGCGGAAAGCCATCTGGCGGCCTCATGTTCAAGCAGGGTCAGTTTGCCGTCGGTCACGGAGCAAACATAACAGGCCATCACCAGATGAAAATCCGGATAGTCATATTCAACCGTGGTCAGATATCTGTCGACACGGATGGAAACGGTCAGTTCCTCCCGGATTTCCCGAATCAGTGCATTCTCAGGGGTTTCGCTTTTTTCAATTTTTCCCCCGGGAAATTCCCAGTGATCCTTCCACTCCCCATAACCTCTCTGTGTGGCAAAGACCTTTCCGTCTTTGCAGATGACCGCTGCGACCACGTGAACAACGCGCCGCAGGGTGCCATCCTCGTCAATCCGATATGTTTTCCCGATTTTGACCTTGTTCAGATCGTCGCCCGAAAGGATGATTTCCCGCTTCTCTCCGCTTTTGCTTTCCAGCAGTACGCGAAATGGTTTATCGGCCGGCGAATCATCCGATTCAGAATTAGTTACAAACTGTCCGCCGATGACGGTATATATGTCCAATTTTCCTCCTCTTTCCCGAACAGATTGTCCGCAGGTTTTCAAGTAAATAATTTGCTGAGATTCTATCACATCATGATGAATATGGCAAATCGCATCCTTTGACCCGGACAAAATATCCGCTGCGTTTTATGGGCTTCCGTGAGAAAACCGTCTTGAAATATCCGCGCGGCCGGTTATAATGAGTCAGGGACAAAGCATGTCCCGCTGAAAATTCATGCTGAAAACTGAAGGAGGATGAGGAAAGCATGGAAAAGACGATGAAAATTGAAGGAATGATGTGCCCTCACTGCGAGGCAACCGTTAAAAAAGCACTGGAACGCGTGGATGGGGTTCTGTCTGCCAACGTCAGTCATACCGCCGGAACTGCCACGGTGACGCTTGAAAAGCCGGTAGATGACGCGGTGCTGATTGAGGCCGTGACGGCAAAGGACTACAAAGTTCTTCGGGTCGACTGACCGTGATCAGGTATTTTTCGGGAACCGGGACAATGCGCACTTATCTGCACCCGGTATCCGTTATCACAGAAAGGATAAAGTATGAACGCTCTGTCATCGGAACAGCTCCAGTCGTATAATGACGCCTATCAGGCCAGCGAAAGAAATCAGCTGGCCACGCTGGCACTTTCCAAAAGCGATCTCAATAATGTGGCGTTTTGTCCCAAAGCAGCGGATAAAATGCGTCAGAAATTTTCGCTTGAGATTCCCACCATGGAGGTGACCAATCAGAAATCATCCGGCAGATGCTGGCTTTTTGCCGCGACGAATGTTCTCCGCGAACGCATTGCCAGTGCCCGGAATATCGAGAAATTTGAACTCTCCCAGAGTTACCTGGCTTTCTGGGATAAATTTGAGCGCTGCAATTATTTCCTTGAGAGCATCATTGAAACCGCCGACCGCCCGCATGATGACCGCACGGTCATGTTTATTCTGCAGACCGGCGTTCATGACGGCGGTCAGTGGGACATGTTTGCCAATATCGTCCGCAAATACGGCATTGTCCCGAAAGATGTGTATGATGAAACGCATCAGAGCAGCAATACGCGGCAGATGAACTATGTGCTGAACCGTGCCCTGAAGATCGGTGCAGCGCATCTGCGCAGCATGGTCCGGGAGCATCGCGGCGAGGAGGAGATTCAGGCCTTTAAAAACGATCTCCTTTCAAAAATCTATGGATTCCTCGCCAGCTGTTACGGCGAGCCGCCCAAATCCTTTGATTTTGAGTGGGTGGACAAGGAAAAGGCGTACCATGTGGAAAGCGGCCTTACCCCGCTTACCTTTGCGGAGCGTTACGGCGTACCGGAGCTCCTTGAGGAGACGGTCAGCATCATTCACGCGCCGACCGCCGATAAGCCCTTTGATAAGACCTTTACGATCCGGTATCTTGGCAATGTGGCGGGCGGACGCCCGGTCAAGCACCTGAATCTGGATCTGGCGGATTTCAAGGCGGCAATCATTGCCCAGCTCAGGGATAAAAAGGTCGTCTGGTTCGGAAGTGATGTGGGCCATTACGGCGATCGGGACCTGGGCATCTGGGATGATCAGAGCTTTAATTTTGATCTCCTGACCGGTCTTGATCTGTCCATGAGCAAGGGAGATGCGCTTGATTACAATCTTTCGGCCATGAACCACGCGATGGTGATCACCGGCGTCAATCTGGAAAACGGACAGCCGACCCGGTGGCGGATTGAAAACAGCTGGGGCGATGAAAAAGGTGATAAAGGCTATTATGTCTGCTCGGATTCCTGGTTTGACCAGTATGTGTATCAGGCGGCGGTTGAAAAGCGCTACCTTGGGGAGCGGCAGAAACTGGCGGAGCAGGAACCGGTGATGCTGGAGCCCTGGGACCCCATGGGAACCCTTGCACGATAATCTCCGAAACGAAAACCGCGCTGCAATGCAGCGCGGTTTTGTTTATTCGTCGGATTCATCATCTCCGGGGCTAGGCTGAACAAGCAGCCGGACGCGTCCGTTTGGAAGGCGCGGATCAATTCCGCAGACCGGTGCACCGGGACAGTACTCGCAGGGCGAAGGCCTGTTGATGTCGTACTGAACCGGCTGAATCTGGATATTTCCGCTGAATATCTCTTCGGCGAGTTTTTGGGCATTTTCCATGGACTGTGCCATACGGCGGCGGATTTCCTCCAGTGGAACGGCAGTGACAAGACTGGCAGATCTTGCTTTCCCGTTCACCTCCCCCATAGCCGTCAGGATCTCCTTGTCATCAAGGACAATGCCCTGCAGCTTCAGTTCACTTCCCATTTTCCGCACAATCTGTTCCGTGTCCTCATCCGTCGCATCAATCAGGGGATTTCGGATGACCTGGTACAGACCGCCTGCGGGAATGGCATCAGGAACCGCGTTCTGTGCCGCGTTCAGATAGATGGGAATCTGGAGCTGCAGACCGGAGGTCAGCGCCAGGTCCCGAAGGTCATGGGAGGAACTCTTGTAATCAATCACCCGGTAATACACATGCCCTTCGGCGTCCTGATAAAGATCAAGACGGTCGATTTGGCCGTTCAGCGTGATTCTGGTCCGGTCCCCGAGGAAAAACTGAATGGGCGGAATGGAGAATTCCGTGCCTGAGGAGCGGCCGAAACGCAGTTCATAGGCAGCGGGTTTAAACTGTCCGACGGCAAAATTCCGGGTAATGGTGACAGCGGCACGGCGGACGTCCCGGATAATGCGCTGGGCATGAAAACGTGAAAGCGCATCCACGTCAAGCGGCCCGTTTTTCCATTCATCCGCAAGCGGACCAATCACCTCATCCAGCAGGGCATTCATCTCAGCCTCGGTCAGGGCAGGCCATTTATCAAGTGAGGAGGCCTTCTGAACATACCGCTCCATGACCGAGTGATAAAACTCACCCTTCATGTTCGGCAGGAAGGAGAAGGCATTCCGGATGACCGGCCGGAGACCGTACAGCAGGAAGTGGCGGTAGGGACAGGAGGCGAAGGTCTCGAGGCGTGAAATGGAAAGATTGGTTTCCGGATACAGGCGGTGTGCCTCTGCTCTGGTCAGATCGGCGGCTTTTACCTGCATGGTGAGACCGGCCAGCATGCGTGCGGTCCGTTCGTGCCACTGCGGATCGTGATACAGCCCGGTCAGTGCTTTTTGCCAGAGGCCGTTGGAACTGTCCCCTGCGTCATCACTGACATCCAGAAGGTTGTCCTGGCCCTGAATGGCAAGGCGAAGCCGGGTGGAAATCCGCTCCAGGGCAATGGAGGGCGAATATGGAAGAATCCCGTCCTCCAGCATTCCGCCGGAAATGTTCCCCTCATATCCGCCGGATTTGAGCATGGAGGTCAGAAGCCGCAGAGAGGAAGAGGGATAAAGGACGGATCCGTCCGGCTTGGTGACGGAACAGGAGAAGACCAGACGCTCCCGCGGTACGGCAACGGTATTGGCCAGCCGCTCCATCTCAACGGCGGCCATTTCCTGACGGGTAAATCCAAAGCGTGTATTGGTTGCCCGGCGGAATGACTGACGTTCCGTGTCGGAAATCAGGGTCGACTGTCCCCCGCTGTCCCTGTCCTGCATGCCCATGATGATCATGCCCTTAATGGAGGAGGAAAGGAACATGCCGGTGGGATTGATAATGACCGCATCGGAGGACTGCGGAAGCGACTTGACGACGCTTGCGGCGAAGGCGGATTCAAGCAGAACCGGAATTTCCTCAATGGCCAGGTGTCGGTTCTCAGAGAAGACGGCCATCTGATTCAGCACCTCATTGACCGAGTCAAATACCTGCCGGTCACGGTCGATTTCAAGCATCAGGCCGCGCGTCATATAGTCTTTTTCCCTTGCTTTCAGAACCTCATAGGCGCCTGAATCGATCACCGACTGATAAATCGCTTTCGCCTGCTGAATCCCGGTATGCTTTCTGGCGGCCAGGGAGCTTCTGAGTGAGGTCAGCATTTCCGCCAGCCCCTTCCGGCATTCCTCCAGCCGCAAAACTTTGGCATATCCGGGGTCATCCTGTTCAGGCACAACAAAGGGCGTGAGCCATTTCTGACGGTTAATGCCGTTTTCAATGGCGTAGTTTTCAAGGTCCATGGCGTCCTCGCGGGTCAGGCAGAAACCGCTCTTGATCATCCCGATGACATCCCGCTGCAGATAGCCGCTGCAGGCGGCACGGACCAGATACAGAACGAACTGTACATAATCGTTCATCAGCATGCTCTGGCCGCCGGGCGGCGTGTACGGGATGCCGGCATCCCTGAGGACCATGGGAAGCAGATCCGGCAGGATGTCCGGGGAGCTGAACGCAACCGCCATCTCCCGCCAGCGCATACCCTCCCGGGACCAGCTGAGAAGCGTCTGGGCGCAGTGCTGACATTCGATGAAGGGGGTCCGGGCCAGATAAAGCGAAACCGGGCTCATATCCGGCATCTGCATTTTGCGGCCGCTGGCAAAGAGCGTCTGCTCAACGTAACGGATGGCCGGACTGACCTGGGGCACATGGGTATTGATGCTTCGCTGCATCCGTATGCCGCGGTCAAACAGGTACTGTCCGAAGGACAGGAGCTGATTGTTGATGCTGCCAAAAATCCGGCTGTCCGGGCTCTGATCATCCGCCACAATAATCAGCCGGGTGGAGGTGGCCAGCGGTGCTGAGGCCGCCAGAATTCGCATCAGCTGCTGATTTAAGAAGCTGAATCCGACGACGATGAAGTCGGCGTTGTCAAAGTATCCGCTTATTTTCATCCTGTCCATCAGGTCTTCCCATTGCTGGTAGCTGTCCAGGAATTTGCTGTCGATTTCGGTGAGATATGTTGCCCAGATCCGGGCAATATCCCGGTATTTATAGCGCAGTGCATCTGCAATCTCCGGGTGTTCAGCCAGCGTCATGAGGCTGTCCGGCGTCAGACCGGCATCCCGGAATTCGTCGATCTGTTCCGCCAGTTTGGCAGGAAGATTGCTCTGCCGGATGGCGTTGTCATAAAACTCCAGGAGATTCTGCCGGTGCAGCTGCTTTAAGATATGGGAGATGACAACGGCACGGCCAAAGTCTGAAATCGGTTCAAGAACGGGTTTTCCGGTCCGGTCCGTGATTTCCGTAAAGATGGATTTGGGTGAGATGATCCGGATGCCGAGCAGCCCGTTCCCGGTCACATGATCGATGATTTCCTGCTCGCCGTTCATGGTGAAGTTTTCCGGCATCATGAGGATCACCTCATGCTCAAAGTTCGGATCACGGCATTCCTTTACCGTTTCGATCAGACAGGCAGTCAGCCCGGACATGCGGGTTGTCAGTACCTGAACAGTGTTTTGCATCAGTGCAGTTCCTCCTTTCCGTCGTCATGGATGAGCACATTTTCGTCGCCGGTTTCATTTAGGCGGGTTATCTCATCCGGCTGTTTCTTTTCCACCGGATAGGCCTGACCGCTGCGGAGCGCGAACAGCCACATTTCTGAGACCGGCATCCCGGTCAGATGCTCAATTGCCTCACGGTACCAGTTCATCTGCTGACAATGCCTTGCGACAAAACGCTCAGGCGCCGTATCATGATCGGTCTTATAGTCAATCAGAATCCATGCACCCTCGCACAGCATGGCGGCGTCGATAATTCCCTGGATAATGGTGCCCGTTTCCAGGGAAATGCGGTAAGTAAAGGGCCATTCCCGGTGGACCACCGCGGCATGCGTCAGGCGGCGCCCCAGCTCAGAGGTAAAGAAACGGACAACACCATTTATATCAATCAGTTCACTTTCTTCCCGGCTGAGGACACCGGCGGCCAGCAGGCTTTCAATCTGAGAGGAAACCAGTGAGGCCATCTGGTCATCCCCGGTGTTCCCTGCCTGCTCAAGATCAATGAGCCGCAGAAAACGATGCGTCGCAGTGCCCCGGTCCTGAGCGGTGGGACGGCGAATTTCCATAAAACGGGGCTTGCCGGGGGTCTGATCCAGCAGGAACGGCACAAGGGAAATTCCCTCAGGCAGACGCTTGGTATCAGTCGTCTCCTCCACGTCCTCGCTCCGGTGATAATACCTGCTGCCGCCCGATTCCACGTTTCGCACCAGTGAGGAGACGGAGGTCTTGAGCGGATACTGCCGCTGATTCATTGGATTCCAGATGGCCGCTTCATTTTCAGGCACCTTTTCAATGAGCCTGAGAATCTGCTCCCGCACCCGCAGGGAGTCCTGCGGATCCTCTTCGTCCTGAAGCGGCTTAACGGGCTGGATGGTCAGAGACCAGTGCGGGGAGCGGACGGGTTCATTGCCGGGCTCTGCGGGAAGCGGGCATTCGGAGAGGACGGCCGGCATGACCATGTCAAGAAGGGAACGTGTACGCCAGATTCGGCTGATCTGCTTTTTTTCCTGCCACAGTTCCACGCTCTTTTCATCGAACGTCCCGATCAGGATCAGCCGTTCCATGGCCCGGGTCATGGCCACATACAGCAGCCGGGTCTGCTCCGCAATTTCATTGCGCTTGACTCTCTGGGCAAAAGCGTTCTTTCCAAACGTGTTTCGCCGGGTGTTTTTTTCGGGATTAATCACCGGAAGGTAAACGCCAAGGGCCGGTCTGTCCGGATCGTCCTGACCCAGATCGACCTGAAGAGGCGTGGCACTGTTTTTCTTCTGCATGTTTTTGGAAAGATTCATGAGAATAACCGCCCGGTATTCAAGCCCTTTTGATTTATGCATGGTCATCAGGCGCACGCAGTTATCCGTCTCTGTTCCGGCAACCGGTGAATCGGAATCCTTCTGTCCGCGGTCGATCACGGTCTGAATCTGGGAAAGGAAATCCGAAAGGCGGTAAATCCCCCGCTTTTCCATGTCCAGCGCTTTCTGATAAAGGGTATCAAGGTTATTCTGGCGAAGACGGCCGTCCGGGTATGCCCCGCAAACGGCATAGAACCCGGTTTCACGGAGCAGACGCCAGATGAAGTCGGAGGCTTTCATGGTTCCGGACAGAAGGTGCCATTCCTCGATCTGCCGGTAAACCTCTGCGCACTGTTTTCCAATGGGCAGATCGGTCTCAAGGGTTGCCTTTTCAAAGGCTTCATAAAACGGAAGCCGCCCGGGGGCAATCATCCGTATGGCCTGAAGGTCATGATCGGTGAGATAAAAAGGTGTCTGCCTGAGGGCGGCCAGCAGAGGAATATCCTGATGCATGTTGTCAATCACGTTCAGAAGGGAGAGAAAAATGGCGATCTCCGACAGTCCGTAATAATTCATCGCGCCGTCATAATACACGGGAACGTGAAGACGCTTGAAGATTTCCACCATTCGCGGCGCGTCGGTGCGGGCGCTCCGAAGAAGAATGGCGATATCCCTGTACTGGATGGGCTGTTCTCCCTCTGCATTGCCGGAAAGGAGCTGCGAAATCTTTTCGGCCGCCGTCATGCACTGTGCCTCAAGCACCTGCAAAGATGTGGGGGCAGGATCACCCTCAGGCCTCAGCAGAATGACCTCTGTGGGCCAGTTACCCTCTTTATTCGCCCGCAGCGTGTCCCCCTCCTCGTAATCCAGTTCATTGACCGCACGGTTCATGGCCATGGTGAAGACCTGGTTCACGCTGTCAATGACACCGACTGAGGAACGGTAATTATCCTGAAAATAGATTTTCCGTTCCTCTGCATCCTCGTCCATGGAATAGGTGTCTCTGAGATGCATGAAAAGACGCGGTTCTGCGTGCCGGAACCGATAGATGCTCTGCTTGACATCGCCTACCATGAAAAGATGATTGCCGGAATAATGAAGCGCGTGGATGATGGCACTCTGAATGGCTGAAACATCCTGGCTTTCATCAACATAGATATCGGTGTACTGCATCTGCAGGGTCTGCCGTATTTCAGGATGCTGCGAATCCGTCATCAGCCGGTAGGTCATCTGTTCCATATCGGAAAAATCGATGACATTGGCGCTCTGCTTCTGCCGGCGGAATTCAAGCGCAAACTGGCGTATCAGGATTTCAAGCCCCTGAAGTTCCTGCTGGATTTTCAGGTTATCGCTCTCCTGCGCCGGATCCAGAAGGTCAGTCAGATCCGCCTGTACCCTGTTGAGGAGCCCTTTCTGCCCTTTGATTTTTGCCCGGGCGGTTTTGAATTCCTCGTAGAATTCCTTGTCCGCCGGAGACAGTTTCCGCTGAGGCTTCAGTTTCGGCATGGAATCCGAGGCCTCTGTGACCGCTTCAAGAAAGGATTCCGCAGAACCTGCGGCGGAAACACGCTGCTCAAGTCCCTCAAGCGCGGCACGGTCTGCCTCAGCAGTGGCGGAAACATCCGGGAACCCGGGCAGCATCTGTGCCAGCTGCTGTTCGCTGTCCAGACAGGAGGAAAGGCCGGTCAGATCCATCCGGAGGGCGGAAAGGATCTCTGCCACCCAGGGATGCCGGTCTTTGGGCAGACTGATATGCTGAATCAGTTCATGAAGGCGGTTAAAAGGATCCGGGATGCCCATCATGGCTCCGTACAGGGAACGGAACATGGAAAGAATCTCATCGCTCGAGAAGGCACCAAGCAGCGTGAGAACCGCCTGATAGTCCCCGTCCGTCAGCTCCGGAACCGTTTTGACCCTGTCAGGATCCAGAAAGGTGTTCATGGTCTCCTCGAACGCCGCGTCGAACATGGGAGCAACCTCTCCCTCTTCGCCGACACGGACGAGCGGATCGACATCAAGAAGATGAAAGCCGCTGCGGATGACCTGAATGCAGAACGAGTGAATGGTGGAAATCTGTGCATTTTCGATCTCATCCAGCGCCGCAGAAACCGCGCTGTGCTGCATCTCGGAAAGGGAGGGATCCTCCGCCGAGGCGATCAGGAGGTCCTGGAGTTTGCGGCGCATGTTGCTCGCCGCCTCCCGGGTAAAGGTAATGACCAGCATGTTTGACAGATGCTTGTCCGGATGCTTCAGCAGCGTCTGTTTGATTTTTTCTACCATGACGGTCGTTTTTCCGGATCCGGCGGCGGCCGAAACCAGAATGGTATGATTATCTGCTTCAATTGCTCTGATCTGATCAGGATTAAATGCAGCCATTGGGACTCCTTTCGTTAAAACGTCGCTGCCGGATCATTCGGCCGGAACACGTATATAAAGGGAAAACGTATCCGCTGCAAGACGCGGATACGTTTATTGGCCTATTCTCACTCGGAAATCTCTTTCTGCTCAGAAATGTCCGGTGAAATACGAATGCGGCGAACCCGGCGGCCCTCGGTATTCAGTATGGTAAACTGGCGATTCCTGTACGAGAACGTCTGACCTTTCGTCGGGAAAGCATCCAGAATTTCGATGCACCATCCGCCGACGGTTTCGCTTTCAAAATCAAATTCATCCTCATTCCACTTCATGCTTTCCAGCAGAGAGGAAATGGGCATGTCACCGTCCATCTGAATGGACCCGTCCTCTTCCTCCACCATCTCCGGATGAACCGTATCGTTTTCATCCCAGATGTCCCCAACCAGCTGTTCAAGGACATCCTCCATGGAGACGACACCCAGCGTTCCCCCGTATTCATCGGTCACCACGGCCAGGTGCTGCCGGGCGGCGTTGAGCGTTGACAATACCGCAGGCAGTTTCATGGTCTTGTAGACATAACAGGGTGGCAGCATCTGAGAGCGGATATCCACCTCTTTGTTGTCCAGCATCGCCTTCAGGATATGCTTGAGGGAAAGAACGCCGATGATGTTGTCCGGACTGTCCTCATACACCGGAATCCGTGAATAACGGGAGGTGCTCAGAATCCGCAGGATCTCTTTCCGGTCATCGTTAATATCAATGGCCAGCATGTCCACCCGGGCGGTCATGATTTCCGACGCGGATTTATCCGAGAAATCAATGGCGGCATTGACAAGGTCAGAGGCATCCTCATCGATCACCTCTTCGTTTTCGGCCGTGTCGATGATGGTATGGAGCTCATCGGCGGCGTTATCCTCTCCCTGGGCGGACTCGCCTTTCAGAAAGCCGCTGATCAGATTGACCAGAGAGACGACCACAAAGGTGATGGGCTTGAAAATGATGGAGAGAAAATGAATCGGTTCGGCGTAACGCAGAGCCATCTGCGTCGGCTGCTTTTTCGCGGAAATTTTCGGAATGGTCTCGCCGAAAATGATAATCAGAATGGTAATGACCGCTGTCACAAGCCAGGTATACGATTCCCCCAGCAACAGGATGGCCAGTACGGAACCGGCGGAGGAGGCAGCAATATTGACCAGATTATTTCCTACGAGAATGGTTGAAAGGAGATTGTCATAGCGCTCCAGAATGGACAGTGTCCGTTTGGCGTGATTGTTGCCCTCATCCGCAAGCCGCTGAAGACGCAGGCGGTTGCAGGAGGAAAAGGACATTTCTGACGCGGAAAAGAATCCGGAGAGGAGAACGCAGGCAATAATGCAGAAAAAAGCGATATAGACGGTCATTGCTCACTGCCTCCATTCGCCTGCGGCGCATCCGGCGCTGTCTTTTTTACCAGGAAGCGAAGGATCCGGTTCTGAACCATTTTCTGAACCGTGATTTCCAGCCCGTACGCCGTAAATGAATCGTTTTCTTTCGGAATTTCCGTAAAGGATTCATAGGCCAGTTCACTCATGAGCTTGTTGCCGATCTCCGCCTCCTGTTCCTCGTTATACTTCACATTCAGTTCATCCAGTACATCAATCAGATGCTCCTCCGCATTGACGCTGTATGTGCCATCCGGAAGGGCAACGATATTCTCGATGACATGATCATCCTCGTCCCAGATTTCCCCCACCAGTTCCTCCAGAATGTCCTCGACGGTAACGATTCCCAGCGTGCCGCCGTAATTATCCGTAACGACCGCCATATTGAGTTTTCGTTTGGACATGATGGGCAGCAGGTCGTCGATTTTCGTGGACTGATGAACAAAGTAAGGCTCATCCAGGAGGGGCTTAATGCTGACGGCTTTCCCCAGCCGGATATAGGCACGAAGATACTTTTTTATCTGCAGAATGCCGATAATATGGTCAATGGTTCCCTCGTAGACCGGAAGACGGCTGTGATTATTGCCCCGGATGATTCTCAGAATTTCTTCCTGAGGCATATTGATATCGATTCCGTCAATATCCATACGGGAGGTGAGAATGCTTTCCACCGTGACATCGCCAAACTGCAGGGCGGATGAGATCAGTTCACCCTGTTTCTCATCCAGAATCCCATCCTCTGTCATGTCCTCAATGATGTCGTAAAGTTCGTCCTCTGTCACGGCGGCCTCGGGCTCGCCGGCCGATTTGGCCGTAAATTTTTCCCCGATAAAGGATAGCAGCGTTGCAGCAGGACGCAGAAGGATCATCAGGGGACGCATGATCGGCGCAATTCGCAGACTGAGGGTTTCACAGTATTTCCGGGCAATGCTTTTGGGGAGCATTTCACCAAAGAAAAAAACCACCAGGGTTGTGATCAGGGTTGAAACCGTGACCGCGGAAATGCCCCAGATTCTGGTGACGTTTGTGGTGACAAGTGATGCTGCAGCAAGATGAATGATGTTTGTGCAGATCAGCATGGTTGTTATGGCCAGATCAAAATGATCCGTCACGTAAACAGCAAGGATTGCCCTGCGGTCTTTCTTTTCAGCCCGAACACGAAGCCGGGTGCGTGAAACGGAGGAAAAGGCTGTTTCTGCAGCAGCAAAAAACATCGCGAGAAATAACAGGGCGATGACCATCAGCCATGAAAATAAACGACTGCCGTCGTCCATCTGGAACAATCACTCTCCTAAACCTTTATGATCGTACCGCCGCCTGTTCAGCAAGGAACTGTATGTTCAGGCGGCGGATAGTTGATGGAAATATTCTATCACAGGACAGAACCACTGTCAAACCTGGGGCAAGGGCAAATCAGGGCCGGCTCTGCGAAAAGCGGATGTTCTCCCCGTCACAGGTACAGGTCACTGTCCCCTCTCTGGTCAGCCATACCTTTGTGCCGGCACTTTCAAGGAACCGGACCACCGCGGCATCCTCCAGCTCCTTGGTGTCGCTGGTGATAACGGCATGCCGGGGAGAGACAGCTTCAAAAAACGCGGCCGACAGCTTCTCCGCCTGACCGTGATGCGGCACTTTCAGAACATCATGATGACCGATTTCCTCTGAAAGCAGTTCGCCCAGTCTTGGATTTTCCGCGTCTCCGGCAAAGAGAAAGCTGCATTTCCCAAAGAACAGCGACGTAACCAGGGAAAAGTCGTTTTCCTCATCCTCCCCGTAATCCCGTTCATTTGCAATATCAATGACCAGTTTCATGTCATCCATCATAAGGGTACGGTTTTCATTCAGCTGTTCACAGGGAACGCGGAACTCGTCGACGGCGTCAAAGAACTGCGTCGTCTGCTTTGAGGTGCTTGTATACGCAGGAACCAGGATCTGCTTTACCGGAATGCTGCTGATCAGTTTGTCCGCGCCGCCCACATGATCCTTGTCATAATGGGTAATGATCAGAAGATCGACGGATTTGCATCCCCGGTTCTGGAGTTCACGGACCAGCACCTTTCCCTGGGCATTCGTCCCGGTGTCAATCACAATGGTATACGGATCTTTTGCGATAATGATGGCATCTGCCTTGCCGACATTCAGAAAATCAATTCTCATGGTCTCCTCTGCAATTCCTGTGGAAAACGTTAAAAACAGTGCTGCGATAAATAATGCGAGCAGGATCATTTTTCTCATTTGCCTTCATTCCTTTCTGGTTTCTGCTGACTGAAAACACGGACGGAGCGGACGGGAAATGTTTTTGAATCCCGCGCTTGAAACTGAATGGAATTGTGTTATACTACCTTTTGCTTTCGGGATTCGGACAGCCCCTGAGAAATGCGCCTGTGTGAGGGATTTCTCAGGGACTGCACTGCCCGGCAATAATCGGAGGGAGTATCAGTGTGCAAAGAACTGAACGGCTTTGCATGTCTGCCAGAACAATGAATCATCATCGCCATGCTGCAAAAGCAATGTCCATTCCCCGTCTCCTGCTCCTTTTCGGAATGGCGCTTTCCATTCCCTTTCTGGTGCTGACCGTACTCAATAACGGTCTTGCCCCCTGGCCGCTTTACAATAAAAACAGGCTCCTTCTCTGCGTGCTGACGCCTCTGTTCACGGTGCTTCTTCTGGGGCTGCAGCGCACTGTCAGGGATCATCCGGTTCAGCTGAAAAACAGCGGAATCCTGCTCAGTGCACTGGTTTTTTTTGTCATTCAGCTCCTGTGTGCCCTTAATCTGCGGCATACGCCGTTTACCGATACGGAACAGATCGTCACTGCCGCGAGAAATCTGGCGCAGACCGGTGCCTATGAGCAGTCACCGCGGTCATATCAGTATTTTTCCTGGTATCCGTTCAATCTGGGGACGGTGTATCTGTATGCGCTGCTTTTTCGTCTGACCGCCTTTTTCGGTTTTACGGACACGTATCTGACCATTGCCCTGTTTGCGGGGATTCTTTTCAGCCTCGGCCTGATCAGCGGAACCAAATGTGCCGTTCATCTGAGAGGCAGCCATGCAGGGATCTGTTTTCTGATGTTCGCCCATCTCTGCTTCCCGTTTTACTACTGTACGGCCGAACTGTATACCGATGTGCTCGCACTGCCCTTTCCGGCTTTCCTGTATTATTTCTATCTGAAAGCGGATGCCTCATCCGGCCTTAAGAAGCATGGGTGTATTGGTGCATTTGCCCTGCTCAGCCTGATTGGGTCCCAGATACGCTTTACGGTTCTGATCATCCCGATTGCCTGCCTGATCGACGCGCTCCTGAAAAAGAAGGGACATCTGTTTGCGGAATGCGGGCTTCTCTCCCTGGTGGTACTGATGCTGGGAACGGCGGCCATTGAACAGGTCAATGCGGCGCATCTGGGAAAAGAGAATCTGAGGGTGCACCGGCTCTCTGTCTGGCATTATCTGGCCATGGGTCTTCCGATCCATGAGGATGACGGATACGGTCAGTACGGAGATGGCGGCTGGCTGATCTTTTCCACTTCATTCAGCGACCCGGCGGAACGGGATGCCCAGCTGAGGAGCAAAATCAAGGACCGCGTCTATTACCTGCGTTATCCGGACCGGATGCTCAATATGCTCTCCCGCAAGAACGTTTCAACCTTTGGTGATGGCACCTTTCAGCTGAACAGCCTGATTGAAGCGGATGAACATGAAATCAATAACGGACTCAAAAAGATCATCTATGCGGATGGTCCGGTGTATCCGGTCTATTTCCATGTCTGCACCGCGATGTTTTATGCGCAGATGCTGATGGCCGCATGGGCCTGTTTCAATGCCCTGAGAAAGCAGCACACGGAGGCGGCACCGGTTTTTCTTTCCCTTGTCGGCGCGTTTATCTATCTGAGCGCCTGGGAAACCAATGCAAGATACTTCTTTATGTTTGAATTTCTTCTTCTGATGGCGGCCTCCCTCGCCCTGTATCCGCCGGAAACGGAGGAACGGCACGCGGTCAGATGACTACCGCCGTTCACCGAATCAGTCTCCATCCGGCGTCTGCAGGGCGGACAGGTCAATGTGAGCAGCCGGCTTTGAATCGCCGTGGCGGACAAACAGCATTGTCACAAACGCCAGTGCAACAAAAACGACGGAGTATGGGAAAAGCGCGGTGAGTCCGAACCGGTCCATGATCATCCCCGATAGGACCGGCGTGATGATCTGGGCGGACATGGAGGCGGCATAATAGATTCCCGTAAACCAGCCCACATCGGCCTCGGAACACATTTCCACCACCATGGGAAAGGAATTCACATTGATCGTCGCCCAGCCCATGCCGGCAAGTGCGAACAGGGCATTCATCAGGAGCGCGGGACTGTCCTCCCGCATCAGAGAAGCCGCACCAAACGCCGCTGTCAGCATGAGGATGCCGGCAAGAATGGTCTTTTTTCGTCCAACCCTGGAGGCCACAATGCCCACGGGAATGTAGGACACGATGGCGGCGGCCTGTGCAATCAGGAGGGTCAGGTTATAGTTTTTGCGAAGCAGCGTGGTCGCATAGACGGAGTATTTGGACGCGACGGCATTATAGCCCATAAACCAGAGAACGATGGAGGCCAGAATGAAAAACAGAGATTTCTTTTCGGCAGCGTTCAGCTTTTTGTGGGCTGTATCCGTCGGGGACTGGGTTTCATTTGAAATGCCGTAGGTTTCACTGTCTTTCTGCATCTTTTGAACCAGCTGCGGTTCCCGGACGGTAAACAGAAAGAGAACCAGCGCAAGCAGCATGATCCCGGAAACCGCACTGAAAAAAGGCATATACCCCATGGTCAGGTTTTCAGCGGCACTGGTCCTGAAGAGGACGCCGAGAAGGAGAACAAGAATTCCCCCGGCGCTTCCCATGAGGGTGATGATGGCATTTGCCCTGGAGCGAAGGGGTTTCAGCGTGACATCCGGCATCAGGGCCACGGCCGGTGAACGGAAGGTGGCCATGGCAACGAGCGTTGCCAGGAGCAGGCAGATGAAGAGGATCAGGATTTGTCCGTTTTCGTGAGTGACGCGCCGTGCATAGGCCTGACCGGCGGGAACGACGACCTGTGTAAATAACGGATTCGCCATTGCCACATTGTTCTCAGGATAAATGCGTGTGCGAATGGTCTTGAACTCATCCTCTGAAAAAGTGTCTTGCAGGACAAATGTCTCCCCTTCCGGGGAAATCAGCTCCGTTTTTTTCTCCGCCCGATAGATGAGTTGAAGGCCAAACGGATCATTAATTCTGGCTGCGTTGCCCAGCAGCCGGAGCTGCATCATATCCGCGACGGAGAGAAAGAAAAAGGCGGTAACGGCAGCCAGCGTTCCAAACAGAATGTACGGTGTCCTGCGGCCCAGTCTGGTCCTGGTGCGGTCCGAGAGCTTGCCGAACAGAGGAAGCAGAAACAGGGCCAGGATATTGTCAAAGGCCATAATGAAGCCTGACCATGTCTGATTCATTCCAAACTTATTGGTCAGAATCATGGGAATGGTATTGTCATAGGCCTGCCAGAAAGCAGAGATAAGAAAAAAGGCAAATCCTACACAAATGGTCTGTCTGGTATTGAGTTTCAGTTCCATTCCGGTCATCCTCACTTTCTGTTTTCTTTTTGCCTGCAGTCCTGTCATTCCCTGCAATGGTTCTTTTCGGAATAACTTAAAATCGTAAGCGGAGGTAACTGAATGATGCTCCTGGCAGCGGGGATCCTTTTACTGGTGATTCTTTATTTTCTCATGATTCTTCCGTCCCGCGGAGATGCGCAGATGATCGGCCGTTTCTCCAATACGTATTATGCGCACAGAGGTCTTTACAATGCGGATCAGAGCGTGGCGGAAAATACACTGGATGCGTTTAAGCGCGCCTGTGACAAGGGCTATGGCGCGGAACTGGATATCCGCTTCTCCAAAGATGGTCAGATTGTCGTTTTTCACGATGATACGCTGAAGCGGGCGGCAGGGATCGATCGCCCGGTGGAGGCGTTTACCTATCAGGAACTGTCAGAAATCCCGCTGTACGGAACAAATGCGAGAATACCGCTTTTCAGCGACGTGCTGGCGGCGGTTAACGGACAGATTCCGCTGATTATCGAGCTGAAGTCCGGGAAACAGAATCGAAAGCTCTGCGAAAAGGCCTATTCCATGCTTCGCCGCTATCGCGGACCTTATTGCATTGAAAGCTTTGATCCGCTCATGGTCCGCTGGTTCAAAAAAAATGCACCGGAAGTTTTCCGGGGACAACTCGCCTGCAGTGTCGGGAAAGCAGAAAAAGGATTGCCGAAGTTCGTCGCATTTATGGCATCCAGGTGTCTGTTTAATTTTCTCTCCCGTCCCCACTTTATCGCCTATGAGCTCGTAAAGAAAAAGCCCCTGAGTGTCCGTCTGTCCGAAAAAATAGGGGCAGTGCCGGTTTGCTGGACAAGCAATGATCCGAAGGATGCAGAGAAAAACCGACTGGTGATTTTTGAGCATTGTGAACCGCCGGCAACTTTTTAGCAGTCAGGTATTTTTCACGGGGTCAGTTTAACAGCCATTTCACATTTCGTCAACCTCTCTCGGGCATGAAATGCCGCTGCTGCAGAGAAAACCGGATGCTCTTTTCAGGAAAAGTGTAAACAAACAGAGAGAACCCCCGTGAGGGTTCTCTCTGTTTGTTTTGCATTACAGATCCGAGGCGGAACGAATCACGGTTGCCTGACCGCCTGACATGCTGATGGCTTTCTGAATGGCGGTCTGGTGGCCTGAATCCACCTTGTTGCTGCCACTTGTCCTGGAATTCAGAAAATGAAGACAGAACTGGCCGCTGAAATTGTTGTTGGTAATCACCTGCTGACCATGCGGGGTTCCATAGATGGAACAGACAATCCGATACCCCTTTGACGTCGTGAGAAGCGCCGGCCTGCGCGTATACGTGATGGAGGAGGAAGAAGAGACCCCGTAAATGGCACAAAACACGGCGGTATCCTGTGCCGTTGCCGGTTCCACATCCAGATGGTATCCGGCCGACTGGATATAAACCCGGAGGCTTTTCCCGCTGCCCAGATCCCGGAGTGTGGCATAATTGCCCCTGACCAGGCCGAGGGACGAGAAAACGCCGTTATCCTTTGCGGTAAACCAGTCAAGAGAATATACCCCGCTGCCGGAGGAGGCGGCGGTTTCCCCGCTGTCGGATTCAGCGACAGCCGCGGAGGATGAGACGGCCCTGCGAATGGCGGCAACCGTCTCTGCATTAAGGTCTCCGGATACGGTCAGCCCGTTTTTTCTCTGAAAGGTCATGACAGCATCTTTTGTCTTGCTGCCAAAATGTCCCGTGAGATCCCCGCTGTACAGCTTTAAGGACCTCAGACAGGACTGCATTTCGTAAATAACCTCCGACTGGTCCCCTTTCCGATAGGTTGTCGAATCAGCCGTCCCGGCAGTCGTTTCCGAAGTGCTCGCGGAATCGGCGGAGCTGGTCTGTCCGTACAGGATCAGGGAAACCGTCGCTGTATCCGCATTGCCGGTCGCAGAGAGACCGTTTTTCTGCTGGAACAGTTTAACCGCAGCAGCCGTCTTCTCGCCGTAATGTCCGGTTACATTGCCGGAATAATAGCCCAGTTTCATCAGGCGGTCCTGAATTTCATAGACCAGATCACCGGTTGAATCAATGGTCAGTACCTGAGCGGCATTTTCCCGGACGGGTGTGGGAGCGGCGCTTCCCGGGTCGGTTGCCGGCGCGGGCGTTTCCTGGACTTCCGCGGGGACTTCCCCCGGATACAGAAGCAGACGGACCGTATTTTCATCCAGTTCACCGGTCTCGTTCAGTCCCTGACTGCTCTGAAACTCTTTTATGGCGATCCGGGTTTTTCTCCCGATATTTCCGGTAATATCTGCCGCATAGATTCCAAGCTCTTTCAGCCGGGTCTGTGCAGCCCGAATCAGATCAGCCTGAGAAGTTGACGCGCTGCTGCCCGTGACAGGGGTAACCTGAACGGTAGCGCTGCCGGCGGGTTCCTGACTCTGGGCTGTATTCTGACTGCCGGTGACAGGCGGCTCTGTCGGGGCCGGCTGAGCTGCAGGGGCAGCCGGGACCGACCGGATGTCCGCATGGTAGGTGCCGCCGGATGTCCCGGCAGGATCCGAGGGCAGTTCCCCTGCAGGCAGACCGAATTCGCTGCTGAACTGGGACGCGCTGATTTCATCAATATAGATTTTCCCGTCTGCGTCCGCAGCAGCCCAGCCGGTTGACAGATTCCCTGACGCATCGCGGTAAGTCACCCCGACAAAATGGATGTTCCCCATCTGTACATCTGACTGAATCAGGACACATCTATCGGGGAGCAGATTGTCAAGGATTTCGGCGCTGGTTGACGGGCTCTTCCTTACCCGGACTTTTGTCAGTGTAAAACCATATCGCAGTTCTTCTGCGCTGACACCGAAAACGATCAGAAGGGTCAGCAGAAACAGAAGAAAACCGTGGATGTATTTCATTTTATGTTCCTCTCATTCAAAAGACAGGCTTTCCGAAAACGTGTTTCCAGAAAGACGGATACAGGTGCTGTTGAGCGTTTCAACATTAGAGACGACAGGAAGCCGGAAAATTATCCATTCCCCTCAATAATAAATACGAACAATCCCCCTGAAAAACAGGGGTCTGCAACACTTTTTTGGAAAAAAAGTGTTGAATGCGGGAACCGGGCCGTGATCCCCTTTTACGGTGAAGCGGCTTTGGGGCAGGCGGATTCCTGCGGTCAGATGCATCTGAACCAGAGCAGTTCTGGAACGAAAATATCAGCGAAAGAGATTGAATCCCTCCCCAAAATGAAGTATCATCTGTGCATGCAAGAACCATTTTTGAATCCGTTGTGAATGATTCAGGGGGGAACATGACCATTATTCTCCAATACTGCAGCAAACTGGGATTAGCCATTCTGGAGGACAACGATCTTTCCCGTTCTCAGCTCACGGTTTTACTCGGCTATACCAGCAAGACGTCTGTTGACCGGATTATTCAGCAGAAAGTCGGAGAACGCGCACTCACCGATTTTTACGAACGAGTCAGCAGAAAACCGGAGCTCCTGCAGAAGGCACATTCAAGACATCTGTATGAACGTGTCTCTGAGATCCTGGGAAATGATTCCGGTCAGGAATGGCTGAGGCTTCTTACCGGTTCCTCTCAGACAGATGAACCGTTTATGATCGCCCTTGAAAACGGGCAGACAGCTGACTTTTTTGAAACCTATAAAGACAGGAAAAATCTGTCGGTCAGAGTTCTGGGGGGCCTGTCATCATCTTTTGTCAGCGCCCTTCGCCGGTTAATGGAGCAGACCGACTGCCGATGCACCTAGTATATCAGGCATACGGATTCCACATTGCATCTGTCCAGTGTTCTGCGCTGTCTCTTCCCTGTTCTGTTTTTTCAGAAGTATGAAGGATTTACCTATGATGCAGGTTTTTCAGATGATATTCGTCTTGAACTTCCGTACAATATCATGAGACTTACGTATGATGATGAGGCGGGAAAACAGACCTCAGATATCTGCATCTTTACCGGAAACCGTTCATGCCGTAAAGTCTGGGCAGATATGGAATATGACCTCAGCGCAATAATCCGGTTTACCGGACTGAACGTACAGCCGATCAACAGCAAAATCCTGAGTGAGATGGGAAACAATTATGTCTCCTACCTGCATTTCTGTGAAAAGCTTGAACTGAACGGAAACATCTATCAGTTCAAGAATGACTTTGGCATCGAACAGATTCCCGCGGCAATTCTGAATGATGCACTCCGTGAGGGCAGTTTTCTGGATGACCCTGATGCAGGGCCGTTTTTTTCAGAAATGATTGCCATTATGGGACGCCGAAACGAGAATACCAGCAAAAGAGAGAACGAGTATTATTCTGTCTTCAGGGAAAGCGCACTCAGAAAGTTTGCCTCGACCGGCATAATGAGCGATCACTTCTGGGGAATGCGGTCATTTACGCCTGAGGAGAGAATTGCGATTTTCAGGCGAATCATCCGGCGCATGGAGGATGAACCGAATTATCATCTGTTTCTTCTGGATGAAACCCATTCGTTTACCGAATCGGAGATTACTCTGTACGGCGAGGAGTGCCTGTCCATGATTAAACCGCATACCACCTATTCCCCCGCGGAAGAACATTCTGAAATTCTTATTCAGCAAAGGGATTATTGTTCTTCGTTCAGGGTTTTCTTTATGAGACAGATGATTCCTCAGTATACGAAAAACGAACGGGCCTCTCTGAGAAAGATAAAAGGGATTCTTGCAGAGCTCAGGCAGGAACTGAAACAGACATGACAAGTGGCCGGGCTGATCCGACGAATGACGGGACCGGCATCCAATATGAAAACAGAGCGGGCAATGCCCGCTCTTTATGATGTAAAACAAGCGTTGTGTTCTTTCGGATCAGCTGAAACGGCAGGAGATGATGAAGGATTTCAGGTGGTCTTTTCGCTGTCTGCTTCAGTTTCCTGTTCCCAGGGGGCGGCCATCAGACAGAAAAAGCTGTTTTCAGGCCCGAAGCAGAACTTCTTGCACCAGCCGTATCCATCCTGTATTCCTGTTGTCGAATACGTATTACAGTCTTTGCATGTCAAAACAGAGGTTCCCTCTTTTGAGGACATCCATTCCCGGAGGGCATCATCCAGGGCGGCCTTTGTCATGGAGGCATTCTCTGTTTTCCGGAGTTCATTCAGATAGTCCAGTAAATCAGGCAGGTTATAAAAGCGATCTTGCATGTTCGTTTCCTCTTTCATTGCTCCCCGTCCCGGAGCAGGATGCGTATGGTTGTCCCCGTCAGGAAGCCGGTAAAATACGGCCTTATTCCGGAGAGCCGGACAACAGCATGAATTATACCATAACCTGAACGTCCGGAACAAGCTGAGAGAAAACGGCGGATACGAATGGAAAAGGGCACGGAACCAGACGAAAAACGGGTTGCCGGCATCGGAAAAGCAGATCGAAACGATTTGACACCCTTGTGAAAATGATTTATACTTTTGATGACATATTCGGAAAGATTTTCTGTCTTTCGGGATCTCAAAGTTGTCGGATCGGATAAAATGTCCGGATTTGCCGGCTTTAAGTATTAAAACATGCAGGAACAGGCAGACAGTCGTACAGACTGTCCCGGCGCTCCAGCCTGCTGAAGGAGTGAGAAAATGAAACGCGTTATATCTGCTGCAGTTGTGTTAAGTGCCCTCTTAACAGTGAGTGCACAGGCTCAATCAACCTATGTCCCTAATTCCGGTTACCCGACAAACGGTACCCAGAATGTCACCTATACGGATCAAAGCAACGCGGCAAATCCGTATCAGAACCAGACCGTAACCGGAACAGACCCGTATGCGGCAAATCAGAATCCTTATGCGAGTGGAGACAGTTCGGCTGTTCCCTATTCTTCCGCCGCACCTTATTCTGCACAGGGAACAGATTTAGGCAGCAGCGGATCAGCGGTTTTACTGCCGGGTGTCACGCCAAGCCCGATTCCCGCATCAGGCCTTTCTGATTATGGCAGCGTATCCCCTGTGTCCTCACAGATGCCTGGTGTCACGCCAAGCCCGCTTCCCATGTCAGGCCTTTCTGATTTTGGCGGCGTATCCCCTGTGTCCTCACAGATGCCGGGTGTCACGCCAAGCCCGATTCCCGTATCAGGCCTTTCTGATTATGGCAGCGTATCTCCTGTGCCCTCACAGATGCCGGGTGTCACGCCAAGTCCGCTTCCTTTGTCCAGCCTTGCCGCGACTTCCGGGGCAACTGCCGCGCCGATCGTCGGTTCTGCTGATGAGGAACTGTCGGAGCTGACGGATGCGCAGAGTGAGGAAGATGCCGGAGATCCGCTTTACGACAGCACCAGACAGTACATCGAGAAACTTCGTTCCAGCGGTTTTTCCTGTACGTACAGAGGGAAACAGGGAACCAATTCAGAATCGGTCTTTGCATCTTTCAGCGGGAACAATGTCACACTGAATACAATAGCCGTATTCTCGGATACAGAAACAGACTGTATTCTGTATGTCCTTCATTTTGTGAATTTCGAGGGAAAGAATCCGGATCGGGTTTCCCCTCTTCTTGATGCCCTGAATGCGGATTATCGTTTCGCCAAATTCTACTCTGCCCCGGACGGAACCGTTTCCGTCACCCTTGATCTGCTCTTCTCCGGGGACAACGCCGGCGAGATCTGCTATGATGGTCTCCGTCGACTTCTGAGCATCTGTGATGAATGCCATGAGGCCCTCGCCTCCTCGATTGAGGCCCTTCCGGATGCGGGCGAGGGAATCAGTGAATGGGATGATTCTGGTTTGGAGGAGAATGATTCAGACGTCCAGCAGAGCGTCTCAGATGCATCTGTTCCTGTTCCTTATGCCGATCCGACCGTTCCGGTTTCCACCCCGTTCCCCTCGGGAAACAACAATGCACAGACCTCTCAGAACGGACAGAGAAATGTCATTATGAAAGTAAAGATCCGCAATGGAGGCTCGCTCAATGTTCGCGTAAAGCCTGATCAGAACAGTATTCTGGTTGGCACAGCCGAAGGCGGACGGACCTATGACTGTCTGAGCGTTGCGGATAATGGCTGGTATGAGATCGTTCTTCCCAATGGAATGACGGGCTTCATCTCCGGCAAGCGTGTAACGGAAATTAAACAGGGTGAAGAATAATTGTTAAGAAAATGTAACAATTAGAAAAAACGCTTTCCATTTTGGACAGAATATGGTATCATAATATCAGAAGGCGGATCCCGGGTTAATAGACGAGGCCTGGAATAAGAACCGTCATCTGCATCGACTTAAAGCGGATTCCCTTCTGAGGGCATCCGCTTTTTTCATGTGCCGGGACCATTCAGCCGGAAAATGCGGGCCAAAGTACAGCCCGAATGGAAACACCCGTGCTCTGACGGAGGATAAAACAGGGCGCCGAATCATTCAGCGCCCTGTTTTCATTTAGGATTTCTTCTTCATTCGCCGGATGACAAACACTGTACAAAGCAGGATACAAATACCGGCAATCAGGTAAGGAAGCATGGCAGCCAGGATAAGAACCATATTCTGCAGGGATTCCGAGAAGGAGGACAGGCCCAGTTCAAGAGCCGCGGATAAACGTTCGCCAAAGGTGATCTCTCTGGTTTCAACCACTTCCTTCTTTTTCTCTTCTTTCAGGCTGATATCAACTTTCGAAAAATTAACCTGCTGATCGGTAGACTTAAGAGATGAAGTCAGGGTATCGATGTTGTATTGTATTTCGGCAATCTGTCGTTCAAGCTGCAGAAGATCTTCAAGCTTTTCAGAGGTAGTGACCAGATTCTGCAGACGTTCAAGCAGCATTTTCTGGGTTTTGAGACGGCTCTGGGTATCTCTGTAACTATCCGTTCTGTCCTCTGCGGATTCATCCTGGCGAATGATCCGTCCAAGTTCCCCTGTCCGGCCAAGGAAAGTATCCAGCTTGTCAGACGGAATGCGAAGCGTCATCGAGGCAGACATCCCGCCGCTTTTGGAAACGACAGAGGAACTGCTGATCCACCCGCCGTTTTCTTTGCACATCTGATGAATCAGGCTCAGGCTTTTGTCAAATTCGGCCGTGCTGATGTCAATGGATGCCGTACGGACAATTTTCCGCGTCTCATCTTCAAAAACGGAACCATTGGATGTCCCGGCTGTACTGGTCAGGGCCATTTCGCCCATGCTCATTTCAGGAATGTATTCCTCGTAGTCTGCTTCTGAGGCAGCACGCATGCTTTCAGAGGCATAGTCCATCATCGGGGCAGCCGTCTGTTTGGTCCGGATTTGCTGCGGAATGTTTCTGCCGCCGAGAAACAGGATAAACAGAACGAGAACGGCAGCTGCCGCGCAAAGAACACGGCGTCCTGATTTCGGCTTTGTCTGTTTCTCTTCCTTCAGCTGCCGGACCCACTGTTCATGACAATTTTCCGGAACAGGCGGTGTTTCCTCCCGGTAATGATCCAATCCCGTCTGGACCGTATCAGCCAGCTGGCGCAGCCGTGCACATTTGGGACACTGCTGTTCATGTTTCCGCATGATTTCAAGATCTGACCGGTCTGCCTCGCCGGATTCCAGCATTTTCAGATACTTGCCGTATTCCGTGCAGTTCATCATTTGCCCGCCTCCCCTTTCTCCTCAAGTATTTCGCGAAGATGTTCGCGTGCCCGCGCAATCCGGCTTTTTACCGTGCCGACGGGGATCTCCAGTATTTCGGATATTTCAGTATAGGTTTTTTCCTCGACGGCAAACAGGACAAGCGTTACTTTCTGGTCCTCATCCAGCTTATTCAGGCCCTGGCGAATCCGCTCGTTGTTTTCTGTCTCAAGAACGCTGGATTCAGGCATCATCCCGGTATCGGTGAGACAGACATCACCCGGAAAGTCCTCAACCAGTTCAATTCGGTCATTCTTCTTTTTCCGAAGGAGATCCGTGCACGTATGAACGGCAATACGGTACATCCATGAACTGAAAGCCGCATTTCCTTTGTATTGCCCGATTGATTTCCAAGTCTTGATCATGGTTAACTGCATGGCATCCTCTGCATCATGACGGTTGCCCATCAGGCGCCAGCAGACGCGCCAGATCATCTGTTCATGCGGTGTCACCAACTGTTCAAATGCCCGGCTGTCCCCGTGCCTTGCCCGAAACAGTGTGAGGTGATGAAGATTGTCCATCGCATTTCCTCCTCTCAGGTCCTTTCTACTCATATGACGAAATCTGGTGAGGATTTGTTCCCGGTTTTGCATAAAAAAAAGGAAACCGCTTTGCGGTTTCCTGCAGAGATCTCAGAAGTGCCGGCCTGCACCGCCGCCCCGTGAATGACCTCCGCCAAATCCTCCCAGTCCGCCGAAGCCGCCTCCAAAGCCGCCGGTGAAACCCCCGAACGTCGAATGGAACGGGCTGCCGCCGGACATAAACGGACCAAATCCGTGGCCCCGACCGTAAATATGCGGTCCGATGTCAAACAGGGACATCATTCCCCACGGAAAGAAGAACCGGGTCCTTCTTTTCCTTTTGCCGGAACGGTCAGAAAAAACGACCAACAGAAAGAGAAGAAAAAGTATGTTCAACATGTTTGTGCCTCCTTTTCAACCAAACACGACTGCTTCGCTGATCAGGATACAAAAAAGACTTGTACCATGATCAGTCATGTACAAGTCTTGCCTTTTCATTTGGACCGGATGCCAACTGGCATCGGATGACGGTTTCCAAACCCACCTTTCGGTGTCTGGCTACTCCCCTGTTACGTGTATATTCTATGTCAAAATGCAGAATTTGTCAACTGTTTTTTGAAATTTTCCGTACAGAGGACCAACGAATCAGGAAACACGTGACCGTTTGAATCAATCAGTAGTTCTCCGCGCGGACTTCAAAATAGCTCTGCGGATGATTGCAGACCGGGCAGACTTCGGGTGCTTCCATTCCGACGACGATATGTCCGCAGTTTCTGCATTCCCAGATGGTTACGCCGGCTTTTTTGAATACTTCCATCGCTTCGATGTTCTGGAGAAGCTTGCGGTAACGTTCCTCATGCTGCTTTTCAATTGCGGCAACTCCGCGGAACTGCTTGGCCAGATCGGTAAATCCCTCTTCCTCCGCATCACGGGCCATACGCTCATACATATCGGTCCACTCGGCATTTTCGCCCTCAGCGGCATGAAGGAGATTGGCCGGCGTATCGCCAAGTTCACCCAGTGCCTTAAACCAGAGCTTCGCGTGCTCTTTTTCATTCTCCGCGGTTTTGAGGAAGATGGCCGCGATCTGCTCATAGCCTGCTTTTTTGGCGGCGGAGGCAAAATAGGTATACTTGTTGCGTGCCATGGATTCGCCGGCAAACGCTTCCCACAGATTCTTTTCTGTCTTTGTTCCTGCGTATTTGTTCTCAGCCATTTGATATACCCCTTTCGGCAAACTGCCACTGTAAAATGTTTGGTTCCAGACGGGAATGGTTTTATGCCGTACATTCCCTCGCCGGAGTCATTGTATGATGGAATGAAGGTTCTGTCAAATCCTTTTTTTGAATGAGGTTGATGCTATGCTGATCTGGATAATCATTCTGTTTTCCGTCATTTCGAACGCCTTCTTTCTGGGCTTTCGCTATGCCAGACGGATTGAAAACAAGCTGGATGTTCCCCGTGCCGGAAAACGGCATCTCTACTGTCTGGGAGACGGGATTACCTATGGCGTCGGTGTCCTGAATAATCGCCGGGCATACGCCTGGCCGTATCAGCTTGAATCGTCTCTCGGAGTCAGATGGCAGGTCATCAACTACGGATTGGAGGATGCCGCGCTGCTTGATGGCAAAAACGCGCTGCAGTCCGGGAGGACATTTCAGGCGCTGTCGCAGGTACATGAGCCGAGTGTTCTGCTGATGATCGGGACCAACGATTCAAAACTGGGCATCTGGAATGAACGCAGATTTGAAGCGGCGTTTGACGATTTTCTGGTCCGGATGACCGAGCACTGCCAGGAGCTGATTGTTCTTCTGCCGATTTCCGTTCAGGCACCCAAAATACCCACGAAAACGGAAATCCGGGCGGAGATTGTCAAGCAGATTGTGCAGATCGAACGCAGCATCTGTCAGACAAGGCAGATCCCTTTTCTGGATCTGTTTCACCTCACGGAAAATCATCCGGATTGGTATGCGAATGACGGAATCCATCTGAATCAGCAGGGAAACAGGAAAATCTCAGACTGGATTTTTGAGGAAATCCAACATGCCGGCCTGCTCAAAGGTCCCGAAGTCCTGCGGGAAACGGAGCCGGAGGTTAATGCCTGAAATCCCGGGTCAGGTTCCGGATCCAGGTCCCTTTCCGGTAATGACGCAGAGCAAACGGCATTTTTACAAACTCATCCGTGCACAGCATCAGATAGACAAGGATGGGCGGAAAGTGAAAGACAAAGGCGCTGATCAGGCCGATGGGCACCGCATATCCCCACATGGTGAGGAAATCGAGACGAAGCCCGTATCTGGAATCGCCGCCGCACCGGAAGAAAGAGGCAATCAGCAGCGTATTGATCAGCTGACCAATCTGGTAGATACTGGAAATGAGGAGCATGGTCCGCAGATAGCCGGAGGCGGTATGTGAGATCTTTACAAGACCGGGAATCAGCGGACTCAGCACGATCAGGACAACAGCACCGGCAAGTCCGGTCAGAAAGGTGACGGTCAGAAGGTGCGATGCATCCCCGCGTGCCTGCTCATATTTTTTCTGGCCGATTTCCCGGCCGAGCATGATGGATGATGCGGAGGAAATGCCAAACCCTACGGTCGTGACAAGTTCACGGACAACCGATACCACGGAGTTGGCGGCCACAATGTCGGTTCCAAGGCGACCCATGATCATGGAATTGACGCTGTATGCCAGTCCCCACAGACAGTCATTGACAAAGGCTGGAATGCAATACCGAAAGAAATCACTGACCAGTACACGCGGAATGGAAAAAAGTGCACGGAACCCCTTCGGAAGAAGCGTTTGCCGCAGGTAATGGATGAGACAGATGAGAAGTTCAATTCCCCGGGAAATGGACGTTGCCAGTGCGGCACCGCGAATGCCCAGAGCCGGAAGGCCGAAGAGGCCAAAAATGAGGACCGCGTTTAACAGGACGTTCAGCGTGAGCGTAAAGGCAGAGACCAGCGTTGAAAGCGTGACCCGCTCGCAGCTTCTCATAACAGCCAGATACGGCTGTGTCAGCCCGGCAAACAGATAGGAAAAGGCGACAAAGCGAAGATAATTGGCTCCGGCTGCGATCAGTTCCGGATCGTTGGTCCAGACGCGCATCAGGGCGGTCGGGAAAAACAATGCCATGAAAGCGGCAAAGGAAGAGAACAGAATGGAGATCAGGAGACCAATTCCCAGAATTCGGGAGATGGTTGCGCAGTCCTTTTTCCCCCAGTACTGAGAGACCAGGATGGTCAGTGCGGAGGAAAGGCCATAGAAAACCGTAAACAGCAGAAACATGACCTGTCCGGCAAGCGATGATGCGGAGATGGATACCTGATCCACCCGCCCCAGCATGATGACATCTGCCAGACTGACCGAGGCGGAAATGAGATTCTGGACGACGATTGGTGCGAGCAGGACAAGCAGCTCGTGCCGGAAGCCTTTTCTGAAACGGAAGGGTAGATTCATTCTTGCTCCTTTAGTTAGCAGCCCGGTCTTATGGCTCTGCTGCATTTTCGGCCCTCATACGTTGACAGACCGACACGAAGCGTCGGGCCACTAAGCCGCAGCACGGTTTTATGGCACGTATCTTTGACAGACTATTCTGAGTCCTGAAACAGGGCGTGCAGTACCTGATGACGGTGGTCGAGGAAAAGGCGGGTAATTTTCACACTTTCCGCCTCTTCGTAAGAGATTGGATGAGGCATGTGATCATCAAAGCTCAGAATCTCCGCATCCGGAATGCCCAGCAGGATTGGCGAATGCGTGGCAATGATAAACTGAGATCCCAGGCGGACGCTGTCATGGATTTCAGAGAGCAGGGTCAGCTGGCGCTGCGGGGACAGGGCAGCCTCAGGTTCATCCAGTACGTAGAAACCTCTCCCCTTCATGTTCAGCTGAGCCATTTTAAGGAAGCTTTCCCCGTGTGACCGCTGATGGTAATGTGCCGGAATGCCGCCTGTTTTGCTGTACTCCTCTTCCATGGACGCAACGTTATAAAAGCTTTCTGCTCTGAAAAAATACCCCCAGCCGGAATGCCCGGCTGTGCGGATAAGCGACAGGGCGGTTCCCAGCTCCGAATGAGAATCATAGGTCGAAAAATGATAATTCCGGGACCCGCCTTCCGGATTAAACCCATACGCAACGGCGATAGCCTCAAGCAGGGTGCTCTTTCCGGAACCGTTCTCGCCGGTAAAAAAGGTCACCGGGGCATGAAAACGAAGCGTCTGGATGCTTCGGATGGCAGGAATCCTGTGCAGATAACTGTCAGCCGGTATTTTCTCCCAGTTAATGGAAAGCTGCCGGATGGTCAGCGCTGTGTTTCCCACGCGGGTACCTCCAATCTCCTGTTTTCTGGAACAGCCGGAGAAATTCTCCGGCTGTTTACAGATACAGGTGCACTCAGGCAGATGGAAAAATATCAGATGCCATGCTCTTTTGCGCAGTTCTGGCAGTGCAGATACTGGAGATTTCCGGCGATAAAGGTACACCTCTGCTTGACACAGTCAACGCTCCTCAGCGGATCCACCGGGGTGTTGAATACATAGTCGATCAGCCGGTCAAGGTCAGTGGTCGCGACATGCAGACGGGTGTCACAGGAGGCGTAGTAGATGTAGACCTTTCCATCGTTGACAATGGCGCCGTTGGTAAATACGACATTGCTGACATCCCCTACCCGTTCTTTTCCGAACGGGGCGATCAGGTACCCGGCAGGTTCCGCGATGACCTCCGAGGGATCCTCAAGGGAGGTGGCGAAGGCGTAGATGACATAGCGCAGGCCGGCTGCCGTATTGCGGACACCATGTGCAATATGAATCCATCCGCGGTCAGTGCGGATCGGAACTGCGCCGGAACCGTTTTTGCTCTCCGTGATGGTGTGATACCGGCGAATAGAGGTCATCTTTTCCTCGTCGATCACGGCGTTGGTGATATCATCGGCAAGCCCGAAGCCGATTCCCCCGCCGCTGCCGGTCTCGATAAAGTCATCCATGGGCCTGGTATAGAAGGCGTATTTTCCGTTCACAAACTCAGGCAGGAGGCAGACATTGCGCTGCTGCGGGGAATGCAGGGTCCGCAGATTCGGAAGACGCTCCCAGTTCTTGAGATCTTTTGTCCGGACAATGCCGGCAGCAGCCGTTGCCGCAGACAGATCAGAGACGGAGGTGTCTTTTGATTCCGAGCAGAATATGCCGTAAATATAACCGTCTTCATGTTTGGTCAGACGCATGTCGTACACGTTGGTTTCATCCGGGCAGGTATCCGGCAGCAGAACCGGATAGTTCCAGAACCGGAAGCCTTCCGTGCCGGAATCTGACTGGGCGATGGCAAAGAAACTCTTGCGGTCATTCCCCTCAACCCGGGCAATCAGGGTATATTTGCCGTCCAGCAGAATGGCACCGCTGTTGAAAACGGCGTTGATTCCCATGCGCTGCATCATATAAGGGTTTGTTGCCGGATTGGGATCGTAGATCCAGAACGGCGGGATATGATCCCTGGTCAGGACCGGGTTGACATAACGCTCATAGATTCCGTTGTAGTAGGTCGGGTCAACGGCGTTCTTTTTCTCAATCAGTGTCTCATAACGCTGCTCAATCTCCTGATAGGTCATACGCGACTCCTTTCAATTACCTCAAAAGCCATCCGGCCGTTATGATAGGGACATTTCCAGGGCTCCACGATCGGTTTTCCGGGAATCGGATGGCCGGATTCATCCACGGACCAGAACCACTCGGATCCCGGCCGCTTATCGGCCATGACATCACGGATATAGCGCCACTGCGTTTCGACGGCCTCTTTGTACCGGGTTTCCCCTGTCTTTTGCCACATGTTCAGGAAGCCGACCAGGGCCTCAGCCTGAACCCACCAGATACGGGTCGTGTCAATCCGGCCGCATTCACACTCATTGGCAAATCCGTGATCCGTAAACGCTTTTTCATACGTTTCTTTGGCCATCGCCTGCAGGAGCGGGCGGACACGGCCGGTCATTTCGGGATCATCAAGAACTTCCAGCGTGCGGTCTGCCAGCCAGGAGGTTTCAATATCGTGGCCAAAGCTGTGGAGATCAATCAGCGAATGATAGTTCCGGTCAAAAAAGACTTCCTGACGATGGCGCTGCGGATTATAGATCTTATCGGCCAGCGTATTCAGGATGAAGACAAGCCGCTCACGGACGCGCACATTTCCGGATACCCGATACAGTTCCGTATAGGCCTCAAGGACGTGAAGCAGCGTATTCATGGTCTTTTCTGCCATGACGCCGTTCTCACTGAGCTTTTCATTGCTCTCCGGTTTCCAGTCCGCCGTATGTGCCTCCAGATAACCGATGTCATCGGTGCAGCGTTCCTCAATCAGTTCAAACAGATTCAGTGCCTTTTCAAGGGCGCCTGCGCACGGACGAACTCTGGCATAGCAGGACAGGGCATAAATGGCAAAGGCCTGATTATAGGTATGCTTTGTCCCATCCTCCACCGTTCCGTCGCAGCGTACAGACCAGTAAACGCCGCCGTTTTTAATATCGCACATCCGGCAGAGCATATTATAGGCATGGTCTGCATAAGGAAGCAGCCCGGGATCCTTCAGGGTCTCTGCTGCCTGAGAGAAGAACCACAGGATGCGGCTGTTGAGAATGCAGCCCTTGATGGCGTCCTTGTCCCGTTCAAGATCCTCGGATACATACCCGATATAGCCGCCGTTTTCCCGGTCAATCAGCCCTTCCCAGAAAGGCAGAATGACATTGATCAGATGTTCTCTGATCTCCTGTTCCATGCTCAAAAAAGTCACCTCCGTTTATTGTTCACTGCCGATTAATCCAAATTTCTTCAGATATCCCAGAATCCGGTCGCAGGCCTTGCGATGGTTATCCAATCCGGGATGATTTCTGGATCCCTGCTTTTCCGGTTCACATTCGCTCAGTCTCAGATAGCCTGAACGGTCAATTCCCTCTCTTTTCGCCTGAATGACCGCGTAACGGAAAACGCCGGACAGGGTCTGACCGGCCATCCCGTACGTCCACAGGATAAAGGCATTGGGATTATGCTTTCGGATCATCCCCATAAATGCCACGGTTTCCGCTTCGATTTCCGTCATTCGCTGATAGCGTTCAGCCTCCGAAAGCAGCTGCATGGCGGTGTGATCGTTTGTGCCAAGATTGACAATGATGATATCCGGATCAAAGCTGAAATCATAGGGGGTGTTCCCTGCCTGTGTGAAGGCACAGGTACGTTCATAGATAGCAGGAATATTGCGGTCTTTATTGTTCTGCCAGTCAGAGTAAACGCCCCATCCGCCCATGGACACGGTCTGAATATCTGCGCCGAGCGCAGAGGAAAGCAGCTGGGGATATGCGCTGGATGGACTGAGGTACAGGGTGTTCCATTCCTGATTTCCGCATGCACCGACAATCCCCTCGCCGCATGTGATGCTGTCACCGATAAACTCGATTCGCAAAGGTGCCGGTTTCATGGCTCTGAAACTGCCGTTGCCGCGGAAATGCGTCAGATAGCAGTCGCATTCCCCGTTATTCTCGATCGGCTGCGTTTCCCTGACAATTTCAATTTCATGAAGACTTCCATCCATTGACTGCAGAACCGGATACCAGTAGCTTCCTTTCAGCAGCGGGAACCGGATGACAGGTTTACGGTCAACCAGTATGGCCATATAAATCGGGAAAACTTGGGTTTCTGATGTAATCTGAACCAGCAGATCCTGACCGGAGTACTGAAATTTTGCGCCGGACAGAGGCCAGTATAAATGGTATCCGCCCTCATCCGAGGCGATTCTTCCGTTTATGCGAAGCTCAGAAATTGTAACGGCTTCCCGGGTCCATTCCTTCATCGTCAGCTCCCCTTTCATTGGTCATTAAAAAGCAGGAACATATTAAATTCTATCTTTCCGTTTCCTCTCTGTCAACGGATAAAACAGATGTTTTTTTCATTTTTTTCAGCGCTTTTTCCAGAAAGGAAAAAGCAGCGGACCGGACTCAAACGCTTTTCTGCTTGACACCGGCATCACAATTCAGTACACTTCAGCCAATCGGAATTGAAACTGAACCATCAGGCAGGATCTCTACTTTTAAACTGGAGGAGGAATGTTCATGGCGATTACATTTGAAACAAGCTGCTTCCATCTGAAAACAGAGCATACCAGTTATGTCTTTGAACTGGCCGACGGAAAATATCCGGTTCACCTGTATTGGGGTCCTTCTGTCAGAGCGGTACATGATACGATGATAAACCGTCTGACCCGTTTTACGGAGGAGAACTTTACCCTTCATGAACAGTCGCTTGATTCACTGCCGCTTGAGTGTCCTGCATTTGGCGGCAGCGATCTCCGCCCCGGAATGCTTCACCTCATTCATTCCAACGGGACGCACGCGCTGGATCTTGTTTACGAATCGCATAAGATTATCACCGGCAAACCGGAGATTCCCGGAATGCCCTCGGCCTCGGGCGAAGGAGCAGAAACCCTGATTGTCACCCTTCGTGATCATCCCAGCAATCTTTCGGTAGAACTGTTTTATACGATCTGGCCGGACCTCGATGTGCTTGCAAGGCGGATTCGAATCCATAACGGCGGCGACAGTCCCGTTTTTGTTGAGCAGGCGATGAGCGTTTCGGTCGATTTTGAAGCGGCCGATATGGATCTGCTGACGCTCAGCGGTGCCTGGGCACGGGAACGCGAACCTTTCCGGCGCCCGCTTTATCCGGGCATTCAGGGTGTTTCCACGGAGCGGGGCGCGTCCTCTCTTCAGACAAGTCCCTTTATGGTGCTCCTCTCCCGCGATGCAACGGAGACAAGCGGCGAGGCATACGGCTTTGCGCTTTGTTACAGCGGTTCGTTTGCTGCCTCGGTCAATGTGGACCAGTTTGGCATGGCAAGGGCTTCCGTGGGAATCAATCCGTTCAATTTCCGCTGGAAACTGACTTCCGGCTCCTCATTTGATACGCCGGATGCGTATCTGGTGTTCTCCTCCCAGGGACTGGGCGGAATGAGCCGGCGCTACCATTCCTTTATTCACAAACGGATTACCCGCGGGCCGTTCGCCGCTGCCAGCCGGCCGATTCTGATCAACAACTGGGAAGCCACGTATTTTGATTTCAATGAGGAAAAACTGCTGAGCCTTGCAGCCTGTGCAGCGGATGTCGGGATCGATCTGTTCGTTCTGGATGATGGCTGGTTTGGAAAACGGAACTCGGATCACAGCTCACTGGGTGACTGGGTGGATGACCTTAATAAGCTCCCCCATGGTCTTCGACATCTGAGCGATGCCATTCACGGCCTCGGACTGAAATTTGGCCTGTGGGTGGAGCCGGAGATGATTTCACCGGACAGTGATCTGTACAGAGCGCATCCGGACTGGTGTATCCATGTAGAGGGGCGTGAACGTCTCGAATGCAGAAATCAGCTGGTGCTGGACCTGACACGCAAAGAGGTCAGGGATTATATCGTTGCCGCGATTACGGACGCGCTGACCCGCGGGAATGTGGATTATGTGAAATGGGATATGAACCGCAACATTTCCATGTGGGGTGCCAACCTTCCGGCGGATCAGCAGCAGGAACTGGGCCATCGGTATATTCTCGGACTCTATGAGATCATGACACGGATTACCGGTCAGTTTCCCAACGTGCTGTTTGAAAGCTGTGCAAGCGGCGGCGGACGGTTTGATCTCGGCATTCTCTGCCTGATGCCTCAGACCTGGTGCTCGGATGATACGGATGCCTGGATGCGCTGCCGTATCGAATCCTCCACTTCCCTTCTCTTCCCGCCCTCTGCCATGGGTGCTCATGTTTCCGCCGTTCCCAACCATCAGACCGGACGACTGACGCCTCTGGCGACCCGCGCCGCTGTCGCGATGTGCGGGACCTATGGTTATGAGCTGGATCTGCAGAAACTGACCGCGGAAGAACTGGAAATGATCCGGGAAATGAACAAACGGGTGCATGAATGGCAACAGACCCTGTTCTACGGGGATTTCTATCGGCTGAAAAATCCGTATGAGGGCAACGAGGCCGCGTGGATGTCGGTCAGTGCTGACCGCCGGGAGGCGATTGTCACACATGTTTATGCACAGGCGTTTCCGCAGCAGAAGCCGAAACTGCTTCGTCTGACCGGTCTTGATCCGGCACTGGATTATCAGGATACGGAAACCGGTCTGGTGTATGGCGGAGATGAACTGATGCAGCGCGGTTATCCGCTCCGAACGGCGTGGAATGATTACATGTCCCAGCAGATCCATCTCTGTGCCTGCTGAGAATAACAAAGGCAGCGAAAGAAGGTGTTCTTTCGCTGCCTTTTTGCGGCTGTTTTCCCGGATGGATCACACATCAATGGAACAGGACCGGAGATCACGGAGCACCTTTTCCCAGTATTCGGCGGAACGCAGCCCGTCCGCCCAGTCAAACTGTTCATCCGCCCTCCCGAATATTTCCGGCGTAATATGGCTTTCCCCGGCCTCTTTCGCCAACTGACTGGCCAATGCGACAAACGGAACCAGAACACTCAGATTGTCTGTCATCTGCTGACAGATGATGCGGGAGAGAATCGGACAGGACTCGAAAAGGCCTTTTTGAATGAACTGGCGCATGACCTCATGGACATCATAAGTGACAAAGCGCGGCCGGATCACGGTGATGCCGTTTTCATAAAGCCAGAGCATAGAATACATGGCGGCGCCCGGAATCCCCGCATCCATGCATCCGCTGCTTCCGATACTGTCAATCTGGATGCCGTTAAAGGTGATCTGTGTCGGGTTATGCCCGTGACCGCACACGATGTGCGAATAACGGCCGAATGAACAGTCCGGCAGCAGCTTCTGTACACGGTCCGGATCGTAAACCGGAAAGGAATCCTTTCCCGGCAGCGCATGACAGAATAAGACCGGTCCCAGGACGGCGGTTTCAGGAAGAAGGAGATCATTTCGTGTGACCTGGGAGGCCGTGAAACGGACCAGGTCAAAGTTTGCCCCTTCATAGCCGCTTTTCCCGTCCATTGCCTCAAGCACATAGCGTTCGTGGTTCCCAATGAGACATGTCACGTGTTCCTGCGAGAGGAGATCCAGGGTCTCACGCGGACAGGGCCCCAGGTTCACCTGATCGCCCAGCGACAGGATGCGGTCTGCTCCCTGATGTTTAATGTCGCGGAGAATGGCTTTCAGTGCCGTTACATTGGCATGAATGTCGGATATCAATGCAATTTTCATTGGTTCTGTCCTCCTCTATAAGCCGTGTATCCTGCGGGAAGGCGCTGTTTCATCCGGCCATTTGCCGGCGACTGGCTATCTCCCGCTGAATGGCGGCGATTCGATTGGCCATCCCGGGATGATCATATTCGAGTGTTTCGATCAGCGGGTGCGGGTTAACATCCACCAGTTCATCATTGCTGAGGCGTTTGAAGGTGGCGATCAGTTCCTGACCGTATCCATTGGATACTGCCTCACGGTCGGCCTCATACTCCTCTGCCCTTGACCGGCTGTTATGGAAGAGGCCGAAAAGAATGCTCACCGGGCCCAGAAGGGCTGAGAAAACGTTCAGAATCATGGTGTAGTTGGTGACGGATATCCCGAAGGATTGATTGACCCAGTCAACAAACCGGAGAACGGGAGACGGCCAGGCAATGAGCCCGATGATCACCAGGAAAAGCAGGACAATACTCAGATAGGACAGGTAGTTGCGCCAGTTTTTCCGATGTTTCAGATGCCCGATTTCATGTGAGAGAACGGCAAGGAGTTCCCGCTCTTCGTTTTCATTGATGAAATTGTCTGCAATGCCAAACTCACGGTGCCAGAACAGTTTCAGAAGGAAGGCATTTTTCGAGGTCGATTTTCTGGATTCATCGTAGATATAGACAGCCTTTACTTTCTTCTTTGATCCTTCCTGCAGTTTGCGGATCTTGTCAAGAAGCGGCCCTTCGGGCATGGGTGTAAAATGGTACTGAAGGCGAAGGGCCTGATAGGAAATCAGATTCAGGAGAACCACGATGAGAAAGAAGGCTGCGAAAAGAATCAGAGCGATTTTGGCGGCACCGGGGAGACCGATGCTGAAATGACCGGTCCATGCGTCCATGTGTTCCCCCACAAACGTGATAAAGAGGGTCAGCAGGACCATGATGAGAATTTCAAGGACCGTTTCAATGCAGAAGTCCTTGATGAATTCACGGACGGTCTTTTTGTTCATTCCGTACTTTTCTTCGATGTGAAAGGTCGAAATGCCGCTGCGGATTCCGGAAAGAATCGTTTCGGGAAACAGGAAAATCACATAGGTCAGCAGGGCGATCAGGTAAGGATTTCCCCCGCATAACCGCTCCGCTGCCGGATAGAGAGCGGAGAAAAGGAGTGGCAGTTCCACCAGCAGCCCGAGCAGCTGAAACAGATAACTCAGGCGGCGGTAATCCGCCTTGTAAGCGAGAAATTTCTGATAGCGTGCCGGATCATAGACATCGCTGACCGAGACGGGCAGCGGTTTCTGCCGCTGCTTTTGCGCGACAAAGGAAAGGACCGCGTTGTAGGCAATGCTCAGAAGAATAAACAGCACAATCAAAATGCGTGCAGACATTTGTTTCCTCCCAATACCGGAAAAATCGTTTTCATTGACATAGAAAAATGCTCCTGTCTGATCTCTGCCCGGAGGCAGACACAGGAGAATGGACATATGTTTACCGTGGACTGTCAGGCCATCCTGCGAATCAGATAAAGCAGGGCCAGAAACAGGCCGATCAGCGCGATGACACCGAGCAGTGCCAGAATACGCTGGAAAAAAGTCGGATGAATCTCCAGATCCTCCTCATTCGGCTGCCCGGACGGGATCTGGGATGGTGATTTTGTGCTCATGCAATGCCCTCTTTCTGAATGGGTTTCCCCTGCCGCAAAAACAGGAGTATTTTAGCATAAGTGGGCTTTGCGGTAAAGAGGCGCCCTTCTGTCTGCCTTGACTTTCAGGAGTAAATCGGCGATAATACACCGAAGAATGACAGGAGAGGAGATCAGGTATGCCGCAGAAAATTGTGGAGGTAGCCCCTCATTCTCTTGCGTCAAAAGCCGGGCTTAAGGCCGGTGAAACGCTGATCAGCATCGGAGATGTTCCTGTGCTCGATCTGGTCGATTATCAGTATCTGACGGCCAGACCGCATCTGTCCATCCGTGTAGAGGGCGTGGATGGAACGAGGCGTCAGGTGGTGATCGACAAGAAGACAGAGGCGCCCCTTGGCCTGACACTTGAGTCCTCCCTGATGAGTCACCCGAGGACCTGTGCCAATCACTGCATCTTCTGTTTTATTGAGCAGATGCCCCCTGCGATGCGGGAGTCTCTGTATATCCGGGATGATGACTGGCGCCTTTCGCTGATGGCCGGAAACTTTGTGACCCTGACGAATCTCCCCCGGGTTGAGATGGACCGAATCATTGAGCGCCATGCCAGTCCGCTCTATATCTCCGTTCACACGACAAACGGAGAGCTGAGAAAGAAGATGCTCCATCACGTTCATGCGGACAGAATCATGGAGCATCTGAAGCGGTTTGCGGATAACGGAATCAGTTTTCACTGTCAGATCGTTCTCTGTCCCGGAATTAACGACGGGGATGAACTGCGCAGAACACTTTCCGATCTGACCGGATTCATGCCCCACGCACTCAGCGCAGCGCTGGTGCCGGTGGGCCTGACCAGATACAGGGAACATCTTTTTCCGTTGAGACCGTATACCCGGGAGGAAGCGGCTGATGTCATCCGGATTGCGGACGAGGTCCGGACAGAGATGCTGAGAGAGCACGGCACCCGTTTTGTTTTCCCTTCAGATGAGTTTTATCAGATTGCCGGTCTCCCCATTCCACCGGATGAGGCCTATGAGGATTATCCGCAGTACGAAAACGGTGTGGGGCTGCTGAGACGGTTTGAAACTGAGTTCCGGGCGGCTTATCGTCTGGACCCGGACGGGAGCTGCAGAGGCAGGAAGGTCATTGTGGCAACCGGGACATCGGCTGCCCCGTTCATGGAAAAACTGATTTCCACCTGCCCGTTTCCCGGCGTTGAAATTACCGTTCAGGCGGTGATCAACCGTTTCTTCGGTGAGACCGTTACTGTCGCCGGACTTTTAACCGGCAGAGATCTGCTTGAACAGCTGTCCGGAAAACAGGCGGATGAAATATTGATTACTGAAAATATGCTGCGCAAGGGTGACGATGTTTTCCTGGATGATATGACACTCAGCGAATTACAGGAACGTCTGGGTATTCCTGTGATCCCCGTCCCCAATGACGGCGGAGATCTGCTTTATGCCCTGCGCGGAACGGAGGAATAACATATTATGGCAAAACCCCTTGTTGCGGTCATCGGACGGCCGAACGTTGGCAAATCGACTTTTTTTAACCGGATCAGCGGACATCGCATCTCGATTGTCGAGGACTCCCCCGGCGTGACGCGTGACCGGATCTATGCGGACAGTGAATGGCTGGGACATGGGTTTACCCTGATTGATACCGGCGGAATTGACACCCATTCGGATGATGTTTTTCTGAAAGAGATGCGTCATCAGGCCCAGATTGCCATCGATACCTGTGATGTCATCCTGTTTTTTGTGGACGGACGGACAGGACTGACGGCAGATGATGAGGATGTGGCCACGCTGCTGAGACGGAGCAGCAAGCCGGTCATCCTGGTGGTCAATAAAATCGATTCAATGGCTCAGCAGGACAGCATTTATGAGTTTTATTCGCTGGGGCTTGGCGATCCGTACGGGATTTCCTCAACGAATATGACAGGGCTTGGCGATCTGCTGGACGCGCTGATTGAGCATTTTCCGGAGTGTGAGGAAAATGACGAAACGGATGAGACCGTCAGCATTGCGGTGGTCGGACGGCCCAATGTGGGCAAATCCAGTCTCGTGAACCGGCTGCTGGGTCAGGAGCGGACAATGGTATCCGACATTGCTGGAACGACCCGGGACGCGATTGATGCACCCCTCACCTGGAACGGGCATCGCTTTACGCTCATTGATACCGCCGGAATCCGGCGCAAGCGGGCCATCGAGGATGAATCCATTGAACGTTACAGCATTATCCGTTCACTGGCGGCCATCCGGCGATGCGATACGGCACTCCTCCTGATTGATGCGCGGGACGGGGTCACGGAACAGGATACGAAGATCGGCGGATACATTCACGAAGAAGGAAAAGCCTGTGTGATTGTGGTCAACAAATGGGATGCCATTGAAAAAGACACCAATACCATGGAGACGTTCCGCAAGCAGATCCTGAATGATCTCAAGTTTATGGATTATGTTCCGGTCCTCTTCATTTCTGCATTAACCGGTCAGCGGGTGGACAAGGTGCTTGAGAAAGTCCTTGAGGTGCATGAGCAGGCGCAGAGGCGGATTACCACCGGTCTTCTGAATGATGTGCTGGCAGATATCACCGGGGCACTTCAGCCGCCGACGGTGATGGGCAAAAAACTGAAAATCTACTATGCAACACAGCAGAGCGTCGCACCTCCCACATTTGTGCTGTTTGTCAACGATGAAAAGCTGATGCACTTCTCCTATCAGCGCTACATAGAGAATGCATTTCGGAAAACCTTTGGTTTTGAGGGAACTCCCCTGCGCTTTATTCTCCGCCAAAAAGAAAGGACCGATCGTTCATGAAAATTGTTCTGACTATTGTGATCAGCTATCTTCTGGGAAGCTGCTCCACCGGCATCATTTACTCAAAGCTGAGCGGCAGCGGAGATATCCGGAACAAAGGCAGCAAAAATGCCGGGGCGACCAATATGCTGCGTGTCATGGGCATGAAGGCGGCAGCGATTACCCTGATCGGGGATATGCTGAAAGGCGTCATTGCGGCTCTTCTGGGAAAATGGCTGGTTGGAGGCACATTTGGTGCAATGCTGGGCTCGGTGTTTTCTGTTCTGGGACATAACTATCCGATTTTCTTTGGTTTTAAAGGCGGAAAAGGGATAGCAACCAGTTTCGGCAGTCTTCTTGTTGCCCTGCCGGTGCCTGCACTGATTTCGTTTGCTGTCTTTGTTGTCACGGTGTTCCTGACCCGTTATGTTTCCCTCGGCTCGATTCTTGCCGCAGTGGCCTTTCCCTTGTCTGTTCTTGTGACGCAGAAGCCGTTTGAACTGCCGGTTTTCCTGCTGACCGTTTTTGAGGCCGCTCTGGCGATTTACCGTCATCGGGCGAATATCGACCGTCTCCTGCATCACCAGGAAAATAAGATCAGTTTTTCCAAGAAATAAAAAAGAAAGACGGACATGTTCCGTCTTTCTCTTGTTCGTTTACTCAATGACTGACCCGTCTTTGTGGAACAGAGGAAGCTTTTCAAGATAGATAATATCCTTCCGGTCCTGTGCATCGCCCTCGGCAAGGATGGCCATGCGGCCAACGATGTTGCCGCCGGCTTTTTCAACCAGCTCTTCCAGTGCCTTGAGGCTTTCACCGGTTGAAATCACATCATCCACGATCAGGATGCGCTTTCCGTGCATCAGCCTGGCATCCTCACCGTCGATATAGAGCTTCTGTACGTGGTCCGTGGTAATGGAACGAACCTCGACACCGACGACATCTTTCATGTACAGTTTGACGCCCTTTCTGGCGAGGAGCCACTTCTTTGCGCCAATCTGACGGGCCATTTCATAGGCGATGGGAATTCCCTTGCTTTCGGCGGTAATGATGTAGTCAAATTCGGGAGCGCGCTTGAGGAGCTCTCTTGAGCATGCCTCTGTCAGTTCGCAGTCACCAAAGATGACAAACGCACCGATGCATAATTCATCGTTCAGCGGGCAAAGCGGAAGATCCCGTTCGAGACCTGCTATGGTCATATGATAGGATAAAGACATTCGTAGTTACTCCTTTCTGGGTGTCAAATCTGTCTTGGCCGGAATGGCTCGTCCTGCTCCGAAGCTGACAAACGGTCGTTGCGCGGCAGGCCGCTCCTCCGGGGTGCCTGAATGTTATCCGGAGCACAGAGAAAAAGGCACAGGGTCAGTTTTTCGTACCATGATCATCATGGATTGAACGCATACATTATACACAGAGGATAGGTTTTGTCAACGTAAAAACGATTGGGACAGCGGAGCTTCCCACCGATTCAGCTTGATTTCAGGGAAAGGGTTTACATCGTATGGTGGTAGCAAATTTTGAAAAAGTATCGCGGGAACGTTTTATTGAGGATATGAAGAACGCGTTTCCGGACATCCGGGAGGCAGACCGGATCTATGAGGAGATCCGCATGCCGCGCCGTGCAACCGTGGGCTCTGCGGGCTATGATTTTTTTACGACCGTCCCCATTCATCTGCTTCCTCAGCAGACCATTCTGATTCCTACCGGGATACGGGCACTGATTGACCCGGGATACGTCCTGCTGCTGTTTCCGCGCAGCAGCCTCGGCTTCAAATACCGTTTTCAGCTGGATAACAGCGTGGGCGTGATCGACAGTGACTACTCACATGCCGAGAATGAGGGGCACATTTTTCTTCGCATGACGAATGATTCCCTGAGCGGAAAGACGCTGGATATCAAGCGGAATGAAGCCGTTGCACAGGGGATCTTTCTTCCCTTTGGAATTACAGGCGATGATGACGCTGACGGAATCCGCCGCGGAGGCTTTGGCTCAACTGACAGAAAGGAATAAAAGCAATGGATGAAATGCTCAAAAGTATCGAATCGCTGATTGATCTCTCCGTACACCCGCTGTCGAATCTGGCCAATCTCAGCGCCTATATCCGGTTTACGCTTCCGGATATCAACTGGTGCGGGTTTTACTTTCTGCAGGGGGAGGCGCTGCAGCTGGGGCCTTTCTGCGGCCTGCCTGCCTGTATCACCATTCCCCTCGGCCGGGGTGTCTGCGGGTCTGCGGCCGTTGCCGATAAAACGATCTGCGTGCCGGATGTGAATCGTTTCCCGGGACACATTGCCTGTGATGCCAATTCCAGATCCGAACTGGTGATCCCTGTTCATCTGGACGGGAAAGTGGTTGGTGTAATGGACATTGACAGCTCGGTGCCGGATCGTTTTCATGAGGCTGAAATCGAGCTGCTGACAAAAGCGGCAGCCCGGATCGAATGCAGTCTTGCCAAAAACCGTGTCATCTTTGCCATCTAGGCAAAGTGCTCAGAACGCAGCGTACAGCCCGGCGCCGAAGCGCCGGGCATTTTTACGCCTCCGGATGCGCGTCATTCTTTCGGCAGAACGTCCCCTGCTTTCCCATGGCATACCGGATCGCCTCTGCGGCGCCCGCGGAGTCGTTGTCAAGGGTGATCAGCGGACAGGCAAGGAGCACCTTCGGACTTGAATTTGCCATGGCAACAGGAAAGCCTGTGCGCTCAAGCATGTCAAGATCATTTTCCTCATCCCCGACAGCCATGATTTCTGCCGGTGTTATGCCAAGGGCTGCGGCAATCTGAATCAGCGTAAGCCCTTTTCCAACCTGTTCAGGCATTACCTCGACAATTCCCGGTGAGGATCGGGTGATCTGGATGCCGTGACAATTCCGGGCAAGATCCTGCCGAAGCGCTTCCATGAGCGGGGAGAATACGGAGGCAGTGTCTGGAGATTCCATGGTATAGAATTTCAGAATGCCTTTCCGGGCACTGGCCCGCAGAGCCGCCTCTCCCCTTTCCTCACGGATCAGCCCTCTTTCCAGAAGATGGTAATGGTGCGATTCTGAGCGGGCGACGGTGGATACCTGTCCAGGTTCAAAGGCATTAATCATAATGTGATAAGGCAGCATGATATCGATGACCTGGTTGGCCAGATCGGCGGAAAAGACATGCTGAGCGAGCGGCTTTCCCTCCGGAAGCGGGCCGCTGTAAGCACAGGCGCCGTTGCAGCAGACCATTGCACACGAAAGGCCGGCTCTGTGCAGAAAATCCGAAACATCCTCAGGCAGACGCCCGGTGGAAATAAAAACCTGGATGCCGGCGGCCTGGGCCTCGCGGATCACCCGGATGTTTTCCGGGTGAATGGTTTTATGATCACTTAACAGAATGGTTCCGTCCATATCCAGCGCGATCAGTTTAATCATGTGAACCGTACCTTTCTTTTCCGGGAATGTCGTATGGATAGGCTGTCTCAATGATTTTTCCGTTTAAACCGGAGAGACAGCCCTCTGTGTGGAAAACCAGACGGGTTGACCAGAGACGCTGATGCCGGATGCCGAGCTTTCGGTTCAGGTCCCGGTCGCCGTATTTGTCATCTCCCAGGATCGGGTGGCCAATATGGGCCAGATGCGCCCGGATCTGATGGGTTTTCCCGGTATACAGCTGGACCTGAAGCCGGGCATACGGCCCCGGACTGAGGCAGGTATATCCGGTGCGAATCGGAACAGCGCCCCGTGCGGGATAATCGGTTACGGAGACAAGGGCTGCCTTTTCGTCTTTTCGCAGCCACGCATTAAGCACGGCGGAGCGCTGGGATGGACAGCCTTTTACATCGCAGACATAGGTTTTCTCAATGGTTCGATTTTCAAAAGCGGACAGAAGGATTTCGGCGGATTCAGAATCTTTGGCAAAAACCAGCAGTCCCCCGGTCATGACATCCAGGCGATGACACAGAACCAGTTCCTCCGCCGGCTCGCCCCGGCGTTTCAGTTCTTTTCGCATCAGGTCCAGGGCATTGTTTCCGATGGAATACAGGCTTTCGCTCTGGGACAGGAGGCCCGCTGGCTTGTCGAGGATGACCACATGCGTGTCCTCGTAAACGACAGCGGGCAGCATGTCCGGACTCATGAGGGTCAGCAGGTACGAACGGGGCCAGTACAGCGTAAGGGTCTGACCCTCCTGAAGCGGTACATCTCCCTGAATCCGCGTGCCGTCGATTTTGATGTCCCTTTTCTGAATCATTTCACGAATCACCCGCTGCGGAACATCATCGACACAGCGGCGGATGTATTCCGAAAGCGGTAAACCATTTCCCTGGTTTGAAACAAGCCACTCCATCCGGTTTTCCTTTCCTGAACGCCGGTCAGTAACGGCGTTTTTTCGGTAAAAGTCATATGCAGCGACTGCTCTTTCGTGCAGCCCTGCCCATATAATTGCGTAAAGGTTAGACTATTTGTGAAATTCTTTGATGTCAAACTTGCATTTTTTGAGGTGACATGATAGAATTCAACCATCAATTTGGGCAATAGCCAATTTCAAAATGCAAAGGATGATTGCGATGAAGCCATACACCGAAATGTCACAGGAAGAGCTGACCAGTGAACTTGCTGCACTGAAAAAAGAATACAAGCATTTTCAGTCGCTCGAACTGCATCTGGATATGAGCCGGGGCAAACCCAGTCAGGATCAGCTGAACCTGTCAATGGCGATGATGGACGTACTGGATTCCAATTCAGATCTTACCTGTGAGGATGGGACAGACTGTCGGAATTATGGTCAGTTAACCGGCATCGATGAGGCACGGGTTCTGCTGGGCGACATGATGGAAAACAATCCGAATGATATTATCATTTATGGCAACTCGTCCCTCAATGTCATGTACGACACGGTTTCCCGCTGCTATACGCATGGCGTTCTGGGCAGTACACCGTGGTGCAAGCTGGATAAAGTCCGTTTCCTCTGCCCTGTTCCCGGCTATGACCGTCATTTTGCCATCACCGAGTATTTCGGTGCGGAAATGATTCCCGTTCCCATGTCTCCGACGGGCCCTGATATGAGCATGATTGAAAAACTCGTTCAGGAAGATGACCGCATCAAAGGCATCTGGTGTGTGCCGAAATATTCCAACCCTCAGGGGTATTCCTACTCGGATGAAACGGTCCGGCGGTTTGCCAGACTGAAACCCGCGGCAAAAGATTTCCGCATTTTCTGGGACAACGCCTATGGAATGCACCATCTGTATGATGATCATCAGGATTACCTGATCGAAATTCTGGCCGAGTGCAAGCGCGCGGGAAATCCGGATCTGGTATACAAATTTGCCTCCACCTCCAAAATCACCTTCCCCGGCAGCGGCATCGCTGCGCTGGCGACATCGCCCAACAACATGGAGGATATCAAGCGCCAGCTTCGTCACCAGACCATCGGACACGATAAAGTGAACCAGCTGCGTCATGTGCGGTTCTTTGGGGATATTCACGGAATGGTGGAACATATGCGCAAGCATGCGGATATTATTCGCCCGAAGTTTGAAATTGTGGAGGAAACCCTTGAGAAGAATCTTGGGGAACTGAACATCGGAACCTGGACGAAACCGCTGGGCGGCTATTTTATCAGCTTTGATTCGATGCCGGGATGCGCAAAGGCGATCGTGGCGCGGGCCAAAAAAGCCGGCGTCATCATGACCGGTGCAGGCGCAACCTGGCCTTACGGGAAGGACCCCAATGATTCCAATATCCGGATTGCGCCGACCTATCCGACGCTGTCTGAACTGACCACCGCCGCGAAGCTGTTTACGCTGTGTGTCCGCCTGGTCAGTGCGGAAAAACTGCTGGATGAAATGAAGGCACAGGCCTGATCCATGATCTGCCAAAGTACGGGCTCAGTCAGAGACTGAGCCCGTACTGTTTTATGTTAGCCGACAGACTTTGTGGCAACCACGTTGACCCCGGTTCCCAGAATATTGGGAACAATCACATCACCCATATGAATGGGCGCCTTAAGACTGGTCTTCCCCATTTCGGCCATGCACTCAAAAATCTTGTTTTTCGGAATCGGAGCAGCGGTTTTCACGCTGACCGGAACAGGACTTCCCTCTACCGGGAGAACCGCGGTGATGACACGAACCGGAGAGAGCACTTCCTGTCTCGCGTACACTTCTCCGCGCTTGCAGGTATTGCCTTCGATTTTTTTGATTTCATTTCCATCCATGGTTACCGTAATGCGGCATCCCAGAGGACAGTTAATGCAAACGATCTGTTTTTCTTCCATCTTTTTACACCTTCTCAATGCTGACTTTAACCGGGTCCTCGCCGGCCAGCTTTGTCGTATCCAGCGGAATGACCACCATCTCACCCGGGGTAAAGATCTGGGCACGCTTCTTTACCAGAACGGTATCCCCCTGCGTGACAATGGCCTGTGCCTTTTCGAACACGCCGGAGGGACGGAACATGAGATTGACCTTCTTGTCCTTATCCAGGAGGATCTTCTGCGGAACGGTTCCGCGCACGCCGTTTCCGTCCTGAACCGCTACGGTCTTTCCGTTAAAGGACTCCCGGCGGATGTATTCCGCTGCCGCTTTTCCGGCCTCGGTGCTTTCCTGAGAGACGTAGTCAACCAGATCATGCACATGCAGGACGTTTCCGCAGGCAAAGATGCCGGGAACGCTGGACTCGAAAACGTCATTGACAACAGGACCGCTGGTAAACGGGCTGATTTCAAGGCCAGCCTGATTGCTGAGCTCATTTTCCGGAATCAGGCCGACAGACAGGAGGAGCGTGTCGCAGTCAAAATGGATCTCGGATCCGGGAATCGGCATACGGTGCTCGTCTACTTTTGCCACAGTGACGCCGGTCAGGCGGTCGCCGCCCTCAATATTGGTGACGGTATGGCTGAGATACAGCGGGATCCCATAGTCATCCAGACACTGGACAATGTTCCGCTTCAGACCGGATGAATACGGCATCAGCTCAACACAGGCCAGAACCTTTGCTCCCTGAAGGGTCATGCGGCGGGCCATAATCAGTCCGATATCGCCGGAACCGAGAATGACAATCCGTTTGCCTGGCATGAAGCCTTCCAAATTGACAAACTTCTGTGCCGTGCCGGCGGTATAAATACCGGCACTGCGGGCTCCCGGAATGCCGATTGCCCCGCGGGGTCTCTCGCGGCATCCCATTGCCATAATGATGGCTTTCGCCTTATACGTCTCAAGACCGCGTGCCGTGCTGACCGCGGTAACGGTGTGATCCGCCTCGACAGAAAGTACCGTCGTTCCGCAGCGAATGTCAATTCCCAGCGCTTCCGCCTTGTCAATGTCCCTCTGCGCATATTCAGGTCCGGTCAGCTCTTCGTTATACCGATGCAGACCGAATCCGTTGTGAATGCACTGACGCAGAATCCCGCCCGGATGGTCCTCACGCTCGAGGACAACCAGATTGTCGATTCCGGCTTCTTTAGCGGCAACAGCTGCTGCAAGACCTGCGGGACCTGCGCCGACGATTAAAATATCCACATCAATTCCATAGGCTGCCATACTTACACCTCCGCATAGGAATCTTCAAGCCTGCCGACCAGCAGTTTGCTTGAATTGCCGCTCTTAGTCACTTCCGTCATCGGGATTCCAAGTTCCTCGGAGAGGATCTCTGCAACACGGGGTGAGCAGAAACCGCCCTGACACCTTCCCATGCCGGCTCTGGTCCGACGCTTGACGCCGTCAATGCTGGTTGCCCCCACAGGACGACGGATTGCCGCACGAATTTCCGCCTCGGTAACGACTTCGCAGCGGCAGATCAGCTTTCCGTTCAGCGGATTTTCGGCAATCGCCTGGCGGCGCTCATCGTCATTCATTTCGTTGAACGGCTTCGGAAGCGGAATGGCAGGCTTAAAGTCAGCCTTCTCTGTCAGATGCTCATTTTCAGCAATCGTTCCGACAAGAAGTCTGGCAATGGCAGGCGCTGAGGTCAGGCCGGGGCTCTCAATGCCCACCGTCTCATACGCGCCGGGCACGCCGCTGACCGGACCGACAAGGAAGTCATCGTTTTTCTCGTGGGCACGAATGCCGGAGAAATTCGTAATTCCCGTGCGGGTATTGATGCCGGGCCAGGTCTTCTTTGCGGTACTGAGGACATTTGCCAGACCTTCTGCCGTGGTATCGGTATCGCGGGAATCAGGAATATCCTCTGCGGTCGGGCCGAGGAGGATGTTGCCGTGAACCGTCGGGGAAACCAGAACGCCCTTGCCCATCTTTGAGGGGCACTGGAACATGGTCCTGGTAAACAGCCGGTTGACATCATGATCCAGAAGCCAGTACTGTCCGCGCCGGTAGATGATCTCCCGTTTGTCATCGCTCAGCTGGTTATGCAGCATGGCAGAGCTTACGCCGCTGCAGTTAATGACGACGTCCGCTTCATACCGGTTGTCCTGTGTCTTGACGACAAATCCCCCGTTTGCCTTTTCGATGCAGCTGACTTCCTGATTGAAAATAAAGTGTGCGCCGTTGAGCGCGGCATGATCCGCCAGCGCATAGGTCAGTTCATAAGGGGAAACGAGTCCGCTGGTTTTCGCCAGAAGGGCTCTCCTGACCTCTTTGTTCACATTTGGCTCAAGGGCAAGAACCTCGGCGGCGGTCAGAACGGACAATTCTTTTACACCGTTTTCAATTCCCTGCCGATAGAGCCTCTGAACCGTTTCCATTTCTTCATCAGAGAAAGCAAGAACCATGGCACCTGGCTGGGAATACGGCACACCCAGTTCGCGGCAGAAAGATTCATACTGCTGAGATCCTTCCACATTCAGGCGTGCTTTCATGGTCCCCGGCTTTGCGTCAAAGCCGGCGTGGACAATGCCACTGTTTGCCTTACTTGCACCTTCGCAGACATCATGCCCGCGCTCAAGCACTGTCAGATCAATCTGATATCGCGAAAGTCCGCGTGCAACTGCGCACCCGATGACCCCCGCACCAATGATCAGGACTTTCTTCTGCATATTCAATAACCTCTCTTACATCCTGCGGAAACCCGCAATTTGATACCACCTATTCTATTGTATTTTTACGGATTAGTCAATTCATATGGACCGCCCCGTGAAATAATTATGATAAAAAAGCGATTTGGGAACCGGCCTGGTCAGCGTGTCAATGCCGGGCCGGCTTGAACCATTTTTTGATTTGAGGGATAAACTGCCCTGACCGATTCGTTTATTAATTGTGTGGACACGTACATAAAAAGAAACCTTGATGATGGAAGGTGATCCCATGTCTGTCGCAGTCAGAAACCGGCCGCTGTTTTTTCTGGCTCTGCTGAGCGTCATGCTCATTCTGCTTTCCCCTGTCTCAGGCTTTTCGCAGGGTTACAGCATTAACGCAGGAAAAAAGGCCGTACTGAATCAGCCCATGCATGTGCGGTGCGGCCCGGGGAGAGCATATACAGATCTTGGAACCTATTTTGATAGCGGGACAAACATCAGCACGCTGACCTCTGCCCGGGATGGCAATGGAAACTGCTGGATTCAGGTTGAATTCAGCGCGCAGGGCGGCCTGAGACGCGGGTATGCGCCGGCCGACTGCCTCAGCATTGAACCCGGTTCTCTGCCGTCGGAGAGCAGTATCGGACAGTACACTGTTTCGCAGGACTGCAGCGGGCGCTTTGGCCCGGGGGCGAACTATGCCTCGCAGAATGTAACGGCTTTCGCCGGCACCGCTGTTACGGTGTTTGCGTTTGAAAACAATTATGCCCTGATTGAGTTCAGGACGGAAAACGGGAACCTGATTCGTACGTGGATCCCCCGCAGCGTGCTGTAACCCGACGGACTGTTTCAGGCCCAAAGAAAAGGGAAGTCACTTTATTGCGACTTCCCTTTTTTTATGCTTACTGAAGGTCCCGGGGCAAATATCTGCCTTTGCTGACGCCCTCGGATACACACAGAATGCTTGAGCTTCCGTCATACGTGAGGGGTTTTCCCTCAAGATCCGTGATGACACAGCCGGCCTCCTCGCAGATGATGGTCCCTGCGGCAAAATCCCACAGGCCCAGGATGGGCTCAAAGAAGACGCCGGTTTTTCCTGAGGCCAGAAGGCACAGATCCATTGCGGCGGATCCGCTCCGCCGGAGATCCATGCCGTGCCGGAGATAGAGCGCGCTGATCTCGAACATCTTCGGATGCAGCTCCGGCTGGTATGGTGCAGTCCCAACGGATATCAGGCTGTTTTCAAGGGATTCCTGCGAGGAATGGATCGGCGATCCGTTCAGAAAGGCGCCATGCCCGCGCATGGCATAATACGTCTGATCCTGGAACGGATTGTAGATGACGCCGATAAAGGGAATGCCGTCACGGAAAAGACCGATGGAAATCACAGAGGGTTCATAGCCCTTTATGAAGTTGTTCGTTCCGTCGATCGGATCGATGACGAAGGCAAACCCTTTTCTGTCCTGCTCATTAAACAGTGAAAGCCCGTTCTCCTCCCCGATGAAATTCGCCTCAGGGAGAAGCGCGTGCAGCTTTTCGATCAGGAACGACTGAATTTTAGAATCGTATTCCGTGACAAAATTGGCATGCCCGCCTTTGGAAATTCCTTTTGCATGCAGGGAGGAGGCGGAAAGAAGAATCTTTCCGCCCTCCCGGATGATTTCTATGATCCCGTCAAGAATTGTCTGCATTTATAATCCTTCTTCCCAGGCCGTGGGTGTAATGGTGCTGTCCAGTAAGGAGATATTGAGCACATAGTCGCGGACAAAACCATGGGTTTTTCCGGACTGTGTGACGATTTCATACCAGACTTCCCCATTGTTCGAGAATACCCCGACGATGTTGATGTCAATTCCGCGGGAAAGCTGACGGACCAGCTGACCGTTGGAGGTTGGGGTTGCACGAACGTTTGATGCACGGTTGGTCACGGCACGTCCGATAATATCCCGGTCCTGTATTTCCTCCGGCACAGGTGACGCGGTTGGCAGGAGCGCAGCCGTCTGCGGAGCTGCAGTCGGAACCGGGGTGCTTCCTGCGGTCTGATCGGAAGCGGATTCTGTATCCGTGTCAAGAGGCGTATCCAGGTCGATCAGATTGGACATGATGTATCCGATCCGAGTGCTGTTGCTTGGCTGAACTTTATACCACAGTCTGCCCTTTTTGTCGGTCTCGGCAGCAAAAATCGTCACTTTTCTGCCTTTTCTCAGCTGCGTAAGTACGGTTCCGCCTTTTACTTTACGAAGATTGGCATCGTGATTCGTGACGCCGCTTCCAATCGGTTCCTCCTGAAACTCTTCAGCCGGTTCAGCCGATTCAGCGGGTTCAGGCGTTTCGTTCACGGTTTCAGCCGCTGCGGGTGATTCAGCCGCAGCTAAGGCAGAAGCGGAGGCATCTGTCGGATCTGAAATGACATAGCCTTTATCCAGATTAATCAGCGACGCGAGGACAAAACCGGTTTTGCTGCTGTTTTCCGGCTTCACTTCGTACCAGAGTCTTCCCTTTTTATCCGTTCGTGCGGAAAGAATATTGAGCCTGCGCCCCTTCCGCAGCTGAAGGAGAACCGTTCCGTTCATGATTTTCCGCAGATTGGCATCATGATTGGTCTTTCCGGTGGCAATAACGCCATCGGGAAGCGGCGGCATTTCGGTTGGACTGTCTGATACGGCACTCTCTTCAGGCACCGGTACAGACGGTGTTACACTGATTCTTGTTCCTGAATCCAGTGTGAGGACGTAGTCACGCATCCAGCCATCGGTATTCAGATCATCAACCGTGACAAAATACCAGATATTCCGGTTCGAATCGATGACGGCATTGTGAATGGTCACGGCCTCATTTTTCTTGACCGTTTTGATCACTTTTCCGGATGACACGGCACTTGTACGCAGATTGGCATCCCGGTTGGTCGTTGCATGCCCGATCTCCGGCACGGGTGTCGGACTGGGTGTCGGCGTTGGTTCGGGTGTCGGTGTTGGTGTTGCAGTCGGCGTTGGCGTTGGTGTATTGGTCAGGATAATCGGAAGCGGTGTATCAGTGGGTTCCGGCGTGTCTGTTGGTTCCGGTGTTCCTGTCGGTGATGGTGCCGGACTGGGTGTTTCAGTTACCTCTGCTTCATCCGGCTGGGTGCTGATCCCAAATACAATCGGCGTAAAGACTGCAGCAGGGGCCTCAGTCTCCTCCGGAAGGTCAGAGTATTCCGGCAGATCATCCGGAATTTCTACCGGCAGCGCTTCATAGGCCGTAGGTGCAGGTGTGAACTGTTCTGTTATATCCGTGGCGTTCGGAACGTCATTTTGCTTTTTCGGAAGAAAAAACCGGGCTAAGATCAGCGCCACGAGAACGACAACAAGAATAATGACGACAGCAATCAGTACACGTGTTGTACGTGCGGAGAAAAACCCCCGGCTGCCTGAATTGTCCTCACCGTCTTCGCGATCCATATCCGAATCATCTTCGTTAATTACGTCCGAATCTTCCTCAGAAAATTCATCTATGAAATCAGAATCTTGAAATGGATCCTTTCTGTTTGTTATTTCTTCCTGATCATTCGGCTGATTACGACGTCTGGCCATATTCGTCCCCCCTCTTTGAACCCTAGGAACTTATTATAGAGGATATGGTTCCTGAATTCAAGCATATTAATGAAATCGGACAAACTTTCAGCCATCTATCTGGACAAGTTTTACACGGAATAAGGAAAAGCCGGAAAAAACAGGATTTTCTGCATGAAAAAGGCACTGCCTTTCGGCAGTGCCTGAATGGGATCGATTAGTTTGCAGCCATCTTCTTGTAGTTTTCAAGACGACGCTTTGCATCCTCTTCGTTGACCTTGTACGCTTCCTCTGCAGTTGCCGGGAACAGCTTGGCCAGAGATGCATACCGAACCTCACCCTTGATGAAGTCCTGATAGCTCTCGGTGGGATCCTTGCTGTCGACGGTCAGCGGATTCTTGCCCTGCTCTTCAAGAGCCGGGTTGTAGCGATACAGCGGCCAGTAACCGCAGGCTACAGCGTGCTTGATCTCCATCTGCGCGTGCGCCATGTTGATACCATGGTTGATGCAGGGCGCATAGGCAATGATCAGGGACGGGCCCGGATAAGCCTCAGCCTCATTCATCGCCTTGAGGAGCTGCTGCGGATTTGCGCTCATCGCGACGGTCGCCACGTAGACATATCCATAGGACATGGCCATCATGCCGAGATCCTTCTTGCGGGTCTTCTTACCGGAGGCCGCAAACTTCGCAACGGAGCCGGTCGGAGTGGACTTGGAAGCCTGTCCGCCCGTATTGGAGTAAACCTCAGTATCCAGAACGAGAATGTTGACATCCTCACCCTGTGCCAGAACGTGATCAACACCGCCGTAACCGATGTCATATGCCCAGCCGTCGCCGCCGAAGATCCACTGGCTCTTCTTGACCATCATGTCCTTCATGCCTGCGATCTGCTTGGCAAGATCACCATCCATGCCATCCACCATTGCAGCCAGTGCAGCAGAGGTCGCCTTGGACTTCTCACCGTCATTCATGGTATCAAGCCAGGCCTGGCAAACGGCCTTCTTCTCATCGTCAACAGTTTCTGCCAGAGCAGATACCAGCTCTGCCAGCTTCAGCCGACGCTGCTTGGTCGCCAGGAACATGCCGTAGCCGAACTCAGCGTTGTCCTCGAACAGGCTGTTGGCCCAGGCAGGACCCTGTCCCTTGTCGTTGGTGGTATAAGGTACGGTCGGAGCGCTGCCGCCATAAATGGAGGAGCATCCCGTTGCGTTGGCGATCATCATGCGATCACCGAACAGCTGGGTAACCAGCTTGACATAAGGCGTCTCACCGCAGCCTGCGCAGGCACCGGAGAACTCGAAGAGCGGCTTGAGGAACTGGCTGTCCTTGGCAATGGTCTTGTTGAGGATGGCCGGATCAACCTCAGGCAGCGTCTGAGCGAACTCCCAGTTGGCTTCCTGCTCGGCCTTCTGCTCTGCCAGAGGCTCCATGGTCAGGCACTTGCCAAGGCAGACATCCACGCAGTTTCCGCAGCCCGTGCAGTCGAGCGGAGAAATCTGAATGCGATATTCCTTGCCGGCAAAATTCTTTCCGTTGGCCTTCTTGGTGACAAAGGTTTCGGGCTTCGCAGCGTCTGCATCGATCAGATACGGACGGATAGCGGCATGCGGGCAAACCAGTGAGCACTGATTGCACTGTACGCACTTGGTGACATCCCAGCAGGGAACTTTAACAGCGATGCCACGCTTCTCGTACTTGGTGGTTCCGGTCGGGCAGGTGCCGTCTGCAGCGATCTTGGAGACCGGCAGCTTGTCGCCTTCCTGAGCCAGAACGGGTTTGATGAACTCCTCGAAGTACTTGTCTCCCTTGACATGCATCGGCTCGGCACCGGTGGTGGCGTTTGCCCACTCTGCAGGAACCTTTACCTCACGCAGACCGGAGATAGCAATATCGATGGCGTCCCAGTTCTTCTTGACAACAGCATCGCCCTTCTTCCCGTAGGTCTTCTTGGCGTACTGCTTCATGTATTCATCTGCCTGATCATACGGGATAACCTCAGCGAGCTTGAAGAAGGCCGCCTGCATGATCGTGTTGATACGGTTGCCCATGCCGACCTTGGCGGCAAGATCAATCGCGTCGATGGCATAGAACTTGATGTGCTTCTTGGCGATCATCTGCTTCATGCTGGCGGGCAGATTTGCCTCAAGCTCCTCGTCGCTCCACTGGCAGTTCAGCAGGAACGTGCCGCCGTCCTTCAGGGTGGACAGCATGTCATACTGCGTCACATAAGCCGGATTGTGGCAGGCGGTGAAGTCAGCAGCATCGATCTGATACGGGCTCTGGATCGGGCTCTTGCCGAAACGCAGATGGGAAACGGTCAGACCGCCGGACTTCTTGGAGTCATAGGCAAAGTAAGCCTGCGCATACATATCGGTGTGGTCGCCGATAATCTTGATGCTGTTCTTGTTTGCACCGACGGTACCATCCGAGCCAAGTCCATAGAACTTGCAGGAGATTGCACCTTCCGGAGCAGCATTGAAGATCTCACCGACGGGCAGGCTGGTATTGGTCACATCATCCACGATGCCGACGGTGAAGTGGTTCTTCGGAGCAGCCAGCTTCAGGTTGTCAAAGACAGCCTTCACATGGGTCGGAGTGAATTCCTTGGAACCCAGGCCATAGCGTCCGCCAACAACCTCGATCTTGCGGCCTTCTTCGGTCAGAGCGGCAACAACATCCAGATAGAGCGGCTCACCAAGAGAACCGGACTCCTTGGTACGATCCAGCACAGCGACCTTCTTGACAGAAGCGGGCAGTGCGGCAGCAAAACGCTTGGTGTCGAACGGACGATACAGATGGACAGCCACCAGACCGACCTTCTCGCCCATCGCGTTGAGCTTGTTAACCGTCTCGGTGACGACGTCACAGCCAGATCCCATGGCCACGATGACATACTCGGCATCAGCAGCGCCGACGTAGTCAAACGGCTTGTGCGGACGACCGGTCAGCTTCCCGACCTCATCCATCACTTTCTCAACGATATCCGGGGTAGCAAGATAATACTTGTTCGCTGCCTCACGTCCCTGGAAATAAATATCCGGGTTCTGAGCAGTGCCGCCGAGATGCGGATGTTCCGGATTCAGTGCGCGGGCACGGAATGCCTCGACCTTATCCCACGGAACCAGTTTCTTGATGTCCTCATAATCGATTTCATCAATCTTCTGGATTTCATGAGAGGTCCTGAATCCATCAAAGAAGTGAAGGAACGGAATGCTGCTCTCAAGCGTTGCCAGATGAGCAACAAGAGCCATATCCTCTGCCTCCTGGACGGAGTTGGACGCAAGCATGGCAAATCCGGTCTGACGACAGGCCATTACATCAGAGTGATCTCCGAAGATGGAAAGCGCATGATATGCAAGTGCACGGGCACTGACGTGGAAAACGCACGGCAGAAGCTCACCGGCAATCTTATACATATTCGGAATCATCAGCAGCAGGCCCTGAGACGCGGTAAACGTCGTGGTCAGAGCACCGGCCTTCAGAGAACCGTGAACAGCACCGGCAGCGCCGGCCTCGGACTGCATTTCTGCAATACGCACGGTCTGTCCGAACATGTTCATACGATCATGCGCAGCCCAGTCATCCGCGACTTCAGCCATAGGAGAAGACGGAGTGATCGGGTAAATAGCCGCCACGTCGCTGAACGCATATGCCACGTGGCTGACGGCTGTATTACCGTCTACGGTCATTTTCTTGGCCATTGGTAATCTACCTCCCTACAAAGTTGTGAGAACGAAGACAGTTAAATGTCAGATAACAGTTCCCTACTCTTCAATTATAGCCATATCGGCCGGTGATGTCAACGGACACAACCAAATCTTTCTGTGTTTTGCCGGCAGTTTCTTCATTAATATTATGCGGTCAATGATGACGGTTTGTGTTGCCGCCGGTGTTCGCGCTGTCCCCCTGAAAGAATCGATCCTTCGCGAATTCTTGACAAGAATATGCCTGCCGTTTAAAATACCCTTACATCCTCAGAAGACCGAGAGGATACGGCTTTTTGCCGGTTTTGCTTTGTCATGGCAGTTTCGTCATGTTTTCATTCAATACCGCACTGAAGGGAATCATCAATGGACGTCAGAAAACGATTTGAATTCTCTGCCCTTTTTTCCGTTCTTTTCGCCTTTGCCGCCTCCGGTTACCGCTATCTCAGTCTAGGGTATTCCGGTGATTCAACGATGATCTATGAGGGCGGCGACTGGCTTTATCAGATCAGTCTCGGACGGTTCCTGCAGCCGCTTTACTGGATGCTGCGCGGGCGCATCGTTGCCCCCTTTATTGTGGGTCTGTTTGCCACGGTGTTTCTTTTCCTGTCCGTCTTTCTGATCAGTTCCTTTCTGCATCTCAGGCATCTTTCCTCCATTGCCGTTCTGGCGGCAATTCTTACGACGAATGAAACGGTTTCCCTGTCCAATGCAACCTATCTTCCGTGGACGGATGTCTATGCCCTCGCCCTCCTCTTCGCCTGTATCGGGGTGATGCTGGACAGTACCTATCGATTTGGTTTCCTGATAAGTCCTTTTTTTTATGCATGCACGCTGGCTCTTTATCCCAGTTATATTACCTGCGGGGCCACGCTGCTGGTTCTCCTGTACATTGTTCGGCTCCTTGAGGGAATGCCGGCGGGCACACTCTGGAAAAAAGGTCTCCTTTCGGTCCTGTCCCTGTTTCTGGGGCTGGTCCTTTACGCCGTTGTCCTTCGGTTCGTTCTCGGCCACTTCGGCCTGAGAGCATCGAATGAATACAACGGGGTCGGAAGACTGGAGGAGATTACCATTTTTACTTTTCTTGAGAATCTTCCCCAGTCGTATCTTTTGCCGCTCACCTATCTCTTTAACCCGCGAAACCGTCTGATTATTCCAAGCCACCAGGCGCTGATTCCGGCGGGACTGAACCTGGCCTTTCTCCTCGCTGCCGCGGCACTGATGTTCCGGCCACTGCGAAAGATGGGAACCGGTGCCCGGCTGACGCTTCTGTGTCTGCTGGCGGTGCTTCCCTTTGCCATGAATTTTGTCTTTCTGATTTCAAACGGGATCATCAACGGACTGATGATTGTTTCCATTTATTTCTTCTATCTTGTGCCCGTTATCCTGCTTGAACAGGGTGAATGGAACAGACGGGTACTGGCCGTTCCTGTCGCAGGTCTTTTCTGTATCTATCTGGCGATGAATGTGCTGACGGCCAACCGCCTTGCCATGAAGCGGGAGGTTGAGTATCGCTCCACCCTGTCAGCGTTTACCCGTATTCTCTCGGATGCCTATGAGATTCCCTCGTATGTGCCGGGCGAAACGCCGGTGCTGATCACCGGTTATCTTCCCTCCTCGCGCATCTCCATGGTACGGGACGGACTGGAGGATCTGAATCCGATGCAGGGAGCCCGGTATACCTATGCGGCCGCGTATGAAACATCGACCAAATGGTATCTTCGCCAGATTTGCGGCTCCTCTATCCGCTTCCTTGAGGATATTGACGGGTGGGGACACCGGTGGGGACCGGAAATCGAAAATATGACGGCCTATCCCGTGAACGGGTATATTCAGATGATTCACGGAGTCCTTGTCATCAAGTTAATGTAATGAGCAGAACTGACATCCGTTGTCAGCGTATCAAAACAGACCGGGCAGCGCCCAGAGGATGGCGGCTGCTTTAAACGAGGTTTTCATGACGATTAAAACAGACAGAACAACACTCATGAGGTGTATTCTCATCTCCCTGATCCTGTTCATGGCCGCACATGCCTTCTGCATTTTCAATCTTTCCCTT
>JAGAHV010000028.1:0-1571 GCA_017626895.1 Clostridia bacterium | reverse complement strand
GCGCCGGATGTCGTCATTCTGGCTGCCGGCGGTGTCCGCGACACCCTGGGACTCACCGCAACGGCCGACACCGCCGTCGTCCCCATTGAGGACGTGATCCGCGGCGTGGAGGGCACCGAGATGGTCGTGGTCGGCGGCAACGCACAGGCTGTGGACATCACGCTTTACCTGCAGGCGCAGGGCAAGCACGTGACCATTCTCTCTCCCGAACCAGCCGAACTGCTCGGAAAGGGTCAGTCCAGCTGGGTCCGGACCTTTACCAATCCCATGATCTACGCCCGCGGCACCCGCGTCTGGCAGAACTCCAAAGTCGTTTCCGTTGGCGACGGTGAGATCACCTTCAGCTGCGAGACAGGCGTCGACATGACCATCAAGTGTGATGCCGTCATCGAGGCCATGGACATGCTGCCCAACACCGGTCTGCTTGACGAGCTTGACGGGATCGAGGTCTATGCGGTCGGTGACTGCGCCAAGCCTTTCAACATTGCAGAGGCCATCGGCGCCGGCAACATGACGGCAAGAAAAATCTGATCCTGGCTTCCCGGTATATGAAGGGGCTGCAGCAATCGCTGCAGCCCCTTTTGGATTATTTCACTTCATGTATGTTCATGCCATGTCGGCTGTCACCGCAACAGTCTTTCCTTATGATTCTCTCTCAGCCTTTCACTGAGCCAGCGGTCATACCCTTAACCAGTGATTTCTGCGCAATGAAGATAAACAGGGCTGTCGGGATGGTGGAAAGTGTTATCGCCGCGGCCATGTTGCCCCACTCCACTGCATAACTGGTGATAAAGAAAGAGGTTCCGACGGTTGCCGTAATTGATTTTTTGAAGGCCAGTATCCCACTGAAGAGATACTCATTCCAGCTGGTGATGAATCCCAGAATGGCGGTAGAGCCGATCCCCGGGAGCAGCACCGGAATCAGAACCCTGCTCAAAATCTGAAGCGTGTTTGCCCCGTCGATGGCAGCGGCTTCTTCGATTTCCAGCGGCAGATCCTGGATATAACCGATGAACAGCAGCAACGAGGTCGGGGTGATAAAAAGCGTATGCATAAAGATAATTGCTATCTTCGTGTCCAATAGTTTGAATCTGTTGAAAATCAGAAAAACAGGAATCGCAAATGCCAGCGCAGGTGCCAGGCGCAGAAGCATGGTCGACCCGAGGATCAGGTCCCCAAGGCCGTGATAGCGTACAATAGAATACGCTGCCGGAATCGTCAGAGCAATTGCAATTGCCGAAGAAATCACCGCAATCACAAATGAATTCCAAAGATACAGGCGGAAATCAAAGCTTCCCTTTCCGAGCACATTGCGGAAATTATCCAAGGTCGGTTTAAATATCCATTTTGGCGGACTGGAAGAGATGGTAAACGGACTTTTGAAAGCGGTCAGGAGATTGGTAATCAGGCCGATATCCAGGACGAGAATGAGAATAATGACGGCAACAACAGTAAGGATCGTGCCAAGGCGTTTTTTCTGTTTTCTGCTCATCTTATTTATCCCCTTTTGTATTTCGTCTTACCAGATAGAGAGACGGAACCAGCAGAATCAGCGCCAGAGCGAAGGATGC
>JAGAHV010000027.1:0-2822 GCA_017626895.1 Clostridia bacterium | reverse complement strand
GGCAGCGTTTTATACAGGCATTTGGAATTCAGCGTCTGGACAGAGATAAAGAGATGGTCAACCTTTTCCGCCTGGTACTGGCCTACCCACAGTTCACCGAAATTCGGGTCCTTCAGCACCGCCTGGAAGGTCATGAGGCTCTGCTTCAGGATCTCCTCCCGATGCGCAATGAACAGTAGACGGTTTGGTTCCTTCGGATGGGCACTGCGCCAGTTCCGGTAGTCAAGGGCCGCAATCACCGTCTTTCCGGTGCCGGTCGCCGCCACCACCAGATTCCGGAAAAAGCCGCGCACCTCCCGCTCGGCCCGCAGCTGGTCCAGGATGGCCTGCTGATAGGCATAGGGATGAATGTCAAACAGAAATGCCTGCCTCTCCCCTTTCCACCTTTCCCCTTTCAGCGCCTCCGCCAGCCGCGGGTGGGATTCCGGGGTATACAGCTCGAATTCATCTGAATTCCAGTAGCTGTCAAACGTGGCGCTGATCTTTCTCAGCGTGTCCGGCTGATCCATGGCCGTCAGCTTTAAATTCCATTCAAGGCCATTGCTCATTGCCGCATTGGACAGATTGGAGGAACCCACATATGCCGTGGTAAATCCATCCTCCCGGAAAAACACATAGGTCTTGGCATGAAGCCGCGTCCTGGTCGTATCATAGCTGACCTTAATGGCCGTATTGGGAAGGGCGGCCAGCTCGTCGATGGCCTTGATTTCCGTGGCACCCATGTACGAGGTGGTAATCACGCGCAGGATTCCGCCGCGTTCTGTAAACCCGATCAGGGCATCCAGTATCAGCCGGAGACCGCTCCATCTGATAAATGAGACCAGCATATCTATCCGGTCCGCGCTGGCAATTTCCTTCTGGAGTTCCGTAAACATTTTGGGTTCATGAGCAGCACCTGTGAACAGGCTGCTCAGGGACATCGGCGTTTCCGGACGCGGCACCCGGGCCGCCGTCATTCCGACACTCCGCTGCGGATCATCCTCCCGCAGAACCTGCAGCAACAGTTCCGCCCGTTCATCCACAAACCGCTCGCCAATGTCCACACGCTTCGCGGCCAGCACGCTCAGGATCTCGTTGACCAGATTGACCTGCTGAGCCAGCTGCTCCCCGCTGCCGGAGGACATCCCCTCAAGTGTTGCCCGGACTGCCTCTGCAACATACCCGGCCAATGCCTGCGGAGCCTCTGCCGCATCCAGTTTCTCCACATGCTTGCAGTCCTCCGAAACAGCGTCCAGCTCCCGTGAGATGGCCCGACTGATAATCTGTTCATATAACCCCGGTTTGATCATTTCCTTCTCCTTAGCAGACAGTGACCTGGTCTTGGGGCACCGCTGTTTTTCCAGTGCGCATATTTGTCAGATCGACGCTTCGCGTCGAGCCCTCTCCTTAACAGACAGTGACCTGATCTTTCGGCACCGCTGTTTTTCCTGTGCGCATATTTGTCAGATCGACGCTTCGCGTCGAGCCCTCTCCTTAACAGACAGTGACCTGGTCTTTCGGCACCGCTGTTTTTCCTGTGCTCAACTTTATCAAACTGCCGCTGTGGCAGCATGTCCAATTCATATTTCTATCCACCTTACACATTGGCCGAATCTATTTTGCAGGCGCGCCCGACCAGCTGCCAATGTTCCGCCTCTGCAGGCAAGGCGAGTGCCTGTCCGGCAACGGGCAGAATTCAGTCCGTTCCAAACAGGCATATTCCTGTCCATTCATTCTCTTCCTGATCCATGCCCGACGGATCCCTGTACAGAAAACGGAGAAAGGGACGGCAAAACGGACATTCGCAAAGGAAAATCATCCGCTGCCTGCGAAATTCAGGACAGGCTTTTAAAGCGCCATTTTTCTCATTTTCCCGCTTTCGCGAAACGGTGTTCACAGTTTTTGAACTGACTCTTAGAGTATACTAGCATTTTCCCTTTGTGTCAAAAGCCATATGCTTAATATTTTAAGCATGACGGCACTTTTTTGAAATTTTCCCGATTTTTTATCTTTCAAACGCGTTTTTTTGCTCCGGAAACAGTTCGTTTTCGCGCCTTAAAGGACTCCCATGATCCGATTCCGGCATTCGGATTCGGGTTCTGTCAAACGTACTTTACGGAACAAAACCCGGCAAGTCCTGGCCGGTCCGCAGGAAAAAAAGTTCCCGCAAAGTACAGCCCTGTGGGCCAATCGGCAGATTCCATCCACAACGGGGATGTGCTTTTCAGGGCAGCCTCCTTCTTTGTGGGCCTCAATGTTGGTCCTTTGCTGATGCGGCTTTGCCCGGCTCAGCTTTCACAAACGGTCGCTGCAGGACCACTCATGTTCGGATGCGTACCTGCATGAAAAAAATGCGGAATCCGCAAAATTTTCACGAATATCAGAAATTGGCCCTGTACATGGTCCGGCGAATCTAAAAAGCAGCTCCGCCCATCGGTCATCCTGTCTGTACACAAAAAGAGCGCCTCTGTAAAGAGACGCTCTTTCACTTCGATGTCAACCTAACGAGGACATCTGACTGACAGACTGTGTGCATCCAAATAAGCAGATCATTTCCATCCAATGCGCCCGATCCCCAGGCAGTGGAATTACCGTTGCCCATAATCCAAAAGCCTTCGTAGAGATCTGAGAAGCATCCCATTAGCTGCTTTCGCAAACCGTTAAAAACTGAATGAAGATTTTTAAAAAAGCCGCTGGGGTGGCTTAGTATTGTACACACACGTTTGAGTAGAAATCGCAATGTTTTACAAGTAAAGTTGCCTCTCAACTTTTCCTGCTCTTTCCCATCCTGAAGCACATAAAATGGCCAATCGGGCATTTGCTTATCCGCCGGCCATTTTTGG
>JAGAHV010000251.1:0-4315 GCA_017626895.1 Clostridia bacterium | reverse complement strand
GCATCCAGTTCCGCCGGCGTAATGCCCTTGGTCTGGTTATAGATGACCTCGCCTTTGCGATTGAGGACAATCGTCTGCGGAATGGTGGAACTGCCGTTCACGATTCCCCAGATTTCATCATCTTCGCTGTCCACCGCAATGGGCATCGCCCAGTCCTTGTCAGCAATATACTCTGCCGGATCCATCTCCGTGATGGAGGAATGGACAGCGATCATGGCCACATCATCCTTGTGCGCCTTGTAGAACTCGCTGAAATGCGGCAGTTCCTGCACGCAGGGGCCGCAGTAGGTGGCCCACAGATTGATGATGGTCACCTTGCCGCGGTTCTCAGCCAGATGGAACGTAGAGCCATCCAGGCACTTGACTGTAAAGTCCTTAAGCTGATTCCCCACCTCGTAACCGATGGGGGCATCGCTTTCATAGGACACTGCCGCCGGCGCAGCCGTGACAGCCGGCACCTCAGCACTGGCAGAGGATGCAGCCGGTGCATCGCCCGCTGCCTGCGCATACAGCGCTTCAAGCTCTGCCGGCGTAATGCCTTTGGTCTGGTTGTAGATGACCTCGCCTTTGCGGTTGAGGACAATCGTCTGCGGAATGGTGGAACTGCCGTTCACGATTCCCCAGATTTCATCGTCTTCGCTGTCCACGGCAATGGGCATCGCCCAGTCTTTGTCGGCAATATACTCTGCCGGGTCCATTTCCGTAATGGAAGAATGGACGGCGATCATGGCCACATCATCCTTGTGTGCCTTGTAGAACTCGCTGAAATGCGGCAGCTCCTGCACACAGGGCCCGCAGTAGGTGGCCCACAGGTTGATAATCGTCACCTTTCCGCGGTTCTCGGCCAGATGGAACGTGGAGCCATCCAGACACTTGACCGTGAAGTCCTTGAGCTGATTCCCCACCTCGTAACCGATGGGGGCATCACTTTCATAGGAGACAGCAGGTGCCGCCGTCGCCTCCGGCGCAGCCGTGGCAGCCGGCACAGCAGCGGCAGGTGTCTCCGGCTTCGGCGTTGACGCCTGCTCCGTCACCTGTGCATTTTTCCGGCTTGAAGCCGCTTCCTGTCTGGCGATTCTCTTTTTTACGGACGGGTCCAGGAAATTAAACCAGACCAGTGCCGCGCAAAGGACCGCCAGCGCAATGATCCAGAGAATACGGGCGAGGCTGCGTCTCTTCTTTCCGGCATCCTCTGCCTCCCCTGCGCAGCCGCCGTCCGGGGCGATGAGGGTATATCCGCCGGCCTTGAAGGAAATTGCCTTCTGATTGCAGACGCTCATACACTTGGCGCAGTTAATGCACTCATGGTCACCCACATGCCGGACATCCATGCCGCAGTTCCGTACGCAGGCACCGCAGTGATTGCAGCGGTTCTGGTCCACTTTCACGCCCACGATGCAGAATTTATTGAACAGTCCGTAAATCGCACCCAGCGGGCAGATGAAGCGGCAGAAACTGCGATAGCAGAAGACACAGGCAAGTCCAATGATCAGCATGATGACAAATTTCCGGGTAAAGAGGATGCCGAGCATTGAGAATTTGCCGCTGTTGACCGGATTGGACAGGAGACCCATGGCCCCCTCAAACGTTCCTGCCGGACAGATGTATTTGCAGAATCCGGGAACCGGAATGCCGTGCGCCACGCCGTACCACAGCGGCACCGCGACGGCAAATACACCGAGAATGATGTACTTGAGATAGGAAAGGGCACGTGTCAGCCGGTTTTTCGGGATCTTCGGCGTCGGAATCTTATGGAGCAGCTCCTGAATCATTCCAAGCGGACAGAGCCATCCACAGATCGTCCGACCGAGAATCAGTCCGTACAGCATGATGATGCCCAGCATGTACCAGGCCGCCGTATGTCCCACGGAGGCCAGCGCATTTTGAATTGCCCCAAGCGGGCAGGCACCTGTGGCACCGGGACACGAATAACAGTTGAAACCCGGAACGCAGGCATACTTGGCTTTTCCCTGATAGATTTCACCATCGATGAACCCCCGCAGATGCGCATTGTACAGCAGGGCACTGTACAGCTGAACCAGTCGTCTGGTCGTGGGGCGGTGGGTTGCCCACCATGAACTCTTCACTTTATCCAAGGCCAACACACTCCGTACAAATATTAATCGCCTTGCTCAGTACAGCAGACGCACCCCCGTTGAACACACCGGCAATAATAAAGGCAACGGCGGCAATCAGGAACACCACCCGGAAAATGTTCAGGGCTTTCTCATTGACCGTTTTCGCCGCGGGCACCTGCACCCGGGTTCCTGCCGCCTTCTCTTCCTTTATCCTTGCGGATGCCTGCTCCGTCTCCCGGATCATGCTCTTTTCCTGAAGAACCGTTGAAACCATCAGGCAGCCAATGCCGATCACGGCCCAGGGCACGACATGCAATACCAGCGCCCCGATCACTTTCTCCAGATCCGCATTTCCGGGGAAATGATCCGCTTTGGTGCAGTACAGGAGGATGGGAATCATACATAAGGCAAACAGTCCCCATCCGCCAATCTGAATTTTTTTCTGCAGTGCCGCCTCCCGCTTCATTCCCTCCGACGGGTTTGCCACACGGGCAACCATGAGGTCACGGGTCACCTCATTGTCTTTGGCGGGTGCCTGCTTCAGATCTTTGGTTACCTCCAGGAGGATCCCGCTGACCGTTATTCCAAAGGCAAAGAGGATCAGGGGGATGATCGGTGCAACCCGGTCAGCAATCTTTTCCCGCGTATAAATCCAGTCGAGGGGATGTTCTGCCTTCCATGCCGTTCCTTCCAGGAAAATGCCAATGGCTGCATTTGCCAGAAGGATCACAATGAGAATGCAAAGAATCGACTGAATCACCACAAAAATTCTGCTTTTTGTCATAGTCAACTCCTTCTTCCGTCTCCGGTATTTCTTAGCCCGACAATGTCTCCCGGGCATAACGATAATTCTATTTTATCATAAGGCTCTTCCTTCATCCACCAATTTCACGCTGTTTTTCTGTTACGCAGTGTTTCGCAGTGTTTCCCCCGGCCGGGACAAAAATCCCATTCTGCCTGCAATTGTTCCTCTGAGCAGCCCTCCCGGGCACAGGGGGATGCACTTCCCCGCTGCCGCATTCACCTGCTCCGTGTCTGGTTTCAGTCAATTGCAACAACCGGCAGATTCTGCCGTTCCTTGTCCCCAATGTGGTAATGGATTCCCTCATCATCCATTGCCTGCAGGAATTCCTTCCGAACGAATCTGTCTGAGTGCTTCCCCCACACGCTGCTCAAACCGCTCAATGGCTGCCGGGGCCGGATCCCGCTCCGGCCACAGCATGTCAAACGCATGCACATTCGTGTGATAGACGTCCGCCATCGCCGGAACCCCCGCTTCCCTCAGGTGCTCTACATAATCCAGCGTTTCCCGGTAAAACGGTTCCCCATCCCCCACGAAGGTATAGCACGGAGGCAGTCCGTGATAATCGGTTGCCCCGGCAGGCGCGGCATACGGCGAAACCCGCTTCTTTGCCTCCCCGCGCAGATACATCCGCCAGCCCAGGTGATTCCGGCGCGTATTCCAGACCTTTCCATGGTTGTCCCGGGAACTGTCTGTGTCCATATTGCTGATCATCGGATAAAGCGGGAACTGACAGGCTACCCGGATTCCCCTGTCCCTTGCCATCATGCAAAGGGCCACCGCAAGTCCGCCGCCTGCACTTTCGCCGCCGACCACCAGCGTCCGGTACTGCCCGTTCATCATTTCAAGCACCCGATAGCAGTCCTCAAGCGCTGCCGGATACGGCTTCTGCCATCCCAGATGATACGCAGGGGAAACGACGTCCACGTCAAACTTTCTGACCAGATTGACTGCCCTGCTCATATAAACCATTTCCTTCAGGCCGGTTATATACCCGCCGCCGTGAATCCAGAGAACACCCACCGACGCATCTCCCGGACGATCCCGCGGCTGCAGAATCAGCGCGCGCACGGTGCCGTTTTTCATCTTTCTGGCCCGGATATCCCGGTCCGGCCAGAGCTGTATTTTCATCCCGCTTCGCTGCTTCCTTTCCCGCATCGCACCGCATTGCCGGTCTCTCTCATCCCCAGGCAGGGCAGAACACTCACGCTTCCGACTCTGCCATCCTGTTTAATGTTTCACCTGTAAGCCGATAGGTCGTCCACTCATTCATCTGAACCGCACCATGGGAAAGATAAAAATCGATGCTCGGCCGGTTCCAGTCAAGGCATGCCCATTCAAGCCGGCCGCATCCGCGTTCAACCGTGATCTGTGCCAGCTTTTTGAGCAGCGCCTTCCCATATCCCCTGTTCCTGTATTCAGGCATGACAAACAG
>JAGAHV010000250.1:0-16530 GCA_017626895.1 Clostridia bacterium | reverse complement strand
TGGCATTGGTGCGGATCGGCATCGCCGGAAAAAGGTGAGAACAGGGGGGAAAACGATCCGCCTGCTCTGCGCCCATTCCTTTTGGAATTCACCGTCCAAACAAAACGCGTGATTGACGCGGCGGCCTTTTCGTGATAAATTGTATCCGTGTTAAGCTTAGATGGCAGATGCTGTCAGAAAGGAAGTACTTTGCTTTGAAGTATGAAACCAGTCACTTTGGTGTAACCAAAGCCGGAGAACCGGTAACGGCGTACACACTGAAAAACTCTAATGGAATGTCGGTGACCATTCTAGATTATGGCTGTACCATTCAGTCTCTGATTGTCCCTGACAAATGGACGAAGCCGATTGATGTGGTACTGGGATACAAAACGGTAGAGGAATATGAGAACAACACTGGTTTTCTGGGGGCATTTATCGGACGTGTTGGCAACCGGATTGGAAAAGGCACGTTCGATCTGAACGGGAAAACCTATCATCTGGTTCAGAATGACAATGGAAATCACCTGCATGGCGGGACGATCGGCTTTGACAAGAAGATCTACAAGGCGCGGGTCGTCGGAGATGAGCTGGTGTTTACCGGATTCAGCCCGGACGGTGAGGAAGGGTATCCTGGAAATCTGACCATGACGATTCGCTATCGTCTTGGCGATGATGATACCCTTCGGATCATGTACAGCGCCGTGTCGGACAAGGATACACTCTTTAATCCGACGAATCACAGCTATTTCAATCTGGCCGGATCCGGAACGGTGCTCGAGCATGAACTGCAGGTATTTGCCCGCCAGTTCTGTGTCAATGACAACAATTGTCTCCCCACCGGTGAGCTGATGAACACCGAGGGATCTCCGTTTGATTTTAATCAGCCCAAGAAGATCGGAACGGACATTACACACGCAGATGCACAGCTCCGTGCCGGCAGCGGATATGACCACAATTTCTGTCTCTCGGATACCTCTGAGTGGAAGAAAGTCGCAAAACTGAGCTGCAAGGATACCGGTATCTCCATGTGGTGCAGCACGACGTTGCCGGGTGTCCAGGTTTACAGTGCCAACCATCTGACTGAACGGGATGGAAAGTACGGCAAAATGGGCAGGCGGGATGCCATTTGCCTGGAGACGCAGGTCTGGCCGGATGCCATTCATCATCCGGATTTCCCGTCGCCTGTTCTTAAGGCGGGAGAGGTATATCTCTCTCAGACCGCCTATCATTTTGAGAGGGAATAAAACCGGACCGGCATCGCTTTGTTCCGGGAATGTCTGCTTAAAAAACAGAAAATGTCTGAACCGCCGCGGCGGTTCAGACATTTTTTTGCGTCCCGGCAGGAGACCGATGTCTGTACAGGAAAACGGTTAATGGCAGAACCGGCTAATCCATGACCGCATGGAGAGGGATTCAGCCTGGCATCCGTCAGATACAGAATCTCGTAGATTGTATAACAAACTTGTTGTGGATGAAACCGCCTTTTTGTGTGTAATCATAAAATTGTGCCACAGTGGAAAACCGGCGTTGCCGCACGGGAAAAGGATGATTCCAAAAACAGTCAGGAGGCTCCGGGCATTTCCTGAATGCCTGCGCGGAGCAGGGGAGACACAAAGGGAGGGACAGTGCTTCGAGGGTGTCCTGCAGTGCGTGAGAGCCGCATCTTTGCCGGCGTTCAGGGCGGTGAGGGAACCGGATGAATTCCCGGATTTTCCAGAATTTGACAGCTTCAGGTCAGATTGTTTGTTTACTTTCCATAGCGGTCATGATATAATTTACCCATCATAACCGGGGGAATTCCGGGAAAATTTACAGGAGGTATTCATTATGAAAAAGTTGCTTGCACTCGTTCTTGCGGCAGTTCTTGCCATGGCGCTGGTGTCCGCGTTTGCTGAGAAAGCACCGGAAGAGTATACCGGCAGCCTGACCATCTATTCCCCGCATGATGCGGATCCGCTTAACGCCGGTGTTGCCGGATTTGAAGCGAAGTATCCGAACGTCAAGGTCGAGGTCGTCGCTGACGGCACCGGCAACCTGCTCAACCGTATCGCTGCCGAGGCAGCTGCTCCGATGGCTGACGTGCTCTGGGGCGGCGGCGCTGACAGCCTTGCGGCTTACAAGCAGTATTTCCAGTCCTATAAGCCCAGCTGCATCGATCTGATCGATCCCGCACTCTATGATCCGGAGTTCTTCTGGATCGGTGAGTCCCCGCTGCCCATGGTCTTCCTCGTCAACACCGACCTCGTTGCTGAGGCGGACATGCCGAAGACCTGGAAGGATCTCGCAGATCCCAAGTGGGCCGGCAAGGTTGCCTTTGCTGATCCGGCTTCCTCCGGTTCTGCCTTCACCCAGCTGTGCACTATGCTCATGATTTACGGCGAAGCCGATGATGACTACAAGGCAGGCTGGGACGTGGTCCGCAGCATGATCCCGAACCTGGTTATCCAGAGCGGTTCCTCCGGTGCCCACAAGAATGTCGACTCCGGCGAATATCCGATCGGCATCACCCTTGAGAAGGCGGCCATCCAGTATGATACCAGCGATGCCGGCCACCTGAAGATCGTCTATCCGACCGACGGCACCTCTGCTGTTCCGGATGGTGTTGCCATCGTCAAGGACTGCCCGAACCTCGAACTGGCTCAGCTCTTTGTTGAGTATGTTCTGAGCGCCGAGTGCCAGACTGCCCAGAATGCCGATTACGGCCGCCGCCCGATCCGCAGCGATGTTACCCCGAAAGGCCTGCCGGAGCTCAGCAGCTTCCCGATCATGACCTACAACTTCGATTACGCCGCTTCCAATAAGGCCGACATCGTCGATGCCTGGAAGGATGTCATCACCGAGTAATCGAAACCTCTTGATCTTACAGTGCTCCGAGATGCTCGGAGCACTTTTGCATTGAAAGAAAGGGAAACGTTATGAGCCAACAGATGAAAAAGAGCCAGGCGGTAAATATCAGGAATGCGGTCAAGCGGTACGGAGACTTTCTGGCGGTCAATAACATCAGCCTGGAGATAAAGCCGGGTGAGTTCTTTACCCTGCTGGGGCCCTCCGGCTGCGGCAAGACCACCCTGCTGCGCATGATTGCCGGCTTTAATACCGTGGACGGCGGCGAGATCTGTTTTGATGACAAAGTCATCAACAATGTCGCCGCACACAAGCGCGATATCGGCATGGTCTTCCAGAACTATGCCATTTTTCCCCATCTGAATGTTACCGAAAACGTTGCCTATGGTCTCAAGGCCCGCAAGGTCCCGAATGCTGAAATCGGTCCAAGGGTAATGGAAGCCCTCAAGATGGTGCAGATCGACCATCTGGCAACCCGCAAGCCGAATGAACTGTCCGGCGGCCAGCAGCAGCGTGTCGCACTTGCACGTGCATTCGTCATCGAGCCCAGCGTGCTGCTCATGGACGAACCGCTTTCCAACCTGGATGCCAAGCTGCGTGTCCAGATGCGGACAACCATTAAGAAGCTCCAGCAGCGTCTGGGCATCACGACCATCTATGTGACCCATGACCAGGAGGAAGCACTGGCCATTTCCGATCGCATTGCCGTCATGAAAGAGGGCCATATTATGCAGGTCGGGGCACCGGAGGAAATCTACCGGAAGCCTGCCAGTCCGTTCGTCGCCAACTTTATCGGCGTGTCCAATTTCATTGACTGCAAGGTCAATTCGCAGGGCAAAACCGCAACAGTCGAAATTGAAGGCCGGTACAGTTTCAAGATGCCTGTCCGCGAGGACTACAACGGCGACGCCATTCTGAGCGCCCGTCCGGAGCAGCTCTTCCTGTCGGATCACGGCATTGCCGGGACCATCACCCTGGCCCTTTTCCTGGGTGACTTTGTCCAGTATGAAATCAAACTGGAGAATGATCAGATCATCGAGCTGAACGAATATACGAAAGATACAGACAGCACCAGATCCGTCGGCGAAAAGGTCTTTATTGACTTCAATCCCCGCCAGGTATCCCTTTATAAAAAGAGCAGCGAGGAGGTCATTTCATGCTAGGCGGAAACAAAAAAAGCGGTACGCCTTTCTATACCGACTTCTGGTTCTGGGTCAAGGTCATCATCTTTGCTGTCTTTCTGCTTTTCCTCGTATACCCGTTCTCCACGCTGGTGATCAACAGCTTCCGTTCCACCAAAGCCGACGGCTTTACGATGTATAACTTTTCACGCTTCTTCCAGAAGAAGTACTACTATTCGGCACTTTCCAACAGCCTTCAGATGAGCCTCATCCCGACGATCCTCTCCGTGCTGATCGGCGTTCCCATGGCTTATCTCATGACCCGTTTCAACATTGCCGGCAAGACGTTCTGGCATGTGCTCATCATCCTCTCGCTCATGTGTCCACCGTTCCTGGGTGCCTATTCCTGGATCATCCTGTTTGGCAATGCGGGCATCATCACTCAGTGGTTCAGCAGCACATTCGGCATCCAGATGCCCTCGATTTACGGTCTGGGCGGATGCTGCGCCGTCTTCACGCTGAAGCTCTTCCCGTATGTGTATCTTTACGTTTCAGGTGCCATGGGATCCATCGACCGTTCGGTGGAGGAGTGCGCCGAGAACCTCGGTTCCGGGAAGCTGCGCCGCATGCTGACGGTCACGGTCCCCGTGGTCATGCCCTCCATTGCAGCCGGTGCCCTCATGGTCTTTATGACCGCACTTGCCGATTTCGGTACCCCGGGCATTCTGGCCGGCGGCAACTTCAGAACCCTTCCGGTTCTCATCTACAATGAGTATCTGAGTGAGACGGGCGGCAATGCCAATCTGGCCTCCGCCATCTCCATGATCATCGTCGTCATCTCTCTGCTGATTCTGTTCCTGCAGAAATGGTGGGTCGCGCGCAAGAACTACCAGATGAGCGCTCTCCGTCCGCCGGCAATCACAGAGTATCATGGGGCAAAGCGCTTCCTGATCACCCTGCCTGTGGCAATCGTCACGCTCATCTCGTTCCTGCCTCAGGCAGTCGTGGTGTTCTGTTCCTTTGTCAAAACCAACTATTCCAACTTCGTCTTCTCCGAAGGATTCACCTTTGAGCACTATGCAGAACTGGGCCGGAACCTGACCACAAACATCCGCAACTCGTTCGTTTTCTCAACGGTTGCCATTGTCTTTATTCTGATCCTCGGCATCCTGATGAGCTATGTCATCGTCCGCCGCCGCGGCAAAACCGGCGGTGCCCTGGATATGCTCATGATGGCGCCGTACGTCATCCCCGGTTCTGTTCTGGGCCTGTGTTACATTGTGGCGTTCAACAACCTGGGACGCACGGCGGATGGAACCGTCATCCGGCTGACCGGCACCGCGAGCATCATCATCATTTCAATGATTATCCGTAAGATGCCCTATACGGTCCGTTCCGGAAGCGCGTTCCTCATGCAGATGGATCCCTCCATTGAAGAGGCATCCATCAATCTGGGCGTTTCCCCGATGAAGACCTTTGCAAAGGTGACCGTGCGCATGATGCTCCCCGGTGTCCTGAGCGGCGCCATCATCTCGTGGGTTACCTGCATCAATGAGCTGTCCACCTCCATCATGCTCTATACCGGCAAGACAGCGACCATCACCGTGGCCAGTTATACGGCAATCGTCCGAAATTCAGTCGGCACCGGTGCTGCGCTTGCCTCCATTCTCACGCTGACCAGCGGAGCGCTCCTGCTCATTTTCTTCAAAGTCAGCAAGGGCAAGGTATCCATCGTCTGATCGCAAGGACATACGAAAAGGCTGTTGCATTAGCAACAGTCTTTTCTGATTTTAAGTTGCTCAGTCTTTCTCCGGCTGATGGCCCAATATCCAGGCAGGTCACGCTGAAGCGTGTAGACCCCTCTGTGAAAGGAGCAAAAATCTCTAAGGTTTGTTATGAATCTTGCGGGATTGATTTTTGTGCAGTGGGGCAGTAAAATGAGGAGCATCGAAAGAGAAATGAGGTTTGCAAAAATGAACACAGCGCGAATTGAAAAAGTGATTGCCGGGATGCATGATCTGGGAATTTCCCAGCTCCTTGTCAGCTCTCCGGCTTCTGTTTTTTATCTGACGGGCAAATGGATTCAGCCTGGTGAACGGATGCTGGCGTTCCTGGTGAAGGAAAACGGGGAATGCTGCCTGTATGCGAACCGGCTGTTCGCCCTCAGCGGGAATGTGGAGGTTCCTCTGGTGGAGTTTGATGATACCGAGGACTGCGTCGCGGTTCTGGCGGCGGGCCTGACGGATGGAAAGATCGGGATTGACAAGTTCTGGCCCAGTCAGTTTACCATTCGCCTGATGGAGCAGCGCAGGGGAATTGTCCCGGTGGTGGGTTCATCCGCAGTGGATCTGGCCAGACTGTACAAGGATGAGGACGAGATTCGCCGCATGGTGGAAAGCTCCCGGAAAAATGATGAAACGATTGAAGCAGTTATCGCCGGTCTGCATCCGGGAATGAGCGAGATGGACGGCGCGGAACTGTATACCCGGGAGGCCACAGCCAGAGGGGCCACCGGGATGAGCTTTGATCCTCTTATTTGCTATGGACCCAACTGCGCCGAACCGCATCACAGTTCAGACCGCGTGACCCGGCTGAAAGCAGGCGATTCCGTGATCATTGATGTCGGACTGGTCTGGCAGGATTACTGCAGTGATATGACACGGACCGTTTTCCTGGGAGAACCGACAGATGAGCAGAAACGCGTGTATGAGCTGGTACGCAAAGCGAATGAAGCCGGAAGAGCGGCGGTTCGTCCCGGGGTTCCGGTTTGTGAAGTGGACCGCGCAGCCCGCCAGGTGATTGAGGACGCGGGGTATGGAAAGTATTTCATTCATCGGACCGGACACGGAATCGGACTGGAATGCCATGAATACCCGGATGTCAGCCGGACGGGAACAGCCGTGTGCCGGCCGGGCATGTGTTTTTCCGTTGAACCGGGCATCTATCTGCCGGGGAAATTTGGTGTGCGCATTGAAGATCTGGTCTGTGTGACGGAGGATGGGGCACAGGTTCTCAACGCGGTTTCAAGAGAACTCCGCTGCATAGAAGGATAAAGGGGATGATCAGCAGATATCTGCATCGTGTATGCCTGTCCCTGGCGGCAGTGATGTTTTTGCTTCCTCTGCAGGTAAATGCAGAAACAGAGGTGCGTTTGCCTGCACTGAGTGATGAACACTGCACAATCGGCATTCATACCTCCGAGCTTGCCGTATTCAACCGGTTTCAGGAACGGCCGGGGCTGCTGGGATGGTTTGAAACCTGGTTTGGGGAGATACAGGAAGATAAGCTCAGGGCGTGCGGACAGGGCCTGGCGGTTCCCATGATTACCTGGGAACCGCTGGGGGTTTCCATGGAGGGAATTGAATCCGGAGAGTTCGATGCCTATCTGACCGCCTATTTTGAGACGATTCGGGCGCTCTGTCCGGATAACGAGGTCCTGATCCGTTTTGCGCATGAAATGGAGAGCAGACCGCAGTATCAGTTCAGCTGGTATGAGTGGCAGGGACTGGATCCCGCCGTGTATATTTCTGCGTGGAAGCATGTGGTGGATCTGGGGAGAGAGATCTGTCCCAATATCAAATGGGTCTGGTCGCCCAATCACGCGGATCAATATGCAGAGCCGTATTATCCGGGAGATCCGTATGTGGATTACGTCGGTGTCACATTGAACCTGACGGTGAAGGAGTACTACGATATCCACTATGTGGATGCCCTGGACTATTACCGGAGGGCCGGCACGCAGGAAGGACATAAGAAATACGGGAGGCCGCAGATTATTTCTGAATTTGCGTATGCGAATGATGATCTTTCGGAAAGAGCTGCCTATTTAAAGAGCCTTCTTTCATTGATTGAGGAGAATCCGCAGCTGAAAGCGATCCTGTTTTATGACGATGACAACACCTCATTGCGGGATTTCCGGTTTTCAGATGAGCCTGAACTGGCGGAGATTTTTGAGGAGATCATCCGGAAAGTCCATCAGGAGGGAAGCGAAAGCTGAACAAAGGCATGGATATTTTTGACGAAGTGAGGATTGTATGCGCGGATTGGTGAAACGGATTCTGTGTGCCCTGATCTGTCTTTGGGAACTGGCAGGCCCCGGGGGTTCTGCTTTTGCGGAGATTCAGAAACTGAAGGCAGGGACGGTGGAGAACTTTGCCCGGTCTGTCCCCATTGCGACCGTTTGGATTGATCCCGCCATGCTGACGCCCGAACGGATGCAGATGGAACAAAAGCCGGCGGGAAAGGTGGTCTTTTCCGCGGATGCAGAGGGAAACATTCTGGCAGAGCATGTTCAGATGCAGGAAGGTGTGCTGCCGCTGGGGTCTCTTAAGCTGACATTTCCGGATGCTGCGGTTGGGAGAGATGGCGAAAGAGCGGATGTTCATCTGAATTTCAGAGAGATTAAGGTTGTCGGGAAAAAGGGCAGCGGGGAATATCTGGACCGGCTGATGCTTTGCTGCATGAGTAACAGCCCGGGGGAGGCGTTTTCAATCTCACCCCTGTCAATTATGCAGAAGAAACATTTTGGCATCCTGTATGATCTTGAACTGGTGATTGATACGGAAGAGGAAGAAGGATTTCTGTTTACCGTCAACGGAATAAACAAAAGCCGGATGAGCGAAAAGAAGAGCGAGTTTTCGAAGCTGACGGATGCGGAAAACTATGACGGATATTCTGAGTCGGTGATTGTGGAGGAGGGAATCCTTTCGAGACTCTGCTTTCCCAAAACGTCTCCGCTGGTCGTGAAGGGCAGCCGGTTTACGGCGAGCAGCACGACGGTGCCGGAACATCAGTATGATTCCGGATTTGCCTTTCTCGGGAATACAAAAGGGACAAGAATCCGGGTTATCTCCAGTGCGGGAAAGAATACGGATCCGCTGAAGATGTACATTTTGCCCGGGGAAACGTCTCATCTGGTCAGCCTGATCACCGATAAGGGAGGGCAGGTGAGCCTTCGGGCAGACGGGTATACCTACTCCTCCGGAATGCAGGGAGGATGGACGGAATATGACGTCCCAAACGGGAAACGAGTATCCCTGGTCCTTGAGCCGGACGCCGGCTGCGCAGTAGACCGGGTCTCCTTCAACGGGAAGGAGATCCGGCCGGATGAACAGCCCGGATACAGTGTGGAGGAAAGGAAATGCATGTTTTTCCTTGATGTGGACGCCGCTGAGGACCTTGTGATTACGGTGAGGTGGAAACAGGACGGGTAATGGACACAGAGAATCCGGGGAAACAGGCCTGGGACAAAACAGACGATTCGTGAAAAAAGCCGCTGCCGATTGTTCGGCAGCGGCTTATGTTATTGGGCGGATTCCGCCGGCGTTTTCAGCGCTTTTCGGGCGGTGAGGATCAGGCGGATATTGATGCGGATCATCGCAATAAAGATCAGGCTGGATGTGGTCAGGTTGAGAATGAAACGGAGCAGTTCGCGTGAAACATAGGTATGCAGAACGGCGGTCTGCATGGTATACAGAGAGATCAGGCCGAGATTCATGTTGATGACCCGGAGGGTATGGGCAAGGGTCATCCCTTCCCTGCGGTGCCGGAAAGCGTCAACGGCTATGATGATAAAGTTGATGAGAGTGAAGGGAACCATGAAGAACATCACGAGCGGATGATAGTGGAATGCGTGGTCCCGGATGATGGTCTCGGAGATGATCCCGATGAAAGCCAGATTGAGGATGAGCAGCAGAATGCCGATGATCTGGGAGATTCGGGCATCATGCCGGATCCGCTCATCCGCAGGCAGCGGCCGTGTGAGCTGCCTGCGCATGTCAATGGCCGGAATCAGCCGGAGGAAGGTAAGGACAAAATTGTACACGCCAAGGGTCATAAACCATCTTGTATTTCCGAACAGACCGGAAATGAAACAAAACAGCGTAAAGATGAGACTCATCCCGGAGGAAAAGTAAAGACTGGCATTTGTTCGCAGGTCCGGGCTGAGCAGAATCTGTGTCACACGCGGATATTTCTGAGCGATTGTCTGTATTTTTTGATTTAGTTTGCGCAAGGGACTCTCCTTCTCAACGGTGTTCATATGTCTGAGGACGGGATCAGATAAACTGCCGCGGTGCGACAGAGCCACCCCTTCCGGAGAACATGTTCAGCGTGCCTGATACAGATCCATCCGTTTGGAGATTCGTTTCCAGCTTCGAATGAAATAGGCAATTTCGAAGAAGGCGGTGATTCCCCAGGAAAAGATGTAGAGCAGATACAGGGAGGGAATGGTGCGGAAATGGGCGAAGATGGTTCTGACCCACAGGATGCGGAACAGGCATGAGCCAAAGAGCACGATCACGGTAGGCACGGTTGTAAGCCCAAGCGATCTCGAGGCGGCGATGGTGCAGTCCATGAAGGCAGAAAACGGATAGGAGAAGGCCATGATATTGAGGCGCAGCAGGCCGCTGCTGATGACGGAGGGGTCCGATGTGAAGATCCCGAGAAAGGCGGGGCCATTGAGAAAAAGGAACAGGCCTAACAGGAAAGCACTGCCAAAGGACCAGAAGAGAGACCACAGGTAGGAATGGATGACACGCTTCTTTTTCCCGGCTCCATAGTTCTGGCTCATGAAACTGGAGCAGGCAATATAGAAGGCATCCATTGTTCCGTAAACAATGCTGTCTGCATTGGCCGCAGCGGCGTTTCCGGCAACCATGAGGGCATCAAAACTGTTGACGCCGGACTGAATGAAGAGATTGGCCAGAGGAAAAATGGCGGTCTGCAGTCCCGCCATCAGGCTGATGGAGAGAAGCGAGCGCACTTTGTCCCTGTCCAGACGAAGCCGGTTCAGATGAATGGCGAAACAGTCCGTCTCCTTCATCAGCGCCCGAAGGATCAGAATGGAGGCGATGAACTGGGATACCGCACTGGCAACGGCAACACCGGCCACATCCCATTTAAGGACAATCACGAAAAAGAGATTGAGAAGGACATTGAGAATCCCGGCAAGGGAAAGGAAGAACAGCGGACGCTTTGTGTTGCCGATCGCATCGTAAACAGCACTGCCGAAGTTATAAACCGCCATTGCCGGGATCCCGAGAAAATACAGGCGGACATACAGGACGGCACCTGCGAGCAGTTCGGGTTTTGTTCCGAACAGGACCAGAATTGGCCGGACCAGAAGCTGTCCGGCGATGCAGATGACAATTCCGGTCAGAATGGAAAGCGTCAAAGCTGTATGGACAGCACTTTCCGTACTGTTCTTCTGCCCTGATCCGTAGTGCCGGGCGATCAGGACATTGATGCCGGAGCCCATGCCGATCAGAAATGCGGTAAACAGGGAAACCAGCTGCGCGGTAGAGCCGACAGAACCGAGGGCAACAGAACCGGCAAAATGGCCGACCACGGCAATGTCTGACATGTTAAAGACAACCTGAAGCAGATTTGAAAGCATCAGGGGGGCTGAAAATATGAAGATGGACCTTCCAAGCGGTCCTTCCGTCATGGGAATGGAATGGAGTTGCTTTGCCATGAACACCTCGCGGATCATTAATCAAATTCCGCGCTATTTTAACACCTTGCCTGTGTTTCATCAAGCCTGTTCAAAGTCGGGACGATGTATCCCGTCGTTGTAGAACAGGCGTTTTTCAGGTATAATTTCATCAGCAATTCTGAGGGGCGGCAGTTTATTAAGTATGAGCATCAAAAAGCAGCGGTGCCCAAAGATCAGGCTGTGGATTTAAGGAAGATTGGGCCTGCCGCATAGCGGTAGTTTGTCAAGTATGAGCATCAAAAAAGCAGCGGTGCCCAAAGATCAAGCTTTGGATGTAAGGAGGACAAGACAGGATGTTTATCTTGCTGCAGAATTTGGCAAGAGCTTTTTTGACAACCGGATTTGGAAAAGGTTTGATTGAACTGTTTTCGGGGAGAAAGATTTCTCCGGGAAATCAGAAGGGAAGTTCGGTTATTCTGCTGATTCTTCTTGCCGGGGTAGCCTTGCAGGCACTGGCGGAGAGTGTATCCCGGCGGTCGGAGCGGGAAAGGGGAATCCGGGAATGCTGGGCGGGCAAGTCGAGGGGACTGGCAGCTTTTCTTGCCCTGGCGTTCGGTTTTGCCGGCGTGCACCGGTTTTACATGCGCTGCATTGTGACGGGAATTCTGCAGTGTCTGGGGACTGCAGCGTTTGTCCTGGGTGCCTGGCTGCTCGGCCGTTCAGATATGTTTGCTTTTCTGATGCTGACTGATCAGGTCAGCATCGGACTGTTTCTGTTTCTTGGCGGACTGGCAACGCAGCTGTGGCATATTTCGGATTTCTTTATGATTCTGTTTGGCGGGATGATTCCAAAGCGCATTCGGAACAGAAAATAAGCTCAGTGAAAGTGAATGGATACCCGATGATTGGCGGGAGTGGCCGTTGAGTCTGAAAAAACAGGGGAGTCTTGCGGGAAAAGGGTGGAATGTGTAAAATAGGGGCTGAGAGGAGCCGATGAAAGCTCTGAAAAAATGGAGGTAATGAAAATATGGTAACGATTAAAAATGCATATCTCACCGTGGAAATTTCACCGAAAGGAGCCGAGCTTCAGTCTGTGAAAGGAACGGATGGGCATGAATACATCTGGCAGGCGGATCCCAAATTCTGGGCCAGCCATGCGCCGATTATGTTCCCGGTATGCGGCGGTCTGAAAGAGGATGCATACTATCTGGATGGAAAACGCTATCCGATGACCAAGCATGGTTTTGCCAAGCTGTGTGACTGGAAAGTAGCCGGGACAAAGGAAAATGAGGCAGTATTTGAACTGACGGAAAAGCATGAGGGCTTCCCGTTTGACTACGTGTTCAGGTGCACGTATACCCTGGAAGAGAGAAGCCTTGTTATCGCCTATACAGTAGAGAACAGGGGAAATGTTCCATTCTTCTACGGCATTGGTTCACATGAGGCGTATGCAACACCTGGCGGGCTTGAGGGCTGCACCATTGAGTTTGAAAAAGAGGAAAAACTGGAAAATTACGTTCTGGTGGGCAACCTGATCAAGCCGGAACCTGTAGTCATGATGGAGAAAACGAAGGAGCTTCCTCTGAAGACGGACTATTTTGCAGTGGATGCACTGGTGTTCCCGAAACTGAAAAGCCGTTCTGTCACGCTTGTGAACCGGAACGATTCCCATAAGGTTCAGGTTGACTATCCGGATGTGGATGTACTCATGCTGTGGACAAAACCGGGCGCGGACTATATCTGCATTGAGCCATGGTCCAATGCACCGGATTATACTGATACTGACATGCAGATTGAGCATAAACCTGGCTGCATTCGTCTTGCGGGCGGAGAATCCAATACCAAGGTCCATACCATTTCTTTTCTTTAATTCCTGAAAACAGGCATTATACCAGGCAGTCTGCGGATTTTTTCGTTCTTGATAAGGAACCGATGGTTTGTTCAGATCCCGTCGGAAGGCATTCAGGCAAGGTCTCTATGCAACAGAAAGAGCGACAATAATGCACAGCTGGCCGTTATCCTGAATTCGGAGGTACGGCCAGCTGTGCATTTATGCCTGGTTTTATGCAAGACTGTACCTCAGAAATTGCCATCTGGATTTATCGTTCGTATAAACCAGTGTAAATACCTGAGATACCGGATGCTCTTATTTCCGGGAAAGCAGAGACAGTTTGCCGGGCTTGAGTTTTAGCAAAGATGCTGCGGCAAATGACAGCTTCCTGACTTGTAAAAAGGGAAGAAGATGTGGAAATCATACGCGATTTCACGGTGCCGTACCGAAAATGAGCAGAACGAATAAACGGGGCAGGATGCCCGGAAAGGAAATCACATGAAAAAGACAATAGGTGTAATTCTTGCAGTGACAATGCTGTTTATTTTGAGTGTCTGCACAGCAGAAAACTGGACAGACATTGAACAGTCACTCCTGAAAATCCGCAACAATGAGGAAAAAGAGTATACACTCAGCACGCTGGAGGTTGGTACACTCTCAACGGATGCGGTAGACGGGGCAAAATATGCGGCACAGCTCCTGGATCATGTCAGGTTTGAACAGACGGATGTGTCACAGTGGCCGGATGGTGAATATGTTGTTCTGAATTTCCCCAAAGAGAATCTGTATTACATGTTCTTCTACGGGAATGATACGATGGTCGGGCAGGAGAAGGATGGGAAAAACACCCTTTACCGTGCCACACCGGATCAGACAGGCATGAGTGCCCTGAAGATCATGGAGCAGTGGGTGGATGCCATGGCTGCCGTCTTTCCGCCGCGTAATGAACAGAACCTGGACGCGGATACTGTCGGTGAATTTGTGGACGGGTCCTATTATTTCCGTCTGAAAATCCGTGAGGGAGATGCCGGACAGTGGGTGGCAGATGATCTCTCCCAGGATAATTCCGTGGTCAGGCTTGGCGGGACCAAAATGGCAAATGATGGGGTATACGAGGTCAGGTATGATCCGGTGGCAGATGGTGAGATGAATGTGGCGGTGCGTCACTTCGTCGATGGAGTCTGTGATGAGGTTCATGATTTCATCCTGCGGGTAAAAGACGGGAAAATTACGGAGAATGTGGGCGGCTCCTATACGGCTTCGCCGGATGACAGCGACCTTGATCCGGTTCTTTCCGGTGAGTGGGCAGAGGTCAATACACAGTTTACACAGATGACAGTGACCAGAAATGAAGGCAGGGGCTGGAATGTGGAGATTGTGTCGCCCCTCACGCATGGCGCCTATGTATTCAAGGCCAATATCGCTTATGATTGTGATCTGGACGGTTTTGTCTATTCGGACGGCACCTTCTATAACGTTCCGATTTCAGATGAGGAGAATCCCGACCTTGGCGAACCGGTTGCAAAGGATGTTTCCGGAATCTTCCATTTTGAGGGAGCGGAAGGGGGAAATGACGGAGAGATTCGTCTTTCCTGGTACAATTCGAGACAGCCGGATGAGCAGATTGTCTTTGAGCGGCTGCAAAAGTAAGGGAACTCAAAATTCGTTTCGTTGAATGAAAAAAGACAGTTCGGCATAAAATGCCAAACTGTCTTTTTGATTTTCAGAGCCTTGACCGGGTTCAGTTATCGGCAAGTCTGAAACCGTTTTTCATGTGGGTACTGGATATTTCAAGGATCTTGTTCAGAGCCTTTTCTGTTTCCTCCCGGGCCATCTGAGCCAGTTTGCGGTTTGCTTCCTCCGCCAGTGAGAGATTACCGGTCTCGGTGATTTTGCGGTCATATTCGCGTACCAGCTGACGTCCCCGAACGGCAACGGCAGTCTGATAACGCTCAATGTCCTGAATGGAGTCGGCATAACATTTGTCAGCCATGGCGTCAATCAGCCGGCTGCTCCAGTAGAAATTGGAAGTGGAAACGTCCGTTGTGACTTTTCGCAGATAATCCGGCATCTGCGGAACATTGGTATAAAGAGGCAGCCAGGCACTGAAGGTGGTGGAACCAAAGCAGATCCACTCAATGCCCTTGATGTCATTGGGCACATCGCTTCGAATCTGGCAGATGGAGGTGACCCCGGTCCGGTTGATGCCGATGGAGCGGTAAGTGCCTCTCAGACCGGTGTCATGACTTGTGTACGGATTATAAGGCGTGCCCTGATAATGGCCTGAGAGAAGATAGGAGATATCTTCAGCAGCTACTTTCCGGTCCGGGACAAGTGCCCAGGGAATGTTGTCGCTTTCCGGATGGAATTCTGCATTCGGACCGTCCCAGGTATGGGAGTAAGGGGTCAGATACCGTCCCATGAACCAGGCACGCGGCGTATTGTAGATGTGGTCCCTGTCCCTGTGTGAACCGAAAATATCCCGTGGATTAAAGACACCGTTCTGATTCAGATCAAGATGATTGTCCCGGATGAACTCCCGCAGATCCGATGAACACATATGGGCCTTTTGTGCACCAAAGGCGTCATCCAGATCAAAAGCGTCCATGCCGAACTGATTGGGGTTGATGACCACGGCATCATCTGGAACCTTCCTGGCCATCCAGTGATGGCCGCCAATGGTTTCCAGCCACCATATTTCGTTCTCATCGTTGAACGCGATGCCGTTGGACTCATACGTCCCATACTGTTCAAGGAGAGAGGCAAGCCGGCGAACACCTTCGCGTGCACTGTGAATGTAGGGCAGGACCAGTACAACAAAATCCTCTTCGCCGATTCCACCGGGGATTTCCTTCTGGTTTCCTTTTGCTTTCTGCAGCGTGACCAGCGGATCGGCGGCAAGAACACGGGGGTTTGAGGTAATGGTTTCTGTTGCCGTCATTCCAACATTGGCGGCATTGATGCCGGTAGCGGCCCAGATGCCTTCTTTTGGGTCTACGTTGGGCGAGGCGGTGTAACGCATGGGATGATCGGGGAGATCAATCCGGACGTGCGAAAGGACACTTTTATAGGTTTTGGGCTGATGTTCCGGTTCAACAACGTGAATGCGCTTTACATCAAACTGCCCGTCATCTGTCCGGGCGATCATGGTTGAATGGTCATTGGTGGCATTTTTGATAGGCATGGGGCTGGTTCGCTTTATTTGTAAAAAATCTTATATTATTCTTTGAAGCTTTATGATATAATTTGTGCCAGAGTAATTCTCAATGTTAAAGCAAAGGAGAAATCGAATGGCACGTACGTCAGAAAAAGCTATT
>JAGAHV010000249.1:0-7637 GCA_017626895.1 Clostridia bacterium | reverse complement strand
TTTTTATCCTCATGTAAATCGCAGCAGTTGACGCCTCCATCTGCTCATTCATGTTAACGTCGTAACGAATATAAGCAGGCATGTTCATGCCTGCCTGGTCTCACAAGATGTTTCCCTTACTGGGCGACGTCAAAGTCCTGATGAATCTTTTCAATCTCCAGATTGTTGTTCAGACTGATCCGGGTGGCGTAGAAATCAAAGCCGATGCTGTTTTCTTCCTTTTCCTTTTTCGCCTTCAGGATATCGTCCAGTCCGGTATAGACAACAGGCTCCGCGTCCAGATCAGGGTTGGAGTTGTCCTCATACACCACACCATCTGCCAGGGGAAGATCCAGTACGGCAAAGACATGCATCAGCATTCTGTCATCATCCGTCAGCCTGGCCTGGTATTCTTCTTCCTCAACCTGAGTGAAGTAGATCTCATAACCGTCATCTGTCCTGACCAGGATTTCGCCTGAAGGGTTCTCACTCTTTTCCACGATCTTAAAGAGCCGGCCATCGGCGACCAGAATATCCCCCGCCTGCAGTTTATGAATGTCTTCGATCTCGTATCTGTCGAAGTCATACAGATAGGTCCTGAATGTCTTCTTGTTTTCGTTGTATTCGCCCACCGTTGCGTTCACCGTCTTGCCGACCAGCGTCTCCACTTCCGGTTCCTCCGGCTGAAGCACCGCCGCCATCGCCGCGCCTGCGGTCACCATCATCGCCAGAGCCATCATCATTGCTGCCAGTTTCTTCATCATTTTCATCATTCTCCTTTTCAGATTTCAATGCTTGTCTTTTGCCCGGGCGATTAATCGCCCGGATTTGAGGATCTGTCGCCGCGCGACAGGGCAAATCGTTTCAAATGATTGCCGGTCTTTTTGCCAGGGGGCTGTGCACCGGCCATGCCTCTCTGCGTTTCAGAAATGCCATTTGCAAAACTGTGATCAGTTCGCTCTATTATACGACAGAATTTAAGCCGTTGGCAGCACAAATCCGAAACATTCCCCGTTCTATTTTGGGGAAACCACGCAGAATCCGTCATCCTCCGTTCTACCTTTTTCGGTTAAAACGCGGCACGTCACATGGTCCGTTTTCCTTCACCTGCTGCCGAGGAAACCGTTGACCATTGGTCTCAGCGCGTATAACCTCCATCTTGAACGTTTACCTCAGGTCTCAGCTTTGGTCATTTGCCGAAGCGGCCTGCCCGAGGTCTGATTTCGACAGGCTGTCCCGGTGCGACGGCAGAACGGCTGGAATTGAATGCACTTTCTGAGGTTATGGAGAGATGGGAATCATATTGGAGAAACGCCCTTCCTTCTCAGCGTATCTGTCAGGATTTGAGTACATCAGCAAAATTGACAGAGGCGTGTCAGATGACTGAAAACACCAGATAAGAAGGGACGGCAGGGATTTCCTTCTTCGCATTGCAAGCGGAGAAAAATATGCGCAGATAAAGCAGGAATTTAACTGGCTGAAGACGTTAAGCGAGGCAGGGCTCCCGGTTCCCGAGTGTGTCGATTTGACAAGAATCCGTAACGGTGCCCGGGTATTTACCCTTCTTTCCTGGATCCCGGGAGAAGATCTGGAGCACCTGTTTCCTGAGCTCAGCATGACCAGCAATACGCCTGTGGCTTCCAGGCCGGCGAGATTCTGCACAGGATCCATGAGGTTTCGGATCATCCCGTTCAGGACTGGTACGACAGGTACAGGACGGTCATGGAGCCGCGGCTTGACGCTTTCCGCAGGGAAAAGGCTTTATTTGAGAGTTCGGAATGTGTGCTCCGTTATCTCGAGGAGCATTATGAACTGCTGAAAACAAGACATCTCTGTTCTCTGCATGAAGATTACCATATCGGGAATCTCATTATGAACAGCGGAAAGCTCTTTGTCATCGACTGGCATCCGGTATATTTTAACAATCCCGGGGATCCCTGGTATGCGTTTCATTGCCTCAGAACCGAGTATCCGGCTTTCGCCTCCGGGCAGATAGACGGTTATTTTCAAGGCGCTGTCCCCGAGGAATTCTGGCAGCTGTTTGCGTTCTATTATTCTGCCGGCATCCTTTCAACCATTGTCTGGCTGAATCAGACGGCCCCCGGAGAACTGAACCAGATGCAGGAGCTGCACCGCCGCGTTCTTCAGATGTTTAACGGAATACAGGATCCTCATCCAATGTGGTATGGGACTCCGTCTGCCTGACAGACAGGAAACGGAAGCATGGGTTCATCCGGAAACCAGGGGATTCTGTATGCCCTCTCAACGCCGCTGCCCGCCGGAAAAGACTGAATCTCCGGAATTCCGGTCACAGAAAACACTCAGCAGCAGCTGTCGATTAAATCAAATCCCCGGACGTTGTCCGGGGATTTTCATTGTGCAGGAAAGAAGCCGGCACTTTACTCCGCTTCCACCTCATAAAAATTGAAAATAGCGAAACCGCTGTTCTTATAGTGATAGGTCTGGATCTGGTTTGCATAAATCTCCAGTATTCCGGATTCATTCAGATTCTGTCTGCGGCAGGCGAACCCATAGCCGCCGTTGTCAGGCATCAGCCGCCAGACACTTCCGCCGTCTTCCGCCATCTCCTCCGTCAGTTCCAGACTTTTTCCCGGTGTACAGGTCAGGTAAAGACCATTGGCATTGACCATCACCACGCCGCCATCCTCCTGCAGGTGCACCGTAAAGCGCTGCACTTCCGGATTGAGCGGCCCTGCCAGGATATTCCCGTGGAACTCACACGGAACGGCCTCAAATCCATTGCTCACGGCTTTCCTGCCCATGGTCATTCTTTCCGCTTCATGGCAGATCACATAGGTGTGCCCCTCTTCAGGCGTACTGGCCAGCCGGGCAGCCACCTCACCCTCATACCGTGTCTGTTCCGCCGGATCGGCCGTATATCCAAGCGACCAATGCCAGGTAAAGGGAGCGGTTGTCACTGCACCGTTCGTATCGCACTGTTCCCGAATATAGCGTACGATCAGGTCCTGCGCCTTCTCCTCTTTATCCTGCTCCCAGATGGCATCTTTCTCAGAGAAAGCCCGCAGGCCGCACCGCTCGTTGCCCAGCTGGAAATCGTTCACCGACACCAGGTATACGCCGTTCTCCTCAAAGGAACGACCGTTGGAAAAGCCTTCAATGACCACCCGCTCTCCCTTTGGCCTGGACATATCATACATAAAGTTTATGCCCCCAAAGATCATATGCGTGTTGAAATCACCCTTGCTGTAGTAGTACACCTTTCCGTTCAGGACACGTGCAGTCAGGAAAGTCTCTGCATTATCCTCCATAATGCTGCGGATTTCAGAGCCGCGCATGGGGATCACCAGGATGGAATTGGCAAAGCGATAGAGCCGGAAAATATCCCGCATCGAGATATCGCCCGGACGAACGGCATATCCCGCCGTGACGGCTTTGTTGCTCATGGCCATGTCTACATCCAGGTGATCCAGGCCTTCAATCCCCGCCGCAGAGGGCTCATGATACAGTTCCTGCAGACGCTGTGAGGGGATCTCCATGGTCGCCGCAAAAATCAGGTCCAGATTGTCCGTCTGCCGGATGAAGCACTCCGTACTTCCATCCCACTCACCTGCGGCTTTGCCAATGGGTTTTGTCACTGCCTCAGTGGCAAGTTCCGCATAAGGGGCAACCTTTTCTTTGAGCGCCGGATCCGGTTCGTAATCCCCGGGATGCAGATTGCGGCTCTCCAGCAGTTCCCATGTTAGAGCACCCTCCGCATCCTCACGGAAACGGAATACCGTCTGTGTAAGCTGCTGACCGCCGCCATTGACGACGAGCACGTCCTTCCCCGCTGCATCCCTGTAAACGTTCCCGGAATAACCGCTGTAGTGATCATGGCCCATAATCACCATGTTTATCCCTTCGGTTTCCTTAATCAGGCGCATCCCCTGCTGATCTGAGTTAACGCGGTAAACCAGGGGCTTATCCGCCGCCCCCAGGCCGCCGTGATAGCTGACGATGATGAATTCGCAGCCCGCTGTCCGCATCTCCTCCACATAAGGCCGTGCTTCCTGTGATATGGAACGATTGCTGTTCCCGGGATGCGCAAACATCAGTCCCGGATATCTGACCGGCAGATCCCAGATGGGAACATCCGTGTTTTCCAGTCCCAGAATACCGATTTTGTGTTCATGTCCTCCCACCATCACGCTTCGCACGAGGTAAGGGGTGAACGCGTTGATCCCCGCTTCGTGGATCCCGTCAGACCCGTCCCAGATGACATTGGCCGCCAGCACAGGCACCCCATTGTCCTCCAGATACCGGTAGGTATCAGACATCAGACTCCAGTCATAATTGAACTCGTGATTGCCCAATACAAAGGCATCATAGCCAATTTCCATGAGACACAGTGCCATGACCAGCGGGTCACTGTTTTCCCCCGCTATGCGGGCTTTTATCTGCGTTTCTGAAATGGGGGTTCCCTGAAACAGATCCCCGTTGTCGATGAGGATGACCTGCTCCTTCCCATAGGTTTCCCTGATCTGTCTGACCGCAGTGGAAACCCCCAGCATATTCTCCGTCACCTTTTCTTCCGTCAGCAGGTTTATCGGCCAGCATTTTCCATGCATGTCCGTTGTTGAAAGAATCACCATATCCGTAAACGAATCATTCTCACCCAGGACGGCACCGGGGATGAGCAGGATAAGACAGAGAATAGCTGTCAGGAACCCCAGCTGGAACCTTTTCATACGATTTTCCTCCGTTCGTGTTTAGGAACTTCACCGCACGCATCTGTTACGGGCGCTTTCATCACTGCATCTGTTCACGACAGAATCAGTATACCACATCATCTCCGGATCTGAAAGAGACCTTTGGCCGCGGGCCGAAGCTCCCCGGCCCTGACCCGGATCGGACAGCCGGTCCAGGTCAGGGCCAGTTCCGGAGGACCGTGCATCGCTCATTCCCGGACACGCTGGATTATACCACGGCTGAATCCCCTGTACAGCTCCACAAACGTGCTCCTTTTGTGACACTTTCCGTCCCCGCGATGTTCCGCCGGATCCGGACTCCTTTGCGGACCCGGCTCATTGCCGCCCTCACTTTGCAATCTCACAGATTTTCTTGAACGCACGGTCCCGAATCTTCCTCAGTCCCTGCAGGCTGTATTCATCACCAAACTGTTCCTGAAATCCCGAAATCAGTTCCCGCCAGGTGGTCCCTCCCAGCCACTGTGTCTTTACAACGTACCGTTCCCGTTCATTGAGCACATGCAGCCAGGATTCCACATAGGCCATCATCGTCGTTCTTCTGCTGTATTCCTCCTGCTTTTTTCTCATCTCCGTCTCTGTCTCCCGCATATATTCCGGGGTATCCCCGTCCGCAATCCTTTGGGCAAGCCCTCCTGTCGGGTCCCCGACTCCGCTTCCGTGCGGCATTCCCGTCCATTTCTGCGTAACGGATATGGAATTTTCAACCATGGTGTCCCTCATCTGCCGGATCCTCTTCTCCAGGTTTTCAATTTCCGTCTTCAGGAACGCACTGCGGGCAACGCTCTCCCTGTAATGATCCAGGCAATACCTTACCTCATTCGGCTCCATACTTTTCTCCTTCCCGTCTTTTCACTTGTCCCTGCGTTTTCCCTGACCTGTTACTTCATGCTGCGGATAATCAGGTGGTCAACCGGGACGCCATACAGATCTGCCAACTGAACCAGCCGCACGGTGCACGGCAGGAAATCGCCATTTTCCCAGTGCGACACAGAACCGGCTGAAACCTGCATCATGTCTGCAACATCGATGACTCTGTATCCCTTCCTCATGCGGACCGTCCGCAGATTCATTCCTGTTGCCGTTACATCGATTTTCCTTGTCACTTTTCATCGTCCTTTCTGTTGTTCATCTGCTGTTCTCAGTCTGGCATACAGGTGATTTCAAAACAGCCTTTCAGGACCACACGCTTCTCCCGAAAATCTCCTCGAGGATTCGGGAATAGTGGCTGATCTGATCTTCCACCCACGTCTCATACGCCCTTTCCGCAGCTTCCTGCGCTTTTCTCAGGGATGTGGTTCTCAGATTGATCCATCCTCTGCCGGTTCGATTCCCGCTTTCCTCATCCACGAACAATTCCATGTCACGGCATTCCAGCCAGAAAGAACCCTCTCTTCTCAGAAGCCGCATTTTCACACAGTCACATCCGTCTATCCTCATGCGGCATTCGGCATTTCCATCTTTCCCGACATTCCACACTGCACCTTTCATTTTCCTTCTCCTTTATGAGCCGCAGCTTGGTCTTTCGGCACCGCGGCATTTCCGTTGCTCATATTTGACAAACTGCCGCTATGGCGGCAGGCCCTCTCCTTTATGAGCCGCAGCTTGGTCTTTCGGCGCTGCGGCTTTTCTGATGCTCATATTTGACAAATCGACGCTACGCGTCGAGCCCGCTCCTTTGCAGGCCTCACTGTTGATCATTTGCCGGAGCAGCATTGCATGAGGCCTGGATTTTACTTAACTGTCGCTGCGCGACAGGGCCAGTCCTTTCAGGTTTTGCTCTAAAGCCAGCCGCCTTTTCACGGATCGGCATATCCGGACAGCTGACACCGGCCCATCGCCCCGTTTTTCGCCGACACTCCGGGTTAGCCATTGCGGATTTCATGGCTTTTCCCTTCATCCCCTCGGCGGATCCGTCCAGCTTTCATCGCGGCTCTGCCGGGTGTGGACCGAATCCACACCCATTCACCCTTATGAGCCGCACCGATGAACGCCCTAAATGCCTGCCCGTTTTCCGCCCTGACAAACGCCGTCAGGCAGACCGGGAAAAACAGCAGTATGCCTTTTGATTCAGTCAAGCTCTTCCCTCCCAGTTTCCTCCCCCTGTCCATTCTCCAGGAACCGGTAATTCCGGCCCTTATCCCGTGCAATCTGCAGCGCATACCCCTTGCTCATTTCATAGATCCGGCTCGCCGTGGCCTCATCGAAATCCATGATCTCATCCATCAGCCATTCGGATGAGAGGATCGTCTTCTTTCTGGCAATGTAACGGGCATTGATGATCTGGTACGCCAACTTCACATCCGCATCTGACGGTCCTCCGGCCGCCCGCGCCCTGCCCAGCTTGAAAAAGTCGTCGATGTAAAGCACTTCGCACTCTTTGTATCCCCGGACACAGCTGTTATATTCCTCCTCGTTCACGAGTCCTTTCAGCCGCACCGATTCCTCCGGCCAGCACATATACCGCACGCTTTTATTCCCAGCCAGCAACTGGCCGCATATGGCCGTGCAGATGTGCGTTTTTCCGCAGCCGACCGCCCCGCCGATATAAAACCATCTGTCCTCTTCATCGTGAACATACTGCTCTGCTTTTTTCCGGATCCGGTCCTGCCAGGCGCTGGTGACCTCAAAGGACTCAAACGTCTGCCGGCGGATACTCCCCGCCATTCCTGAATTCTGCAGTCTCCGCCAGCTCTTCCGCCGTTTCTGGCACTGACATTCCACGAGTATCGAATAGCAGTATCCGTTGAACCGGACCTCCTCGGTATACCCCCTGTTCCTGCACAGCGGGCAGTCAATCCCATCCAGCGAATTCAGGTGTCCCTCCGACTCGTTATACAGATCTGCTTTGGCCTGCAAACACTCCCGGAGTTCATCCTGCTTTCGCAGCTCACGGGCAAGGGGATGATCCGGATCCAGTTCATCCGCCGG
>JAGAHV010000248.1:0-6982 GCA_017626895.1 Clostridia bacterium | reverse complement strand
GCAGAGTAAAACTGCCGGATCCGGTCCTGCACTGAGCGGAAAAGTTCAAAGCGGCCTGCATTGGCTTTGGATGCAGAAAGAGAAAAACAGGAGCTGCCTGCCCGGGCAGCTCCTGTCTGTGTATTCGGACAGACTCAGGGAACGGGATTGTCACCGGAGAAATGGCCCTGCCGCTGGGCAGCTAAATCAAATCTGAGTCATGATCAGTTTGCTCAGGCAAAAGACCGACAGTGAGATCTTCAAACGCGGAAAAGGCTTCGCTGGAACGCGAAACGGCTTCCTCCGGATGATGGAACAGGGAGGCCAGCTGCGCCGGAAGCGGGTCCAGAAAGGTCAGCAATGTGCCGCTGCAGGGTTGCCGGCACTGCAGACAGGCACTGTGCAGGGCAAAGCGGCCAGGAAGTGCCGGATGCTCTGTTCCATACAGGTAGTCACCGGCAACCGGGCACCCGAGGCTGGCAAGGTGTACACGGATCTGGTGGGTCCGGCCGGTCTGCAAAGCCAGGTGGATCAGGGCATGGCCGGAGGAGGGCTCGGCATAGAGAACCGTATATGTTGTGATGGCTGTTTTTCCGTCGGGACGGATAATTCGCCGCACACCGGTATCTTCTCTGCCAATGGGCAGGGAGATGACGGCACATGGACTCTCCGGGATGCCGTCTGTGACAGCCAGATATTCCCGGATAAACCGGTCACTGTGCAGCTGGCGGGTTAGAACATACTGGGCGTGTTCATGCCTGGCAATGCACAAAAGACCGCTGGTGCCTTTATCCAGCCGGTTCACGGGATGGTAAGGAGTGTCCCGGGGAAGGCCGAGGGCATCTGCCAGATATTCACGCAGCGAGTCGCCCTGCCCGTGCCGGCCGGGAAGGGTGGCAAGTGGCGCCGGCTTCCGGACAATGATCAGGTCCTCATCCAGATAGGCAATCAGGGAGGGATGAGGCCGGGCCGGAGCGGAACCGGGGACAGCGGATGAACTGCTTTCCACGGTTTCGCAGGGGAGATGGATGGCAACCTGTTCACCGGCTGAAACGCGGTAACTGACATGACGGGGCATGCCGTTTACCCGGATGCTCTCCTGCACTTTGAGACGCCGGAACGCATGGGTGCTCAGGCCAAAGACTTTCGGGACAAGTGTACGCAGGGGCTGACCCTGCTCGGCAGCGGTAACGGTGTGAGTAAGTGTACGCATGATTTTCCATCCGTTTCGTGATTTTGCCGGAACGGGAATTGAACAGGCCTCCTCCGGCTCAGGCCTGCCAAAGAACGGATTGAGAAATTTCTCCGCTTATGATACACTCTGTGTGTTGAAAAGAAAACACTTCGGGGATAATTGCCATTCCCGAATCCGTCTGTTTTACAGATAGATCATTCGATTTTGCTGGAGAGTGATGATGATGAAAAAGAAAGCAGTTCTGTTCCTTGCTCTGATACTCATCTGGGGAACGGCATGTCTGGCTTTTGCAGATGAGTACGCGACGGTCACCAACGGGCGTCTGAATCTGAGACAGTATGCAACCTCGTCAAGTCCCAGTCTGGGACAGTATAAGGGCGGCACGTGGATCCGGATTATCGGTCAGGCGACAAACGGCTGGTATCCGGTCATTACGCCGGACGGGAAAAACGGCTATATGTATGGAACCTACCTGACGTTTGCCAATACCCGCAGTTACGGAATCGTCAAGTATGCACAGGGCGGCTATGTCAATCTGCGAAGCGGTCCCTCCCTCAATTACCCGATCGTTACCCAGGTGACCTCCGGCACCAGCGTTTCCATTCTGGATGATTCCTATGAGTGGAATTATGTATCGGTGATGGTATACGGAAACAGCTATCAGGGATACATGCATGATTCACTGATCAGCCGCAGCTCGGAGACGGCGGTGGTTGTGACGCGCAACGGCGGGAAGGTCAATGTGCGTTCAGGCCCCTCCTTCAGCTATGGATCCATTGGCTCACTGCGCTCCGGAACGACGGTCAATGTGCTCCTGAAGGGCTCGGACTGGTACTGGGTTTCAGGCGGCGGGCTGACCGGATTCATGTCAACCAGTTATCTTTCCGGAACCGGACGGTCGGCGGGGAATACCGTGACGACGCCCTCTACCTCCTATCAGACGGCATACGTGAACAATCCCCGGAGCACGCAGATACTGAATCTGCGCGCGGCGGCCTCTCAGAGCAGCCGGTCACTGGGGCAGTACAAAAACGGCACCAAAGTCAGGGTGGTCTATAAAGGCAATACCTGGAGTGAGGTCTATGTCGGGACGAAGCACGGATATATGATGACGCGCTATCTGAGCTTCAATGGTTCATACCTGCCGCCCACTACCGTTGCGCCTGCTTCCTATGCGTCTGTTCAGAGTGCTGCGCAGCCGGTTTATCAGCAGCCGGTGATCACGGCCACGCCGGCACCGGTCTATCAACAGCCGGTCATAACCGCAACCCCGCAGCCGGCTGCCCAGACGACAACCGCCAGTACGGCGTCGAATGTAAAAGAGATTAAACTGAGCGGAAGCGGGGAGATCCGGGTCTATAATGATTCGGCGATGTCAACCCTGAAAACGACATACAGTGCCGGGAAGACCGGGAAACTGCTCTCCTATGGGGATAAAGTCTGCCTTGTCCTGATTGATAACAGCGTCGGATATGTGTCAACTTCGAATATAAGTTATTGAAACTGTAGTATTTTCTAATTAAATTTTATGCAAAGTGAATAAGAATCGAATTTTGCAGGATTTTTTAAAAATAGTGGTTGACACATATGATCTTATGCGGTATAATTCGTCCTGTTCGCGGGGCATTAGCGCAGTTGGTAGCGCACAACACTGGCAGTGTTGGGGTCAGGAGTTCGAATCTCCTATGCTCCACCACATGAAAAGAATCCGAACCTGATGCTGGTTGGCAATAGGTTCGGATTCTTTTATATTTGTTCTGAATCGCCGGTACGGCGTCACAGTTCGAGCAGCGATTCGGCTTTGATCGCCCCGTCGCGGCCGTCACCTATTCGCATTTGACCCATACAGGCTTTTCGGACAGTCTGTTTGAGCTGCTTGACGATGTGTACATCAACTACACGGCTTACAAAACGCAGGACAAAAGGCCCATCCGTGCCATCGCCGTCGTGACGACGGACCGGGTTATCAATCTGATGCTGATTGACGGAACGAAAAATGAACAGATCGTGAAAGCGCTGGAAAAGCGGCTGGCGGAAGCAGGCGTAGCCTTTGAAACCCGGAAACTGGACCGGTATAAAGGCGTTCTGTATCAGGGCTGACACTTTGTCGGGAGAAAGCGTGAACCTTCTTCAGAACCCCCTGCCATGAGGAATGGGTCAGTTAAAACAGGAAAGCCGGAAAAGGATCTGTCCCCGTTTATGGGAAGAGCAGCAACGGCTGATGCGCTCAGCCGACTGAATCAGACAGGTCAGGATGGAGAAGTTTGACAGTTTGACACATTTTCTTGACGAACACAGGAAAACGAATATAATTGTGCATGCTGTTTAGCAGCAGCAAATGAGGAATGCTGAAAGGAGTATTAACCATGAAAAAACTGATTTCCAGTTTACTGGTCATTATGATGGCTTTCACAATGGTGAGCGCTTTTGCAGAGCCGGTTGAGAAAACCAACGTACTGAATGAGTTTTTGAAAGAAACCGATTTTACCAAACAGGATATCGCCCTGCAGGCTCAGGAAGGCGACAAGGTTTCCGATGTCGTTATCCGTACTGAGGGGAATAACGTCCACCTGGTTGCCCGTAATGACGGGACCGAGGCGACCCACATTCAGCTGACTCCCAAGGAAGTGTATGTGGATGTCAATGGTTCTGTGACAAAGCTGCCGTATGCGGCGGTTGCCACCGTCATTAAGGACATTGTTGCCGAACTGGATGAAATTGTTACCGATGCGGTGAAGAGCATTCCTGCGGATGCGGTTCCCACCGAGGCTGAGCTGAAAAGAGCTGCTGCGAAGGCGGCTGTCCTGGCTTCCATGGTCGCTCAGCAGGCTGAGGCCGATGAGGCGACCCTGCTCTCTGCGGCTGCTGATTTTGGCAGCTATTTCAAGCCGGAATATATTCTTGATACAAAAGCAGAGGACGGTGTGCTTGAGGTAAAGCTGCGCAGCGAAGCCTATGCGACCGCTCTTGGCGAGGCTGTGGACGCGATGATGCTGAATCCCGCCCTGGCTGAGCTGATCGATCGTCAGGCTGCACTGACCGGCGGCGTGACCTTTGCACAGATCCAGAAGACCTGGGCTGAGAACCGTGAGGATATCCTTGAAGCCGTTCGCACCATGGAGAACACGGGTAAGGTTGAGGAAAATGGCCACCTTCAGTCTCACTTCCAGATTGGCGAGGAGACCGAGGAGACCAAGGCCCTGGTTTGCGATACGGATGCCTGGATTGATGTAGAAGATAATGATGTTGAGATCAAGGTTACGATGGGACTCAAGGACGAGGATCCGATTGTCGTGTATGAAATGACAGGAGATGAGGATTCCTTCCGGGAGAAGATGAACGTTGCAGATGCCGTGGCTGAGGTGCGTTATGATCTCGAAAATGGCAAGCTCAGCGACTGCAAAATCAACGTTGAAGTGGATGAGGATGATTATCTGAAGGCTGAGTTCGGCAAGGATTATCTGTATGTGAAGGGACCGAAGGGCGGCCTCAGCACCTCTGTTCGTGAAACCTGGACAGGCAAGCTCCGCTATGAGATGGTCTTTGAAAATGCCGATGGCGACGAGTTCACGATGACGGTTGATTTTTATGAGGATGATGACAGCCTGGTCTGCGAGCTGACGGGCAGCGAATCGGATGATTCCCTGCAGTACAAACTCAGCAGGATTGACAAGGTTACCATCAAGGATCTGAGCACTGCGGAGAAGATCGACGAGATCACCGCCGAGCAGATCGAGGCCGAAATCACAAAGATCCTGAACATGATGGCTCCGGCAAAGGCTGCCGCTCCTGAAGCAGGAAAATAATTGAATAAGAATCCGCCCGTTTCTTCGCCTGAAGAATCCGGGCGGATTTTTTGTGACAAAGCGAACTGATAGCCGGGGTCAGCCCTCCGGGCCGCCCGAAACGGTGCAGATGGAGAAACGTTTTGCGGGGAACGGTTCCGGATGCCACAGGTTATGGCCGATCAGGTAGGCTTTTGACTGAATCAATGCGGAGGATTCCTTTACCTCTGCCACAACCGGACAATCAGCAGACCGGGCCATGTTCAGATAACGGACCAGATCGAGTCCGCCGGCGCCGAAGGCAAGATGGTTGGACCGGAGACTGCAGTCATGGATGTGGAAATGCCGCAGCTTTTCCGCATGGGCGAGAATGAAACGTTCATCCCCGCCGCCGGCCTTGTAATTGTGACCGATGTCAAAGGTAAGGCCGAAGTGTTCTGATTCCAGCAGGAGGTCGACGGCCTCCTGCTGAAAGGGAAGGAAGCCGGTGGTATTTTCGATGCAGGTAAGGACATCGGTGCCCTCAAGGAGGGTGTCGGCAAAGTGCCGGAAGGCACGGACATGATCCAGATAGAGGTGCCGGAGATGCGCATACAGGTACTTTTTTTCCCCGCTGATGGAGGAATAGGTGCCGGGCAGCAGGTGCATGGTCATGAGCGGAATGTCCAGTTCCCGGGCAATCTCTGCCGCAAAACGGTAATTCTCCAGGTGCGCCTGCCGCATTTCGGGAGAAAATTCAAACGGATTGAACTGATCGTGCAGATGAATGGTGAGACCGATGCCGGTCTCTTTTTTCAGTTCCTGGAGCCGCCGGGCGGAAAGGGTGCCCTGCTGGAACCAGGGAAAGGTCATGTTCATTTCCATGAAGGCAAATCCCTGTTCAGCACAGAAATGAGCCAGATCACCGGCATCTGAAAGTTCCATGAGGGTTGGAATTCCGTAGATCATTGAGGATGCTCCATTCCGGGAACCGGCTGAGTACCGGTTCCTGTTTTACTGAATTGAAATGCGGCCGCTGGCGAGCAGCTGACCGGAATGACGGCTGAAGAGCAGAATGCCTGCACCGGAAATGCTGAAACGGATTTTCTGATCAGTCTCATAGTCAATGGCACCGAAGACGACGGAGGAAAGAATCTGATCGGCAATCTTGATCTTTACCGTGGTTTCCATGCCGCCGGGCAGGGTGGAATAGGCGTGTCCTTCCAGATCGCCGTGATCGGAAATGGGCAGGAATTCCGGACGGATGCCCAGGGCAATGTCATTGTCAAGGTCAAAAGGTGCATTTGCCTGAAAAACGGCTTTATGGCCGAGAAACGTGAGTTCGGCGGTTGTGTCACTGGTTTTTCTGGCAGCGGCTGCAATGATGTTCATCGCCGGGTTGCCCACAAAGTCAGCGACAAACAGATTGGCCGGGCTGTTATAGACGGTGAGCGGCGGGGCATACTGCTGCAGATTGCCCTCATTCATCAGGCAGATCTTCGTGGAAAGCGTCATGGCCTCCAACTGGTCGTGGGTGACGTAGACGAAGGTGGATTTCATGTCCCTGTGCAGACGCTTCAGTTCGGTCCGCATTTCCCCGCGCAGCTTGGCATCCAGGTTGGACAGCGGTTCATCCATCAGGAGGACCCGGGGCCGGGGCGCAAGGGTTCGGGCGATGGCTACGCGCTGCTGCTGTCCGCCGGAGAGCTCTGCCGGATAGCGTTTGGCAAACGGCTCGATTTTCATGATTCCGAGCATTTCATCCACCCGTGCCTGGATGTCGCTTTTCTTCCATTTCAGGGTTTCAAGACCGAAAGCGATATTCTGGATGACGGTCATGTGGGGCCAGAGGGCGTAATTCTGGAAAAGAAAACCGACCTCGCGCCTGGCGGCGGGAACATTGATATTCTTCTCGCTGCTGAACATGATCTTGTCATCAAACCGAATTTCGCCCCGGGTGGGGGTTTCAAGGCCGGCAATCATGCGCAGCGTCGTGGTTTTCCCGCAGCCGGATGAGCCCAACAGGGTGATGAAGGAACCGTCT
>JAGAHV010000247.1:0-4308 GCA_017626895.1 Clostridia bacterium | reverse complement strand
CATCTGTGCCGTCTCCTTCTGGTTTATAGCTTATTATAGCACAGTTCCTGAAAATTGATTACAACGAGCACTTATTCCCAAACAACAATTGTATTACCGCGATACCCGTGCGTTCAATGGTACGGTTCTACCCTTTTCTTTCACGGCGGGTTTTCTCTCTCAGAATCCCGAACAAAAACTTTTTTTAAAAAAAGATTTTGTCGTTTAAAAAAGGCTCAGGCCAGGTGCATGCTTTCCCCTTCCCTGCCCAAAAATAAAGGAAAGCTTCCTTATCGGAAGCTTTCCCCTGAATAATGGATTAATAACGCGGCTCGCGGTGATTCTGGAAGCACTCGCGGCAATATACAGGCTTGTCGCCACGCGGCTGGAACGGAACCTGCGTCTCCTTGCCACAGTCAGCACAGATAGCGGTAAACATCTCACGGGGAGCACGGTCTCCGTTTTTCTGAGCACGGAATGCAGCACGGCACTCGGGGCAGCGACGCGGTTTGTTCTGGAAGCCTTTCTCAGCATAGAATTCCTGCTCAGATGCTGAGAAGACGAATTCCTTACCACAGTCACGACAAGTTAAAGTTTCATCCTGATACATTTTCTAGTTTCCTCCTGAAATATGAATGCCTTAATTCTGCTTTTCAATGACACTCCTGCGAAAGATACCCTCCGTGCGGAAGAGCAACCATTTGTAAAACCAGTTCAAGGTCGGTCATAGTATACCACAACTTCAGGAAAAAGCAACCAGAAAATATTTATTATATCGCATAACTTTACCACTCTGAAAAAACTCTTGTCTATAATAAAGATTCCAGCCTGCAGCAGGCCGGAATCAGGCTGTCCTTAACCCTTGAAATACGAGGTGAGAATCCGGTTGACCAGGCCGCCGTCTGCCTTTCCCTTGACTTTGGGCATCAGCACCTTCATGATTTTGCCCTTATCCTTGGCTGTCGGCGCGGTCAGTTCCAGTTCCGCAAGAACGCCATCGATGACGGTCCGGATCTCTCCCTCATCCATCAGCTTCGGGGCAAATTCGCTGTAGACATTCATGCGAAGCTTTGCCTCCTCGATAATCTCCGTTCTCTCGGCAGGTGTGGTATCAATCGTTTCCTGGGCCTGCTTGATTTCATGGAAGATGACCGCATTCTCCTCTTCCTCTGTCAGATCCGCGCGTTTGTCAATCTGCTTTGCCTTCAGTGCAGAGAGCAGAAGGGACAGCGCATCTTTTCTCGGTTTATCCTTATCCTTCATCGCCTGCATCATGGCAGCGCGAACTGTATCTACCTTTGACATTGGTTCTGTCTCCTCTCATTGATTTCCCCCGGCATTGCCTGCAAAGAGCCGGACTGTGCCGGTTCAGCTTTGTCGGGCAGGAGCTATTCTACTCCCTCTCGTCCTCTCCGTCAATTCTCTTTCCCTTCATTATATTAACCGGCTACTGTCCGGTCAGGAACCGCACTGAAATTGTCGCCTGACAAACGACCACCTCCCTTTTTCGTTCTGATATACTCCAGTCATCACCGGAAAGCACCGGCAGTGGTTCGGATCCGGTCCTCTCTTTTCCCGGATCCGGATTCGGTGAGTACCGGACTGCTTTCCTTATTATGTAAGCTGTCCTGTCACGCAGTAGCCGGGAAACTTCCCAGTGGGAGACACCGAAAGGAGCACAAAACCCATGAAAAAAGATCTGACAGAACTTGTATTCATTTTGGACCGCAGCGGCTCCATGGCAGGGCTTGAGGCCGATACCATCGGCGGCTTCAATTCCATGATTGCCAGACAGCAGAAAATGCCCGGTGAGGCATATGTCTCCACCGTTCTGTTTAACCATGAACGCAACGTCATCCATGACCGGGTCAATATCCGGGAGGTCCCAAAGCTGACGGAGGAAATCTATACCGTCGGCGGATCGACCGCCCTTCTTGATGCCATTGGCTGTTCCATTCACCATATCGGGAATGTCCATAAATACGCGCGTCCGGAGGAAGTCCCGGAAAAGACGCTCTTTGTCATCACGACAGACGGCATGGAAAATGCCAGCAGACTGTATCATCTCCATGAAGTGAAGGCCATGATTGAAAAGGAGAAGGAAACGTATCACTGGGACTTTCTTTTCCTCGGCGCCAATATGGATGCGGTGTCTGTTGCCGGCACATTCGGTATTTCGCCGGATCATTCCGTAACCTATGTGGCAGATAAAGAAGGCACCGCGCTCAATTATGAGGTTCTTTCGGATGTGGTTGCCATGAGGCGCAACTCCAGTGCTCCCATTCCCCGTGACTGGAAAGAACGGATTGAACGGAGAAAACGCTGATCCGGCAGAATGGATCCTTTCCCTTCCATATAATGAAGACGGCACTATTGCCGTCTTTTTCTTTATGCCCGTCCGGTTCTGAGCCGGGAGAAATCTTCATTTTTCAGATTGACAGGCCTCTTTGAAACTGCTAAACTACCGCCTTGCGTGAAAAGTGTGAAAAATGTGATTTGGAGGTGCCAATGGGAGGCGGAAAGCACATTCTCGGCCAGTCAAAAGGCCGGCACATCTTTGGTACAGCCAGAGTCGGCGACCGCGGTCAGATTGTCATTCCGAAAGAAGCACGTTCATTCTACCAGATCAAGACCGGTGATACCCTTCTGATTCTTGGGGATGATGATATCGGAATGATCATCACCAAACCGGATGTTCTCAGTAAACTGGCAAATACCATACTCGATCAAATTGGAAAAGAGGAAACAAATTGAACAACAACGTTTATGCGGAAATCGGCGTTTCAGATAAAGTCTATGCGCTGGGTGAAAAGGTTCTGAATGCCCTTCATGATCGTTTCGAGCAGATCGATCAGACAGCGGAGTACAATCAGGCGAAAGTCATTGCCGCCATGCAGAAAAACCGGGTGAACGCCACCTGTTTCGCAGCCACCTCCGGTTACGGATATAACGATGTGGGACGTGATACCCTGGAACAGGTCTATGCGGATACCTTCCATACGGAGGCAGCCCTTGTCCGCCCGCAGATCACCTGCGGCACCCACGCGCTGGCTGTGGCATTGTCAGCCAATCTCCTGCCCGGGGATGAACTGTACTCCCCTGTCGGCCGGCCATACGACACCCTTGAGGAGGTCATCGGCATCCGTGAGAGCGCCTGTTCTCTGGCCGAATATGGCGTCACTTACTCAGAGACACCGCTCCTGCCGGATGGGAGCATTGATTACGAAAGCATCCGGACGGCCATCCATCCGAATACGAAGCTGGCAACCATTCAGCGTTCCAAAGGATATGCCACCCGCCCCACTCTCTCCGTTCAGCAGATCGGCGACCTGATCCGGTTCATGAAAGAGATCAAGCCCGACCTGATCTGCATGGTCGATAACTGCTATGGAGAATTCACGGAGAAAATCGAGCCCTCCGACATGGGTGCTGATATGATCGTCGGTTCCCTGATCAAGAATCCCGGCGGCGGTCTCGCCCCGATCGGCGGTTATATCTGCGGAACGAAGCATTGCATTGACCGCTGCGCCTATCGCCTCTCCGCTCCCGGTCTGGGACAGGAAGTCGGTGCGAACCTGGGTCTCATGCCGCAGCTTTATCAGGGATTTTTCCTTGCGCCGACGGTCACGGCCGCCGCGACAAAGGGCGCCATTTTTGCAGCCGCCATGTACGAGCAACTGGGTTTCCGTGTCGTTCCCGCCTCAAGCGAAGACCGACACGATATCATTCAGGCCATCGAGCTTGGCAGTGAAGAAGCCATGGTTGCCTTCTGCTCCGGCATTCAGGCTGCCGCACCGGTGGATTCCTACGTCACCCCGATTCCCTGGGATATGCCCGGCTATGACTCCAAAGTCATTATGGCTGCCGGTGCTTTCGTGCAGGGCTCCTCGATTGAACTCTCGGCAGATGGTCCCATCCGTCCGCCCTATGCCGTCTATTTCCAGGGCGGTCTGACCTGGTGCCATTCCAAGCTCGGTGTTCTCATGAGTGTCCAGAAAATGCTGGATGCCTCCCTCATTTCTCTTTAATCCATCCCGAACAATACGCGCAGCGACCGTTTGTCAGCTTATTGCCGGAACAAAGCTGCTCCGGGAAAAACAACCTTGATGCTAAAAAGGAGTTACTCTCATGTGGTTTGCTTTTTCAATTATCTCCCTGCTGTGCTGGAGCTTTGCCGATCTGTTTGCCAAGATCGGCTGCCGCCAGCAAAACGATAAGACTGCCCACCTGAAAATGGTCATGGCGGTCGGTCTGGTGATGGGTCTGCACGCCCTGTACGAAATCTTTTTCCATGGCGTTGAGATCAACATGAACATCATCATCACCTAT
>JAGAHV010000246.1:0-18558 GCA_017626895.1 Clostridia bacterium | reverse complement strand
GGCAGCTGGTTTCAATGGAGTCGATGGTGGCGGAAAGCGTCGGATCCGGAATACGGCTGTTCGCCCGCTGGATCATTTGCAGTGCCCGTTCGCCCTGCGCGATGATTTCCCGGACATCGGATGAATCAAATGAGGGGATCTCCTCCTCCTCAAACGGCTTCTGCGATTGTTTGCGGCCGGATGAAGCGGAGGCGGCAGTTTCGGGTTCCTCATCCCTTACCGTATAGTCATCCCCGACAACGACGTTCCCGCGGTTTCCGGCACCGGATGGACGGTACTGATGAAACGTCTGGGAATAGGTGGAGGCGGTTTCATCACTGTCATCCTCAAGCACATTCTCAGCCCTGTCAAGAACCGTAAACAGGATGAAAAAGATAATGGGACCGACAGGACCGGCGATAAACAGTGAACCCAGATAATAGACCCATTTTGGCAGCAGACTCAGATATCCCTTTATTTTTCTGGCGTGTGATTTTTTCATTGTTATCCTCTCAGAATCAACTGATCACAAAAAAAGAATGCTTCGTTACTTTGCGTCAAGTATACCATAAACAGAGGACAAATCCTATTCTTTTTGACGGTTCAGGGCGCTTTTGAAGTCCGGTCAGTTATTATGCAAAATCGGTCCGATCCGGATAGGCAAGGAGCCCTGCGATTTTCTGAATCGCGCGAAGGGCCCGCTGCACCTCCGTCTTCTCGCTGAGAAAACAGAGGATCGAGGGACTCTCCGTGAAAAGGATGCCGACATCGTGTGTAATTCCCTCATCCTCACCTGTTTTATGTGCACAGTCCACATCCGGATAAGCCGGCTTTGTTCCCTCTGAATTGGAGGAAAGATAGAACGGAATCTTCCCGTTCAGCTGCTGAGCGGAAAGAATCTCAAGCATCTCACCGGAGGCCTCCTGACTGACCAGTTCCCTGTTCAGAATGCGCCGGAGCAGCAGGAAAATGTCATTTGCCGCAACGGTATTCTGGATGCCCTTTGCGGACAAAGCTGCATCAAACAGTTTCCGGCGCAGCCGTGTTCCGTGGAGGCCCTGGCGGTCAATAAAGCGGTTTATGGTGTCCATTCCGACCAGATCAATCAGGCGGTTGGTTGCGGTATTGTCGGAAACGATGATCATCAGAACGACAAGGTCCCGCACGGTCAGACACAGACCCGGATGCAGGCGGGTCAGGACGCCGCAGCCCGGCATCATCTCCTCTGCCCTTGTTTCCACTGTCTGGCAAAGCGGTATCCGCCCTTCCTGAGCGGCTTCAAATACGGCCCCCATAATCGGCAGCTTAATCACCGACGCTGCCTCAATCGGCATATCGCCGTTAAACTGATACCGGGTGCCATCGCCCGCCTCAATGGCGATGCCGATGTTCCCCTCCAGCTTTTCGATTTCAGACCGAATTCGCGTAAAGTCCATCTGACGTTCCTCCTCAGGCCCGACGTTGAGCCCGGGCTGATTTGCCTGCCCCGGTTACTGCTTTGCCGCGGCCTGTTCCTGCAGCTGTTTCTTTTTCTGTTCCTGTGCGGCCTTTTTGCGCTTTTCAAGCCATGGCAGGAACAGTTCGTTATAGACAAAGTCGGCAATCGCAGCCGTCGGAATCGCCAGAAGCAGCCCCCAGATGCCGAACATGCGCCCGCCGATGATGATAAAGGCAAGAATCACGACCGATGAAACCCCGAGTGTGCCGCCGAACATCTTCGGTTTGATGACATACCCGTCAATGGTCTGCAGAATAATGGTAAAGATGATGAACGCAAGCGCGTTCCAGGGGTCGGCCAGGAGCAGGATAAATGCCCCGATCACGGCGCCCACCAGCGGGCCGAAAGTCGGTGCCAGGTTGGTTACCCCGACCACGACGGAAATCAGGACCGCAGAAGGCATCTTCATGATGGTCATAAAGATGAAAGTGGAAAATCCGACAATGAGCGCGTCGATCAGTTCAAATACCACATATTTTCCGATGATGGCATTGCATTTTGAGAGGAAAAGGCGCAGACCCACCTGTTTGTCCTCCGGAACAATCAGTTTCAGCAGACGCCTGACGCCCCGGACAATCGATTTAAGGTCAATCAGAAAGTAGATGGAAAGAATAAAGGCGATAATCCAGGCAAAGATGCGGCTGCCGATGGTGGTGGAACTGCTGAGAACGACCGAAAGGTTTTCCCGCAGGTACCTTGAAATCGTGCCGAGAATATTGGCGCTGTATGTCGTCACGGCGGACAGGTCCAGATTAATGCCCTCGACATTTTGTTCGACGGTCAGCCCAAAGGAATTAATCAGGTTCAGCAGCTGCGTAATGTACCCGTCCATATTGTCAATGAAACTGAGCACGCTTGAAATCAGCTGCGGGATCAGGGCCGACATCAGGATAATGACGAAAACCAGAAGAAACAGAAAAGCCAGTGCGACCGAAAGGTTTCTGGCAAGATGCCGGTTGCGCACCTTCCCAAAGGGAAAGCGTTCAAAAAAGCGAACAAGCGGATCAAGTATATATGCAATAATGATGGCCATAACCACCGGAAAGGTATATCCGAACAGCGCGTCGAAAGCTGCGCGAATGGTATGGAAATGTGTAAGGACCACATAAAGGACGACGGCAGAACAAGTTGCGATGGTATACGGGATCCAGCGTCCATTCAGCATTTTCGTGATTTTTTGCATAAACCCTCCGTTGAAGTCATCTGTTCGGCCCTGAATGTATCACATTTTACTGATTATTTTATCTCACAACGGAGAGAAAATCAATCATCTCGTGAAGGGAAAACGACGCGATGCCGGGCACGTAAAACTTCTTGCTTCCATTTTCACGGCATCTCATGTATAATAGGGCCCATCATCAGTTAGGAGGTAAAACGTCATGGCACGTGGAGGATTTTCCGGATTTCCGGGAGGAAATAATATGCAGCAGCTGATGCGTCAGGCACAGAAACTGCAGCAGCAGGCACTTGAAATGAATGAGAAACTTGACAGTATGGAATATACGGGAACCGCTGGCGGCGGTGCAGTCACCTGCACGGTAAACGGACTCCGGCAGCTTGTTTCTCTTAAAATCAATAAAGACGTGGTGGATCCGGACGATGTGGAAATGCTCGAGGATACCATTCTGGCAGCGGTAAACGATGCGCTGAAGCAGGGTGAGGATAACCGGGAGGCACAGATGTCCAAACTGAGCGGAGCCACCGGAATGGGCGGGTTGTTCTGAGCATGGCTGAGCAGATTGAACCTATTTCCCGAATGCAGCAGCAGCTGGCCCGTCTGCCTGGAATCGGCAGCAAAACCGCGCTTCGTCTCGCCTATCACATTGCATCGCAGCCGGAGGATCAGGTCAGGGAGCTTGCCGCAGCAATCTGGCAGGGACGCAAGGCCATCCGGTACTGCAGCATCTGCGGGAATTTCACGGTCAGTGATCCCTGTCCCATCTGTCAGAATCCGGAACGTCACAACGGCATTATCTGTGTCGTGAAGGATCCGCGGGATGTTGCGGCCATGGAACGGATGCATGAATACCGGGGCACTTATCATGTCCTGCACGGCATTCTTTCCCCCATGAACGGGATCGGGCCGGAGGATATCCGCATTCGTGAACTGCTGGACCGGATTGAAAAGGAATCCGTCAAAGAGGTTATCATGGCGACAAATCCGGACATTGAGGGAGAGGCAACGGCCAGTTACATTGCACGTCTGCTCAAGCCGAAAGGCGTTCTTGTCACCCGAATCGCTCATGGTCTGCCCGTGGGCGGAGACCTTGAATATACGGATGAGGTTACGCTCTCACGTGCGGTTTCCGGGCGCCGCGAAATGTAAAAATCGACAGTCTGCACAAACTGCAGGCTGTCTTTTTTGCACGGCGGAGGATTGACCCGGGGAAAGTCGAGCTTGTCAAACCTAACGGAATCGCTTATAATATCGTTTCAATTGAGTCTGTCCCATTATATTTTTATGCCGTTTTCTTACCAGCAGAGAAAAAAAGCGTGCCATGTTACGCCTGAGAAAGCAAAACAGGACAGCATCAGTTGGGACCATAGATTTACGCAAAGGGGATTATCAATGGCAAATCAGTACAGAATCGGCCTGGATATCGGCTCTACGACGATCAAGTGCGTTGTTCTCGATGAGCATGATTCCATCCTCTATTCCTGTTACGAGCGTCATTACTCACTCATAACACAGAAAACCAGGGAGTTTCTCACCCGGCTTAATCAGGAATATATCCATGATGAGCCTGTTTGTATCAGCATTTCCGGTTCTGCCGGCATGGGCCTTGCGCTTGGCGCCAGACTGTCCTTTGTTCAGGAGGTCTATGCAACGAAAGTGGCCGCAGATACACTGATGCCGGGAACAGATTGTATCATTGAGCTGGGCGGCGAGGATGCCAAAATACTCTTTCTTCAGGGAACGCTGGAGGTCCGGATGAACGGATCCTGTGCAGGCGGCACGGGTGCGTTTATTGATCAGATGGCGACCCTTCTCAATACGACCCCCACGGATATGAACGAGGCGGCTGCACGGGCCGAAAAGACCTATACCATCGCCTCCCGCTGCGGCGTTTTTGCCAAGACGGATGTCCAGCCGCTCCTTAACCAGGGCGCCAGACACGAGGACATCTCCCGTTCCATTTTCATGGCGGTGGTCAACCAGACCATTGCCGGACTGGCCCAGGGACGGCCCATTGAGGGGAACGTGCTGTATCTCGGCGGTCCCCTGACGTTCCTCAGTGAGCTGAGGGCCTGTTTTGATGAGGTGCTTCATCTGAAAGGGGTCTGTCCGGAAAATTCGCTGTATTATGTGGCGTTCGGTGCGGCCAAGCAGCCCAGTACGCCGGTTCGGCTGAAGGAATGCATTGATGCGATCGATGCCTTTCACAGTACGGAATCCTATAATGCCCTTCCCCCGCTGTTTGAGTCAGAAAAGGAACTGACTGAATTCCGCCGGCGGCATGCCCGGTCAAAGGTGCCAGTTCTTGATCCGGACACCTATTCCGGCGATGTGTATCTGGGCATTGATTCCGGTTCCACCACCATCAAGTCCGTGGTCGTCTCCAGTGACGGTCAGCTGCTGCTGACCCGCTATCAGGGCAATGAGGGCGATCCTGTTCCCCATGTGCTTGATTTTATCCGGAATCTGCGGACCAAATATCCCACCTGGAATATCCTCGCCGGCGCGGTCACTGGTTACGGCGAGGATCTGATCCGGAACGCGTTTGGCGTGGATTTCGGTCTGGTTGAAACAGTGGCCCATTTCGAAGCCGCTCGTTCGTTTCTCCCCGACGTCGATTTTATTATCGATATCGGCGGACAGGACATCAAATGCTTTAAGATCCATAACGGCGCCATTGACAACATCTTCCTGAATGAGGCCTGTTCCTCCGGATGCGGGTCGTTCCTGCAGACATTTGCCGGCGCCCTGGGCTACTCCATTGCGGATTTTGCGCAGCTTGGCCTGGCCGCCAGGCGTCCGGTGGACCTGGGCAGCCGCTGCACCGTATTCATGAATTCCTCAGTCAAGCAGGCCCAGAAAGACGGCGCGGATATTACGGACATCTCCGCCGGTCTGTCCATCTCCGTTGTCAAGAATGCCCTTTACAAGGTCATTCGCTGCGGCCGTCCCGAGGAACTGGGAAACCGGATTGTCGTGCAGGGCGGCACGTTCCTCAATGACGCGGTCCTCCGTGCCTTTGAAAAGGAACTGGGGGTCGAAGTGATCCGGCCGGACATTGCCGGGCTGATGGGCGCATACGGCGCGGCCCTGTATGCCAGAACACAGCGCGGGATTCATCCGGGCAGGAGTACCATTCTGGATCTTGAGGCCATCGACCAGTTCCAGCATTCCGTCAAAGAGGTCCGGTGCGGTCTGTGCGAAAATCATTGCCGTCTCACGGTGCACAACTTTGGAGACAAACGGAAATACATCAGCGGCAACCGCTGTGACCGCCCGGTGACCGGGGCGAAAAAGGATGACGGACTCAACCTGTATGCCTACAAGCAGGCCAAAATCACGGCCCTTCGCAATGCGCATCCCGAGCATCCCCGCAGAGGCCGGATCGGCATTCCCATGGGACTCAATCTGTTTGAACTGCTTCCGTTCTGGCACGCGCTGTTCACGGAACTGGGCTTTGATCCGGTCGTGTCTCCCTATTCAACCCGGGAACTGTACATTTCCGGACAGGCAACCATCCCCTCGGACACCGTCTGTTTCCCGGCCAAACTGCTGCACGGACATATTCAGTGGCTGATCGATCAGGGACTTGATACCATCTTCTACCCCTGCATGTCCTACAATATGGACGAACAGCTGGGCGATAATCATTATAACTGTCCGGTGGTGGCGTATTATCCAGAGGTCATCGCGGCCAATATGCCTGCGGTGCGGAATGTCCGGTTCATCTATGACTATGTGGGCATAGACCACCGGCATCATTTCCCCGGAAAGTTCTATCACATTCTGAAGAAACACTTCCCGGACATCACCCGGGCGGAAGTACACCATGCCTGTGACAGGGCTTATGCGGCCTATGAGGAATGGATGCAGGACATCCGGAAAACCGGTGCGGAAATGATGGCCAGGGCCCGCGCCGAGAAACGCCGCATCATCTGCCTCATCGGCCGGCCGTACCATGTGGATCCGGAAATCAATCACGGCATCGACCGCCTGATCGCCGGATTTGGCGCCGCGGTCATCACCGAGGACTCGCTGAGCGCGTACATGCATAAGGAACCGGTTCATGTCCTGAATCAGTGGACCTATCATTCCCGTCTGTATGCAGCCGCCAAATACATTACCTCTCAGCCGGATATCAATCTGGTTCAGCTGGTGTCCTTTGGCTGCGGCGTGGATGCGATTACCACCGATGAGGTCCGGGAAATCCTGGAGGATGCCGGGAAAATCTATACACAGATCAAAATTGATGAAATCACCAATCTTGGTGCGGTTCGTATCCGTCTCCGGTCTCTGTTTGCAGCGATTGACCAGCAGGAAGCCGGTAAGCGCAAGGAGGGCATGTGAGTGGACATACAACATGTAGAATTTACAAAGGAAATGCGGGACCAGGGCTATACCATTCTGGTCCCCAATATGCTGGAATTCCATTTTTCCCTGATTGAAAAGGTGCTGCGGCTGAACGGGTACAATGCCGTCGTGCTCAAAAACCACGGACCGAATGTCATGGCAGAGGGACTGAAATACGTCCACAATGATACCTGTGTTCCGGCGCTGCTGGTCATCGGGCAGTTCCTGGATGCCCTGCATTCCGGCAAATATGATCTGCACAAGACCGCCCTGATCATTAGCCAGACCGGCGGCGGCTGCCGCGCCAGCAACTATATCTTCCTGTTGCGCAAAGCCCTCCGAAAAGCCGGTCTTGACTATATTCCCGTCATCTCCGCCAACCTTTCGGGCCTTGAACACGCCTCCGGATTTAAGGTGACCATTCCTCTTCTGCGGCAGCTCATTGCCTCGCTGATCTACGGCGACTGCATCATGTGTGCCTCCAATCAGACCCGGCCGTATGAATGCCGGAAAGGCCAGACAGATCAGCTGGTGGAGTCGTGGAATGAGCGTCTCATTAAGCAGTTTAACACGGGCAAAGGCCTGGGTTACCGGGATATGCGTGAAAATCTCCGGCAGATTGTCAATGAGTTTGATGCCATTGAGCGCAGCAGTGAGCCGAAGACGAAAGTGGGCATTGTTGGCGAAATCTATGTGAAATACTCCTCCCTTGGCAATAATGGACTGGAGGAGTTCCTCAGGAAACAGGACTGTGAGTACATGCTGCCGGGCATTATGGGCTTTATCCTTTTCAAGATCGACAACCGGATTGAGGATATCCGTCTGTATGGCGGCAACGTGTTCAAGCTCATTGTCTGCAAACTGCTCCTTCGTTACTGTCAGCGGATGGAACGGATTCTGATTGATGCGTTCAAAGGACATGACCGCTTTGTCCCGCCGACCCGGTACAGTCATATCAAGTCATTGGTCAAAGGGGTCATCGGATACGGCTCAAAGATGGGCGAAGGATGGCTGCTGACGGCCGAGATGCTGGAGCTGGCGGAAAACGGCTATGAGAACATCGTGTGCACCCAGCCCTTTGGCTGTCTCCCCAATCACATCAACGGCAAAGGCATGATCCGGCGCCTAACCGAGGTTCACCCCGGAATCAACATCGTTCCCATTGACTATGATCTCTCTGCCACGAAGGTCAATCAGGAGAACCGGATTCGCCTGATGCTGGCCGTGGCGCATGATCAGGAAGCGAAAAAGCAGCAGCAGGACGCCCTGATTGCACAGGATGAGCTGATGGCTGAGGCGCAGCGGGCCTGGGACAGCCGAACGAAAAAATCCCATACATAACAAAAACTGCCCTCCTCTGAGGGCAGTTTTTGTTATTGGTTTTTTGGTGCAGCGGGATCCGTCATGGGCTGGGAAAGCGCATTGAGCGCGTAAAGAAACTCCTGAGACAGGATCTGCAATTTGTCTTCCCAGGCACCAATATCCGGGAAATCGGCTACCCGCTGATAGCTGATCCTGTTCCCGGCGGGGGTATAACTGAAAATGACGGATTGCAGTGTGTCCGTGAAAATGACCATCATGGCATTTTCCGTCCGTCCGGTATTGATATAGCTCTTTCCTACTGCCGTTTTCATGATTTGCTGAAACGCCTCCATCTCGGCAGGATTGGCCGATTCGCCATTGGTCAGATGAAGAACGGTATCCATATAGCAAAACACGGAAAAGACGACTTCGTAACCTTTATTTTTTTCAAGCGTTCCTGTATCAGACCACGGCAGGGTTGTCAGTAGGCCGCCCTCAAAGGTTTCCGAGAAAGCCGGTGCATTCTCTGCACAGCAGGACAGGCAGAGAGAAACGAGCAGTATCAGAAAAAGGAAAAAGGCCTTTTTTTGCATGTACATTCCTTCTTTCCAGGGACTCAAAGCCGTGATATGCCAGGCTCAGAGGTAACCGACAGCCGCTGTGCGGTGACCGCTCAGGCGGCCGGGATGTTCCGGAGCATTTATTCGTAACCCAGGGTATGCAGATCCGAGGGCTTGTTGCGCCAGTCCTCCCGGACTTTTACCCAGAGCTGCAGGTTGACTTTTGTTCCCAGCAGCTTTTCGATATCCTGCCGGGCTTCCTGGCCGATGAGTTTGAGCATGCTTCCCTGTTTTCCGATGATGATGCCTTTATGACTGCTCCGCTCACAGTACAGGGTGGCATGAATCTCCGTCAGATGATCACTGACTGCCTCAATGCGCATCATTTCGACGCCGATGCCGTGAGGCACTTCGTCACGAAGATGCAGGAGCGCTTTCTCCCGGATGATTTCCCCGCAGATCAGCCGCTCCGGCTGGTCGGTCATCATATCATCCGGGAAGTATTTGGGCCCTTCCGGCAGCAGCTTTACCAGCGAATGCCGGAGCTCGCCCATGCCCTGTCCGCCCTCGGCACTGACCGGAATGACGGCATCATATCCGGCGTCGGCAAATTCCTTCAGGCGCTCAAAGATCACATTTTCAGGAACCGTATCCGTCTTGTTGAGCACCAGGACTTTCGGAACGTTTGTTGCGGCCATCTGTTCGACGATTGCCTGGTCCTGTTTTCCGATTTCATTGATGGCCAGAACGACGATGAGAACGTCAATTCCCTCCATCGCATCGTGGATGCTCTTCACCATGTATTCCCCCAGTTTAGTTCTGGGCTCATGCATGCCTGGGGTATCCAGAAAGACGAGCTGCCAGTTTTCACCGGTGGAAACGCCCATAATCCGGTTTCTGGTCGTCTGCGGTTTACTGGATACGATGGCCACCTTTTCGCCGACCATGGCATTCATGAGCGTTGATTTGCCCACGTTTGGCCGCCCGACGATGGCAGCAAATCCGGAATAAAACTTCCCGTCCTTATCCATTTATGACAGATCCTTTCTTACTTTCCAAGTGATGAGGGTCCAAAGCCGCAGGGCAGCAATTCCGGGAGGGAGGTATGAATGACATTTCCATCCCAGGCAACCAGGATTTCAAGATCCGGTGCAAATTCATACAGGGACTGACGGCATGCACCGCAGGGATAGGGCGTCGAACCGCTGGCGGTAATCGCCAGCTTGGTAAACTTCCGGGCCCCCTCGCTGACTGCCTTGACCAGTGCCGTGCGCTCGGCACAGTAGGTATTCGGATAGGCCGCATTCTCGATATTGCAGCCTTTGAACACGCGGCCATCCTCACACAGCAGCGCTGCGCCGACTTTGTATTCCGAATAAGGAGCATAGGCAAATTCACGCGCTTCATAGGCCAGCGTGATCAGTTCCTCATCTGTCAATCTGTTTTCCTCCTCTCGAAAAAGACCGACTGCATTCATGGCAGCCTTTTCATGGGCACGCATGACCATCTGGTCATGGTCGTTCATGTGGTCATATCCCATCAGATGAAACATGGCATGGGTCAGCAGATAACCGGTTTCCCGGCTGAGGGAATGTCCGTATTCCTGTGCCTGTGCTACCACATGTTCATGGGAAAGAATGATGTCCCCCAGAAAGAAGGCGTTCATTTCCGGATCATACTCTGCCTCAAGCAGCGCCCGGGCGTTCCGGGCGGTCTGTCCCGCGGGATAGGCAACGCTCGGGAATGAAAGAACATCGGTGGAACGGTCTGTTTCCCGCTGTTCCCGGTTTATCACCTGAATCTCCCGGTCATCCGTGATCCGGCAGTATACCACTACCGGCAGGGCCAGGCCCTCGACGGCAAGCGCTGACTCCGCACACCGCCGCATCAGCTCCTCATCCTCCTCCCGGAGAAAATGCCGGCTGTCCTCAATTTCAAGAATGATCATTTCTGCACCGTCTGTTATTTCTTTCTGCGCGATCTGTCGCGGATTTTGTTCAGGTCCGGATATTCAATACGTTCATGGAACACGCCCTGGAGGACGGTCTCAAAGGCAAAGGTGATCCGTCCGATATCCCTGAAGGTCAGCGGACAGTCATCCAGCTGTCCGTCTTCCATCTTTCCGCGGATCAGCTTGCGGATCATTTCCGAGATCTTCTCATGGGTCGGTTCCGGAATGGAGCGGACCGCCGCCTCAACGGTATCGGCCATCATGAGAATGCCGGCTTCAGCGGTCTGCGGTTTCGGACCGGCATAGCGGAATTCGGCAATATCGACATTTTCCTCCCCGTACTGCTGGACTGCCTTGGCATAAAAGTACATGACCGGCGTATCTCCGTGATGCTGACGAATCATGTCGATAATGGGTTCCGGCAGATGATGCTTTTTCGCCAGTTCAACCCCGTCAAGGGTATGCTCGGTCAGAATGGCGGTTGAGACCCGCGGATCCGTATGATCATGGGGATTTTCCCCCATCTGGTTTTCCTTGAAATACATGGGCCGGATCAGCTTGCCGATATCATGATAATACGCGCCTACCCGGCAAAGAAGCGCATTGGCGCCGACCGCTTCCGCCGCGGCCTCTGCCAGATTGGCAACGACCATGGAATGATGATAGGTGCCCGGCGTTTCAATCATGAGCCGCTTGAGAAGCGGCTGGCTGGGACTGGAGAGCTCAATCAGCTTGGAAGGCGTGGTCAGGTTAAACAGGCTTTCAAAGACGGACTGCAGGCCGATACAGACAATGGCGGAAAACAGTGCGCCCATGATCACCCACATGGACCGCGCAAAGACATCGCTTGTATCGCTTGAGCTGAGCGTCAGGACACAGGCCAGCAGGATCAGCTGGAAGAAGCCGGCGATCAGACCGTCGATAATGACAAAGATGCGTGTGCTGTTTCGGCGCATCAGGAAAATCACCAGAATTCCGCCCAGTGTGCTGGCCAGCAGAACCCCCAGCATCTGTGAGGTTTCAAAATCCGAGCGCTTCATGGTGACAAAAGTCAGAATGAGCGAAAGAAGGAAATTGACCGCATAGGCCTCACGCGCTCCCAGCAGATTGACCACCAGCATGGCGGCCAGCAGCATTGGCATGGTGGAAAGGTCAATGTACATTCCCATCAGGATACACAGGACCAGGGTCAGAATGAGCGAGATGCTCATGACCAGCGCACTTTTGGCATCCTGGAAAATTTTGGGGATAAACAGGTAAATATAGAGATAGGTCAGCGCCAGGAAAGAAAGAATCAGCACGGATGAGCTGATATAGAGGAAATAATCGGTTTTCTTTCCGGCCAGAAGACCAAGGGCATCCAGAACCGCGTACTTTTCCGTGGTGACGCGGTCCCCTTTGACGACCACGTTCTGATCTTTTTTATAGACCGTCGGTTCCACTGCATCCCGTGCCTTCTGCCGGTTCTCCTCGGTGACCTGCTGGTCGATGAGCATATTCGGCTGAAGGGTTCCACGGAGGATCGGAATGGCGACATTATACCACAGGTCTGTCCGGGTATTGTATGCCACAATCTGCTGAATGTTGCTGATGGCATCCCCCAGCTGTCCCTCCGTGATGGTGGATACCAGGGCGGTTCTGGCGGCGCTGGTCAGACTGCGGTAAAGAGATTCGAAATCTGATTCATCGGTCCGCATCAGCGTCTGCAGCTGATAATTGGAAAGCGTGATGACACTGAGGAGCTTCTGCGCCTGTGCATAGTCATCATCGGTAAAGGTACCGGTCCGGGTTGTCCAGGAGGAACGGATCTGCTGTCCCAGTTCCCGGACGGACCGCAGTTCGGAGAAAACCTTTTCGATATTTGTCAGTACCGTATCGCTGACCGTATCATCCTTATAATAGACGGGCGAAACGGCATCCGCGGCGGCCTTGCGCCGGCGCTCCGTGGTCAGCTCATCCACCACATCCTTGCTGGCTGTAATGGTTACCGGGGATACTTCGCCGACGTTGAGGTCATACTGTGTGGGAACAACGGAAATCAGGCAGATAAACACCAGAATCAGATACAGAACAACGGTGAATATGACCTGTTTGCTTCTACGGTTCAGATTCTGCAGCAGCTGAGGTGAAGTCGGTTTTCCTTCCATGTTCAGCCTCCTTCTTTGCAGCATAGGCACTGTACGCTTCGACGATCTTTTGCACCAGCTCATGACGGACCACATCATGTGCGGTCAGTTCCATAATGGCGATTTCCTTTACCTCCCTGAGAACCCGGAGTGCCTCATCCAGGCCGCTCTGCTTTCCGTACCCCAGATCCTTCTGCGAAGGGTCGCCGGTGACGATCACCTTTGAACGGAATCCCAGGCGTGTCAGGAACATCTTCATCTGCTCCCGGGTCGTATTCTGTGCCTCATCCAGGATGATAAAGGCGTCCGAAAGGGTGCGGCCGCGCATGTACGCCAGCGGTGCCACCTCAATGACGCCCCGCTCCTGGAGGCGCTGGGCCGTATCCGCGCCCAGAAGGTCATACATGGCATCATACAGCGGTCTCAGATACGGATCGACTTTCTGATTCAGGTCGCCGGGAAGAAAGCCCAGCTTTTCCCCTGCCTCAACGGCCGGACGCGTCAGAATAATCCGCTCCACCTGTTTCCCCTTGAGGGCGCTGACCGCCATGGCCACGGCCAGATAGGTTTTTCCGGTTCCGGCAGGCCCGACGGCAAATGTCAGGGTATGATTTTTGACCGCATCGACATAGGCCAGCTGCCCCAGCGTTTTGCAGCGGATGGGCCTGCCGCGGAACGTACTGGCCACAACCTCTTTATACAGTGAATCAATTTTATCCAGCTCGCCTTTCTCCGCGAGCTGCACGGCATAACTGACGACTGCCGGGTCCACATGTTCTTTATCCAGAACCAGACGGTACAGGCGGTTGATAATCTCATTGGTCAGGTCAACCTTCCCGGGATCCCCGCCCTCAACGACGATTGTCCCGTTTCTGAGTTCTATATGAACATGCATCAGTGACTCAAGGCGGCGCATGTTTTCATCTCCGTTGCCGAAGAGTGACTGGAAAAGGTCCGGCCTTGTCACATTCTCCAACTGTTCGCTCACATCCAAACCCCTTTGAAATGAAATCAGGCTGTTTTAATGGGCTGTTCTCTGAAGGTTCTCCAGCGCCAGCTCATAAAGACTCGAATAGGCATGCATCCGCCTGATATTCATGGTTAATTCAAAATACTGTTCAAGATTGGTCCTGCACTCCTCAAGGTGCGAAACCATCTCCGCATATACGTCTTTTTCTGAAATATCCTTATGCGGAATGGCCAAAATGCGCATGTGATGCGGGTTGATCATGAGCATGACACAATAAATGTCCCGGTCTCCCGTGTTCTCAAAGATATTCCGAAGTGCGTTTTCAAGCCGGTCCCGTCCATACTGCCAGACCTCGGCCAGAAAGAAATCTCCCTGAGGCAGACGGAAAGAGGCAATGGCAACGGGCCTGACCGGATTGATATCCACCAGTCCCAGTGAATGCAGTTTTTCATCCACCTGCTTTTCCGTATATCCGTCTCCACGGAGAAGATCACAGAAAAAGCGGGAACTCATGACTTTCATGACATCATCCGGCTGTGAAACCTGCCGCTGGGCATCCCTTGTTGCCAGCTCGCGCCGGGCATTCCCCAGTTCCCGCCGAAGCAGCCGGGCATCCCGCATTGTTTCAATTCCCATGATGTCCGGCTTCTTGGTAATAAACGAAGCCATCTGCTTTCCTTCACTGACGGGCAGAAGCCATGAGACCACGTCAAAATGCCCATTCGTCAACTGATGAATGCCCGCTTCGGCATTCTTCATTACAGTTGGTTTTTCAAAGCCCTGGGCTTCCCAATCCGGATATTCATTGTAAAGCGTGCATATATCCGGCTTGTCTGTCACAAGAAGTAATCTGTACATACATCCTCCTGATTCAGGCAAAACTAATCCAGAAAACATTATATAATACCATGTCAAAAGAAACAACAGTTATTTTTTTGCATGGCCGTTGCCCAGGATGTTCGGGTTTTCCCGGGGTGATGAAAAAGGGCTGTCTGCTCATTCAAGGCCGAGCCGATGGTAGATCTCATCCACATGCCTCAGATGATGCGAGAGCTCAAAACACGCATTGATCTGCTCCTGCGAGAGATGCTTCCGGATCTCTTCATTCTCAAGGATCAGCTGTCTGAAGGAAACCTGACCTTCCCACGCCTGCATGGCACATTTCTGAACCAGATCATACGCGGTTTCACGCAGCATTCCGCTGCCGATCAGGGTCAGGAGGACCTGCTGGGAGTACGGGAGATCATAGGACATGCTCATGGAACGGCGCATGTTTTCCGGATACACAAACAGGTCCTTCAGGATACGGTTCATGGTGATGAACATATGCTCAAGGAGCGAGGTGGCATCCGGCAGGATGATCCGTTCAACCGATGAATGACTGATATCCCGCTCGTGCCACAGCGCCACATCTTCCATGGCGGTCATGGCATAGCCGCGCAGGAGCCGTGAGAGGCCGCAGACTTTTTCACAGTTGATCGGGTTGCGTTTGTGCGGCATGGCGGAGGAGCCTTTCTGCCCTTTGCGGAACGGTTCCTCCACCTCACGGATCTCCGTTCTCTGCAGGCTCCGGATTTCAAGCGCGATCTTCTCAAGACATGAACCGGTAATGGCGACCGCGGATAAAAACTCCGCGTACCTGTCCCGCTGGAGCACCTGTGTGCTGATGGGCGCGGCCTTGAGTCCCAGATGCTCGCAGACGTACTGCTCGACGAAGGGATCCACATTGGCATAGGTGCCCACCGCGCCGGAGATCTTCCCGACCCGGATGGTCTCAAGGGCATGCTCCATCCGGTCAAGATTGCGGCCCATATCCTCATACCACAGGGCAAACTTCAGCCCCAGTGTGGTGGGTTCCGCATGCACGCCGTGGGTCCGGCCCATGATCGGCGTCTGTTTATACCGGATCGCCTGTGCTTTCAGAATCTCCCGCATTTCACGGATATCCTCCAGCAGATACCGGCAGGCCTGTCCGGCGGTGCAGGACATCGCCGTATCCACCACGTCGGTGCTGGTCAGTCCGTAATGCAGGTACTTGCTCTCCCCGCCCAGGCTTTCCGCCACGCAGCGTGTAAATGCCACCACATCATGTCGGGTGCTTTCCTCGATTTCGGCGACCCGCTCAACGGTAAAACGTGCGTTTCTGCGCATGTTCACCGCATCCTCCTGCGGAACAGCGCCCAGCACGGCCCAGGCCTCTGTTGCCAGAAGCTCCACCTCCAGCCATGTCTGATACTTGTGTTCAAGGCTCCACAGCTCGGACATGCGCTTGCTTGTATACCGATCTATCATCGTTTCTCCTTTGCGAGCCTCAATGTTGGTCGTTTGCCGGATCAACATTGTATGAGGCCTGGATTTGACTTAACTGTCGCTATGCGACAGGGCCACTACTCCTCAATGAGCCATAGTTTGGTCTTATGGCACCGCTGCTTTTCTGGTGCACATTCTTTGATAAACTGCCGCTGTGGCGGCAGGCCCACTCTCTGCATTCAAAAGGAACAGGATTTCATGCTCTGGCAATGTCCGGCGCTGAAATCCTGTTTTTGTATTCTGATTCAGTTACCCTTCATATCCGTTCGGGTTGTTTTTCTGCCAGCGCCAGCCATCCCTGCACATATCGTCGATTTCCCTGGCGGCAGTCCAGCCCAGGAGTTTCTTTGCCTTTGAGGCATCTGCATAGCACTCCGCAATATCTCCGGCTCTTCTTGCTTCGATCTTGTACGGTATTTCGATGCCGTTGACCTTTTCAAAGGTCTTGATAATCTCGAGTACGCTGTATCCGTGTCCCGTGCCAAGATTGATGACCTCTGTGCCGGTATGCGTCTGTGCATACTCCGCCGCCAGAACATGGCCCTTGGCCAGGTCGACGACATGGATATAGTCCCGCACGCCGGTGCCGTCCTTGGTGTTGTAGTCATTGCCGTATACGTGCAGATACGGGAGCTTTCCAAGGGCAACCTGAAGGATATACGGGAACAGGTTGTTGGGGATGCCGTTGGGCATTTCGCCGATCCGGCCGGTCTCATGCGCCCCGATGGGGTTGAAATACCGGAGCAGCACGATGGACCAATCGGGGTTTGCCTTGGCCGCATCCGTCAGGATGCGCTCGTTCATGTATTTTGTCCATCCATAGGGGTTGGTGGCGCTGGTGGGCATGGTCTCATCCAGGGGCATATGATCCGGGATCCCGTACACCGTGGCGGATGAGCTGAAGATGAAGCGGCGCACGTCATACTTCTTCATGGCCTCAAGCATGGTCAGCGTGCAGTCCAGATTGTTCCGGTAATACTCAACCGGCTTGGCAACGGACTCACCCACCGCCTTGTAGGCCGCAAAGTGGATGATGGCATCGATTTTGTTTTCCTCAAAGATCGGGGCAACGGCAGCGGCATCCGTCACATCTGCCTCATAAAACCGGACCTTTTTCCCGGTGATTTCCTCAATCCGCTCAAGAACATGGACGTTGCTGTTATAAAGGTTATCCACGATCACGACCTCGTGACCGGCATTCAGAAGCTCCACACAGGTATGGCTGCCGATATATCCGGCACCGCCCGTACATAGAATGGTCATTGTACACCCTCCCAATCAATCTCAGCGCATGTTCTGATTCACAGAATCCTTAAACAGGCTGCTGACAGTTATCTGCATTATACCCTATTCAGGAATGATCGTCAATTTCATTCGAAACTGCCCGGCGCTCAGTTTTCATACGCCTGCACGGCGTTTTGCCATTCCACCGTAAATTCTTCCAGACAGAGGTTTCTCTGGTGGAGGTATTCGGAAACCTGAATGCCCACGTAGCGAAGATGCCAGGGCTCATAGATGATCTCGGTCAGATCTTCCTTATCTTTCTGGTAGCGGATAATGAATCCGAAGTCCCAGCAGTGTTCGGCCAGCCAGATTCCCTCTTTCGTCTTTGCGAAAGCACTGGTAAATTTCTTTCCGATGCCGGCCTTGTTGATGACATCAATCCCCAGACCGGTCTGATGGTCCGATGAACCGGGCACTGCCACAACGCCGTCGTCTTTCCCGTTGTTCTTCTTCAGGCGGTTGTAGTACATCGTCTTCTGGGTCCGGTAACTCCGGTAGCCGGAATGGGCATACAGGGAAATCCCGTCCGCTTTGGCGGCATCAAACAGCGCCGTAAGCGCATCCGATGCCGCTTCCCGCATCTCAATGGGCGTTGAGCTGATTTTCCGCACCTTTACCTTCACCAGATCCTGCGGAATATAGTTCTCATCCAGCAGATGCGTCTTATTGGCCAGCACGATATAGTCACTGGTTTTAAGGAGCTCATAGGGAATCGGATAATCCCATGTTTTCTCAATCAGCGTCTGTGCCTGCTCCGCGTTTTCCATCGTTGCCAGATCCAGACGCTCCGCCAACCCGGTTGCCGTCAGGATCAGCAGACCCAGCATCATCAGTCCCAGTCGTATTCTGTTCAACAATAATCTCCTCCTGTTCAAGACTCCTGACCCGCTTGCCCCGGATCATTTGGATATATTCCTCAAATGTGACACCCAGATCACGGATTTCAAGCGCGGCCTCTGTTCCCACGTACCGGATATGCCAGGGTTCATAGATATAGCCCGTGATGGATTCCTTTTCCTTCGGGTAGCGGAGAATATAGCCATATTCCCAG
>JAGAHV010000245.1:0-15424 GCA_017626895.1 Clostridia bacterium | reverse complement strand
GATCGAGAATGTCGTGCTGCACATCGATTCCCGGATAGACCTCAAGGAGCTTGAGGCCGCGCGGGGTGAGGATGAATACACACCGTTCGGTGATGTAGAGGACCTTCTGCCCCAGTTCCACGGCATTCTTGGCGGAAAAGGAGATGCTGCGGACTTTTTCCACAAATTTGGGGATGGCGCCGTTTTCACGAATGGAGATCATTCCATCCTGCCGTTCCACATTCAGGCCTTTGGTGTTGAAGGTCATGCAGAACACGACGGTGGGGGTGCGGGAGGTGATATTGGCAAATCCGCCTATGCCGGCATAGGCGCCGGGACCGCGGTGGGCGTTTACATTGCCGAAGCGGTCGACCTCAAGCGCACCCATGAAACAGATGTCAAGACCGCCGTTGTTGTACAGATCGAACTGGTTGGCCATGTCATAGACGGAGGCTGCACCGATCATGGCCCCGAAATACTTTCCGGAGGCCGGGAAACCGCCGATGCTGCCGGATTCTACCGTCAGCGTGATGTGATCAAGCATGCCGGTCTTTCTGGCAAAACCGGAAATGGTTTCCGGAATGCCGATGCCGATATTGACGATGTCTTCCTTGTGAAGTTCCCTTGAGGCCCGTTCGCCGATGATCATGGCAGCGAGACTGTCATGCCGGTGAGCCGAGGTCAGGTTCTCCAGCTTTTCGGTCCAGGTATCCCAGTCTTCATACGGAATTTCAAAGCTGCCGGTGAGGGCCTGAAGGGCCTCTTCCTTTTCCTCCGGCTCAGAGACAACGATGGCATCCACCAGACAGCCGGGAATGATGGCATTTCTCGGCCGGGAGGGCATGTCGACAATGCGGTCGACCTGGACAATGACGATGCCGTTATGGCTTTTGGCGGCCTGTGCAATGGAAAGGGCGTCGCCGGACATGTACATATCATCAAAGGAAATATTTCCCCGACGGTCTGCAGCCGTGCCCTTGATCAGGGCAACGGTTATTTTCGGCAGCTTGTAGTAGAGGTATTCGTGTCCATCCACCTCAACGACCTTGACGAAAGAGGAATCCGTTGAGATCTGGTTGATTCCGGGTCCCTCCTGACGGGGATCGACAAACAGATTGAGACCGATTTTGGAAAGCGCGCCGGGGATGCCGCCGGCCTGGGCACGGATCGCGTGTGAAATGCATCCAAGAGGCAGATTGTAAGCCTCAAACCGGTTTTCTAGGATGATTTTCTTGGTGGATGGCATGGCACCGAAATGACCGCAGATGAGCCGGTCCACGGCTCCCTCGCGAATATAGCCCTCTGCGTTGCGTTCCTCGTCCCATACGCCGAAACCGGCGCTTGAAACCATGGTCAGATGCTTGGGTGAATGTGTTTTCCGATAGCGTTCATACAGTGCCTCGTGCAGAACGACGGGGTTTTCAATTCCGACGAAGGAATTGACGCAGATGCAGTCCCCGTCACGAATGAGCGAGACAGCTTCATCAGGCGACATGATACGGTACATGACTGGATTTCCTTTCCGATGACCGGGCAGTGTCCGGGATAACGTGCAGTCCTGAGCCGTCATTTTGCGGCAAAGGAGCTGAGATGCGACGCATTATAGCATGTTCATCCAAATTCCCGCAAGCCCTGAAGCAGGTTTCCTGCAGGGCATTGTCCGGAGAGAGGCAGATGAGCGCCCATTGCCCCGTTTCAGAGGGTTACATGACCAGCAGGACAGCTGGCGGAAGACTTCCGGGCACGCGGCCGCCCGACCCGTGCCCGTGTCTTTTGCCATTCACCTGGGCCGTTTATCCTGCATTTCTTTGTTGTGTCGGTTGAAAACAAATGATGGTTATGTTACACTGTAAACAGTTTTACGAGAAACATTCCGGAGTTAAGGGAGTTAAGCGATGAACACAGATGAAATCGTCCGCAGAAGTAAAAGAACCGTCCTTATCGTGGAGGACGAACTGGTCAACCAGCAGCTGCTGGGCTTTATTCTGAGGGGATCCTATAACGTTATTTTTGCCAAAAACGGACAGGAAGCCATTGACATCCTGCATTCAGGGGAATATCGGGTTTCCATGATCCTGCTGGATATTCTCATGCCGGTCATGGACGGGATTACGTTCCTGCGTCTGGCAGCGGAAGATGAACGGATTCGTTCCATTCCCATTATCGTGCTGACCAGTGACAATGAGATGGAACTGGAAGCGTTCCAGCTGGGGGCCATGGATTTCATCAAGAAGCCGTATGACATGCCGGATATCATCCTGGCCCGGGTGCGCCGGATTATTGAGTTTGTGGAGGATCGTGAGATCATCAAGGATGTGGAGCATGATCCCCTCACCCGGCTGTATAACCGCAGCTTCTTCTTTGAGTACACCCGCCGCCTGATGGACAGTGAAAAGGATCGGTCCTTTGATATGCTGGCCGTGGACGTGGACCGGTTCCGGATTGCCAATGAGGTCTATGGCAGGGCTTTTGGCGATCAGGTTCTGTGTGCGCTGGCAGATGGCATTCGCGAGATTCTGCAGGAGCAGATGGGAATCGGCTGCCGGGCGGATGCGGATCTTTTCTATATTCTGCTTGAACACGGCACGGATCTGAATGACATTCTCGAAAGAATTCGCAGCTGTGTCCGGGATGGGGAACATCAGTCCATTCTGCGCATCCGGATGGGCGCCTACTGCCAGATTGGCGCGGAACATCCGGTCAGCTGGTATGCCGAGGCAGCCGGTTCTGCCTGTGACAGCATTCGCGGGAATTATCAGACGGATGTCATGGTCTACGATGAGGCCCTGCATCAGCGCGAGCTGATGAATGAGCGCCTGATTGCCGATGTGGATACGGCGATTGAGGAACGTCAGTTCATCGTGTATTTCCAGCCCAAGTATGCCGTTCAGGGAGATCGGCCGGTGCTGGTCAGTGCAGAGGCGCTGGTCCGGTGGATTCATCCGGAACTGGGCTTTGTCAGTCCCGGTGCCTTTATCCCGCTTTTTGAGGAAAACGGCCTCATTTCGAAAGTGGATAATTATGTCTGGCGAGAGGCGGCCCGTCAGCTGTGTGTCTGGAAGAAACAGTATGGACTGAATCTGCAGGTGTCGGTTAACGTGTCTCGAAAGGACCTGTTCAACGGCAGCCTGTGTGATCAGCTGAAAGACATTGTCAGCGAGAACGGCCTGAAGGTGGACGATCTGGTGCTTGAGGTGACGGAGTCAGCCTATTCCCAGGACACTGCCCAGATGCTTCAGGCAGTCAAATCGCTGCGCGATGCCGGATTTAAAATCGAGATGGATGATTTTGGCTCTGGTTATTCCTCGCTGAACATGCTCTGCCTGATGCCCATCGATGCGCTGAAAATTGACATGAAATTTGTCCGGAACATTGTTTCCTCGAAAACGGGCTACCGGATTGTGGAACTGGTGGTTGAGATGGCACGGGCACTGAACGTGCCGACGATTGTTGAAGGAGTCGAGGACCAGGAGCAGTACGAGCTGGTCAGGCGGGTCGGCTGTGATGTGGTTCAGGGGTATTATTTCTCAAAGCCGGTGGACGCGGCAGGTTTTGAAAAGCTGATTGAAAAAGAAATGGAGCAGCGGGGCTGACGGAAAATTGACCCGGCCAGGCCGGAGAGAGGAAAGAGAAGATGCTGACAATCGACACGCTCAGGGATTATGGCGCAAATGTGAAAGAAGGATTGGGCCGCTGCCTGAACAGTGAAGCTTTTTATCTGAAAATGGTTCGCCTGGGGCTTTCGGATGAGAATTTTGAAAAGCTCAGGACGTCTGTGGAGAAGAAAGACGCTGTCGCGGCGTTTGAGGCGGCTCATGCGCTGAAGGGGTCTATCGGCAATCTGGCGCTGACACCGATATTTAATCCGCTCTGTGAACTGGTGGAGCTGCTGCGCGGCAAAAAGGAAATGGTGGATACAGGTACGCTGGTGGAGACCATTCTCTCCGAACACGAGAAGCTGTGTAAGCTGGATGGATAAAAAGAATGGATACGGACCGCCGTATCCATTCTTTTATTCGCCGTCACTCAGGACGGCCTGTGCCATGTACAGGAAAACACGGCAGCGCCGGGAAACCGGACTGCTCAGGAATGAGGCGATTCAATGTACCTGTCTGTCTGGTTGTCTCCTCTGGGACTCATTCGCCTGGCAAGTGACGGGGAGGCCATTACCGGCCTCTGGTTTGAGGACCGGGTGCAAGGCAGGGAAGGGAGTGCCCCTGAGGAATTCCCCAAGGGTATGACCCTGACGCCGCGCGGCGGCGTGTCAAATGTCGATTTCTGCGAAACGCCGCTGGCGGCTGACCTTTTTGACATGTCCCAAAGGTGCCCGGTTTTCGCTGAAACAGGTGAATGGCTGGCGGCATTTTTTTCCGGATGCTGCCCCGATTTTTCTCCGCCCGTCCGGACGCATGGGACGCCCTTTTGTGAACTGATCTGGCGGCTGCTCCCGGAGATTCCCTACGGGGAGACGAGAACGTACGGGGAGATTGCCGGAGAGGCCTCAAAGCGGTCAGGCCGGCGTGTTTCAGCGCGTGCAGTGGGAAATGCGGTGGGACGAAATCCGGTTTTGCTGCTGATTCCGTGCCATCGGGTGATTGGCGCAGACGGACAACTGACCGGGTATGCGGGAGGACTTGAACGAAAGCGGGAACTGCTGCAGCTGGAACAGAAAAACGTCGGGTTGTGATAGAATATAAATATAACTATGTTATATAATGAAAAACAAACAAAAATTGTGATATCATATTTACAAATGACAGATTGTGGGTAAAATGAATCAGTTAGAATTCATCATTGGACCACCAGCAGAACTGTCAGAGCCTTTCCAAAACGGCGGATGAAACGGTCAGATGACGCTGCACTGCACCAGGGAGTTCCCGCTGAGCAGCGCCTTTGCCCGCAGGGGCGCGGTCCGTCCGGGACAGACGCGGACCGGACGTGCCGCCGATCTTGGAACAGGCAGGATGATGCTGAAGTGTATAGATAGAAGGGAGACCGGAAAGGTTGAAAACCGCAATTAGATATTCTGGTCAAATAAAAAGAAGCATCCTGATTATTGAAAAAAATGAAAAGAACCGGGAACTGCTGAGAGAGGCGCTGCAGCCAAAGTATGATCTGCAGTTTGTCTGTTCCGGCGCAGAGGCGTTCATTCATCTCCATAAGGAACGGATCTCTCTGGTGATTGTGGATATGAACGAGAATCAGGATGACCGGACGGCATTTCTTGATCTGTATTTTGAAACAGATGAATACAAGTCAATTCCGGTAACGGTCATTACCTCGGATACAGAGATGGAACTGTACGCCATCCGCATCGGAGTCGCTGACTTCATCTCCAAATCCCTGGAGGCGCCTGAACTGATTCTGGCCAAATGTGACCGGGTCATCGAGCTCTCCTTTGACCGGATGCTGGTCCGGTCGACGGAAAATGATGTGCTGACCGGCCTGTATACTCCTGAGTTTTTCTTCCAGTATGTCCGCCAGATCCTTGACTATACCAGACGGGAAGAACGGGACGCACTGGTACTGGACGTGGAGCATTTTCACCTGATCAATGAAATATACGGCCGTGAATTCGGCGACAGACTGCTCCAGCAGATCGCGGATGCCCTGCGGAAACTGAAGCCGGAAACAGACGGAATTGTCTGTCGGAGCGGGGTGGACAATTTTTATGTCTACTGCAAGCATCTGGAAGGGTATGATGCCATTCTTTCGGCGATGGATGAGGTGCTTTCCCTGCCGGAACTGCAGCAGTTCCGCGTGCGCATCGGGGTGTACCTGCACGTCGACCATGATATTGAACCGGAGAGATGGTTTGACCGGGCCAAAAAGGCGTGTGACCAGCTGCGGGGGGACTATACCCGTTCCATTGCCATTTATGATGCCAACCTGATGGAAAAGAGCGTCTTTGAGGAACGGCTGGTCTATGATATCCGGCGGGCCATTGAAAAGGAAGAGCTGCTGGTCTATTATCAGCCGAAGTTCGACATTCAGAAGGAGGTTCCGCGGCTTTCCAGCGCGGAGGCGCTGGTCCGGTGGAATCATCCGGGATACGGCCTGATCGGCCCGGACAAATTCATCCCGGTTTTTGAAAAGAACGGCATCATTCAGCTGGTGGATGATTATATCTGGCGGAAAACGGCCAGGCAGATCCGGATATGGCGGGACAAATACGGCTTCGTTCTGCCGGTATCCGTCAACGTTTCGCATATTGATATCTTTGATGAACATCTGGAACAGAAACTGAAAGACATTGTGGAGGAAAACGGCCTGACGCCGGAGGCACTTTCGCTGGAAATTACGGAGTCTGCCTATTCCAGCAATGCGGGGCGCCTGATAGAATTCGCCAACAACATGCGCAAGAGCGGTTATAAGATTGCCATGGATGACTTTGGTGTCGGTTCCTCCTCCCTGAACATGCTGACGCAGCTGCCGTTTGATGTGCTGAAACTGGACATGCAGTTTGTGCGCAACATGGAAAAAGACCAGAAGAGCCGGAAAATGGTGGATCTGGTGATCGATATTGCCAGATTCCTTGAGGTGACCTGCGTCGCCGAGGGCGTGGAGAGCGCGGAACAGTATCATCTGCTGAAAGACATGCGGTGTGAATTTGCGCAGGGGTATTATTTCTCAAGGCCGGTCAGTGTTGACCGGTTCGAGAAACTGATTGAAAAGGACCTGGATTACCACATTGGTCCGGCAGAGTGAATAAAAAAGACGGAGCAGAATGAATTCTGCTCCGTTATTTTTTGTTATCAGCCGAAGACGCTCAGGAGGAAGCCTGCGGCGATGGCTGAACCGATAACACCGGCAACGTTCGGTCCCATGGCGTGCATGAGGAGGAAGTTGGACGGGTTGGCTTTCTGTCCTTCACGCTGAGAGACACGGGCGGCCATGGGGACGGCGGAAACGCCGGCCGAGCCGATCAGCGGATTGATCTTGCCGCCGGTAAGCTTGTACATGAGCTTGCCAACCAGAAGACCGCCGACCGTGCTGAAGGAGAAGGCAATCAGGCCGAGAACGACGATGTAGATCGTCTGGAGGTTAATGAAGTTTGAGCCGATCATGGTGGCGCCGACACTGATTCCGAGGAACAGCGTGACGATGTTCATGAGGGCGTTCTGAGCGACATCGGAAAGACGCTCGGTCACACCGGTTTCCTTGAGCAGGTTGCCGAACATGAGGCAACCGATCAGGGGAGCGGTGGAGGGGAGAAGGAGAACGACGAAGATGGTCACGATGATGGGGAACAGAATCTTCTCTGTCTTGGTGACCTCACGCAGCTGCGTCATCTTTACCTTGCGCTCTTCTTCCGTGGTGAGGGCCCGCATAATCGGCGGCTGAATCATCGGGATCAGCGCCATATAGCTGTAAGCCGCAACCGCGATAGGTCCGAGGAGCTCAGGGGCAAGACGGGTGGTGGTCAGGATGGCCGTCGGACCGTCTGCACCGCCGATGATGCCGATGGAGGCTGCCTGATTTCCGGTGAAGCCGAGGAGGTTGGCACCCATGAAGGCGAAGAAGACGCCGAACTGGGCGGCAGCACCGAGGAGCAGGGAAGAGGGGTTGGAGATCAGCGGACCAAAGTCGGTCATGGCTCCGATGCCGATGAAGATCAGGCAGGGATAGATGCCGGCTTTGACGCCGATGTACAGGATATCAATCAATCCGCCCTGTGACATGATGCGGCCATAGTTGTGTGCATAAGGACTGGATTCATTCAGAAAATCCGCCCAGAGTTCAGGATGATACAGTGCGTTGGAGGCATTGAGCTCAGCCGGGAGACCTTCAAAATAGCTGATGTTTGAGAGAAGGCACCCGACGGCGATGCCGACCATCAGAAGCGGCTCGTACTGCTTTTTAATGCCCAGGTACAGAAGAACGCAGGCAATGATGATCATGATCAGGTTTTTATATCCGCCGGCAGCCAGAATACCGGCAAAGCCGGATTCAGTTACCAGGGAGGCAAGGGAATTCAACATTTGCTATTTCCCTCCATCATCCAAGTACTACGAGTGCAGATCCTGTATCCACCTTGCTGCCGACATCCACCAGAACCTGTGCGACCGTGGCGTCATGGGGAGCCATGATTTCATTTTCCATCTTCATGGCTTCAAGAACGATAAGGACCTCACCGGATTTAACCGCCTGACCGGCTTTTACATTGACTTTTACGATTGTTCCGGGCATCGGGGATGCGACCTGCTCGCCGGCAACGGCTGCGGCTGCAGGAGCTGCCGGTGCGGGGGCAGCCGCCGGTGCCGGCGCGGCAGCAACAGGGGCAGCAGGAGCTGCCGGTGCAGCGGGTGCAATGGCCTCATATTCATCAAGGAGAATCGCTTCGCCCTGTTCTACTTCGACCTCATACGTTTTCCCTTTGAGGGTTACCTTGTATTTCATCGTTATTTGACCTCCTTAATGGATTTAAAACGAAGCTCATTGAGAGGTTTCTGCAGTTTATTGGCGACAATTGCCATGATCATGGCGGCGTCGCGGGGATCTGTGTCATAAAGCTTGAGTTCGCCGGCGCTGCCGGGGGCAAGCTTCTTGGGAATCGGTGCCGGCTCCGGAATGGCGGGCTTTGAAACAACTGCAGCTGCGGCTTCCTGTTTGGCTTTGGCGACCATAATTTTGCCGACAAGCATGATGACGACCATCAGGAGTCCAAGACCGATAAATACGACCAAATAACCCAGGATCGCATCAAGAAGCGCGGCGCCCAAAGGCAATTTTACTCCGCTTGTCATCGTGTTGCCTCCTTATGCTTCTTCGATGGTGTACTTGACAATCTTCTCCGCCTTGGCCTTGCGGTCCTTCAGGAACTTCTCAGCCTGTGCCGGGAAGCAGATATAGCTCATGATATCCTCTTCAGACTCGCAGAGATCGCCCAGTGCCTCTTTCGCCTTGGCAAAGTCTTCACCGGTGCGCTTGGAGTCCTCGATACGGCAGTCAATGGGCTTTCCGCCAACGCCCAGGATCTTCTCTTCCAGTGCCTTGTCGACCGGGGCAGGGGCAACGCCATACTCGCCCTTGAAGTAGTTCTTCACTTCATTGGAGATGTTCTTGTAGCGCTCGCCGACGAGAACGTTGGTCACGGCCTGGTTGCCGACCATCTGGCTGAGCGGGGTGACAAGCGGCGGATAACCGAGATCCTTGCGGACAGCGGGGATTTCCAGCAGAGCTGCGTCGAACTTGTCCATGGCGTTCATGTCTTTCAGGTTGGCGATCATGTTGGAGAGCATGCCGCCCGGTACCTTGTACACGAGTGCCTGGGAATCGGTTGCCATGCTCTTGGGGTTGATCATGCCGGAATCGACATACTTCTGCTTGACAGGCTTGAAGAAATCGTTCACCTTGTTGATGATGTTCTCATCCAGGTCGGTTTCAATGCCGTACTGCTGGAGAGCATAGAACATGGTCTCGGTGGCTGCCTGGCTGGTGCCGTTGGAGAAGCAGCTGGTAGCGGTATCGATGACATCCACGCCGGACTCGATGGCCTTGGTCAGCGTCATGTAAGCCATGCCGGTGGTGCAGTGGGTGTGAAGGATAACCGGCACATCGCCGACCTTGTCCTTGATGCCCTTGATGAGGTGCTCGGCCTCGTACGGGCTCATGGTGCCTGCCATATCCTTCAGGCAGAGGGTGTCAAAGCCCATCTTGACCAGGGTATCGCACATTTCGACATACTTGTCGACGGTGTGAACAGGGCTCTGGGTGTAGCTGATACAGCCGCTGGCGATGGTACGGGGAGTCGCATATTTCTTGGTAGCCATCAGGGCGGTTTCAAGGTTGCGGAAATCGTTCAGGGCATCGAAAATACGGATGATATCAATACCGTTCTTGATACTGAGCTCAACGAATTTCTCAACGACGTCATCATGATAGTGCTTGTATCCCAGAAGGTTCTGGCCACGGAGCAGCATCTGAAGACGCGTATTGGGCATGTTCTTGCGGATGTTCCGCAGTCTTTCCCACGGATCCTCTCCCAGATATCTGAGGCAGGAGTCAAAGGTGGCGCCGCCCCAGCACTCGACAGAGTAATACCCGGCTTTGTCCATCGTGGGGAGGATTTCCTCGAAATCCGCGTAAGGCAAACGGGTAGCCATCAGAGACTGATTTGCATCGCGCATTACCGTTTCGGTAAACTGTACTTTTCTCATGAGTTAATCTCCTATCGCATTTGGATAAAATCCGACTCAAACCTATTTTATTATAATCGCAAAGTCACTTTATGACAAGGGGATAACTTTTTTTTAGCGTCGTTTTTGCGCGACTTTGTCAAACTTTGTCAGAATTATCCGGTTTTATTCGGAATGAAAACAGGGGACAGTCATTTTCCGATTCCCGGGATTCCTTAAAAACTGCACCTGTCCGCTCATGAAATGGTTGACAAGAGAAGGTACATCCACCATAATTCCCTGTAGCCACAGGTCTTTGACCCAAATGCGGTTTTTCATTGAAGCGGCTCTGCAGTGACAGTCTGTCAGATTTGGGCCAGAACAAAGCTGCTCCGGCATAAGACGAATATTTAAGTCCACGAAGGAGAATGAACATGACATGGTTTATAGGCCGGCAGGAGGAACTGCAGGCCCTGGAAACGGCGTATCAGAAGGACAGCTTTCAGCTGGGCATCCTGTACGGCCGCAGGCGAATCGGGAAAACAACCCTGCTCCGGCAATTCTGCACGGGTGAAAGGGCGGTGTTTTTTACTGCCCGGAATACAACCACTGAGCGAAATGTGGAACTGTTTGGACAGTGCGCCGCGAAAGCACTGGACAGGGATAGAGGGACAGCTTCTTTTCAGTCCTTTGAGGAGCTCTGTGATTTTCTGGGCACCCAGAGCCAGAATGAACGGATCATCGTCGTCATTGATGAATTCCCGTATCTGGCCGGAAAGGATAAGAGCATCCTGTCTACGCTGCAAAAGTACATCGATGAACAATGGCAGTCCGGGAAAATGTTCCTGATCCTGTGTGGTTCTTCGGACGGCTTTATGGAAAAGGAGGTTCTCGGACCGAAAAGTCTCCTCAGCGGCCGCATCACGATGCAGATGAAACTGGAGGCGTTTGATTATCGCCAGAGTGCATTGTTCCTGCCTTCCTGGTCGGCCTATGACCAGGCGGTTGCCTATGGCCTGACAGGCGGTGTCGCCCAGTATATTTCTCTGTTTGATGAAAACAAAAGCCTGGAGGAGAATATTGTCTCACTGTTTTTCTCCAAATCCGGCTGTCTGTATGAGGAAGCGGAAAATCATCTCTCCCGGGTGTTTCGAGATGAGGAAAGAATCAGCCGCATCCTTGAGATTCTCGCCTCCGGGGCAAATCAGGTACGGGAAATTGCCGAAAAATCCGGACTCCCCACCCGGATCGTCTCCCGTTTTCTCAAAACTCTGATGGAAGCGGGAATGGTGGAGCGCCAGCAGGCCATGACCGAGGAGAATAATAAAAAGAAAAGCCGTTATGTCCTGGCAGATGATATGCTTCGTTTCTGGTTCCGCTTTATTCCGGAGGCCATGGAGGCCATTGAGAGTGATGAGGGACGCCTGTATTATCAGAACAATGTGCGGCCGAAGCTGGCTTCCTTTATGGAGAGTGTGTTTGAAAAAATGTGCAGGCAGTACACCCTGGGTCTGGGGATTCTCGGTGTTTTTCCCTGCAAGGTTGCCTGTGTCGGAACCTGGTGGGGAACCAGTCCCGGGACCCGGGAACCCATGGAGATTGATGTGGCAGGTCTTGACATGACACGCAGGGAGGCCGTGATCGGCGAATGCAGATTCCGGCGCGGGGCGATCGACCGGAAAGCCTTTGACAGTGTGCAGGCATGGCAGAATGCCCGTCGTGGAAAGGTGCAGGTGGCACAGGTTCTGTTCTTTTCCGTCAGCGAATTTCCGGACTGGCTGATTGAGGAAGCCAGAAACGGAAATATCCGGCTGATCCGGCTGGAAGAGATGTACTGACAGGGAAAACTAAAAAGACAAGCCGTCTAATTGACGGCTTGTCTTTATTTCCGGTCAGAATCGGATGGAAAGAGATCCTGAAAAGAGGCAATATAAGCATCATTCCTGGCCGGGGGATCGTTTTCCCGAGGCGCTGTCTCCGGTTGGGCGAGCATCTGCTCAGGGGTTGCGAACTGCTTGGTTGCCTGCTTGAGACCTGAATTGATCTGCTCGAGTGTCTTATAGAAGATCCGAATATCCTCATCCGGAATGTCATCGCTGACGTAATTGTTGATTTTGAGAATGGTATCAAAAAGAACCTGGGCGGAGCTCTGGCCCTTTTCAGTCAGACGGTACCCTTTCTTATAAGGATTGGCATCATCCGACATGACAAAGCCGCGCTCTAGGAGATCTTTCAGAATCCGGGAGATCTGAGAACGGTCAATGGCCAGTTTTTCGGCAAGCTGGTTCTGATTCATGGGGCTCTCATTCAGCAGCGCGGTCAGGCACCGGGCGTGTGTTGCTGAAAGATTGTATGTCTCCATGAAGATCCCTTTCAGTCGGGTAATGGATTTGATAGAGCTTTCAATTAACATGGAAAAAAGCTCAAAACGGCTTTCGTTCATGGTTGTTCTCCTTGAACAGACATGTAGGATATGCTAAACTGTACTGACCGACGTCTGTCGGAATAGCAGGAATGGAAGGAGACCAAAGCATTGATCTGGCAGGCAAATCACAGGATTGGAATAGGAAAACGGATTTTACTGTTTTTTCTCATCATGGTCACTGTCAGCGGACTGGCACTGGCGGAACTCATTGTACGGGAAGAGGAATATCCGGTAGATCGTGACGGGTGGTATTCCTCACTGGAAGAGGTGGCCGTCTATCTGGCCAAATATGGCCGGCTGCCGAAAAACTATATTACGAAGAAAGAAGCGCAGGCTCTGGGATGGGTCTCACGCTGGGGGAATCTGTGGGATGTGGCAGAGGGATGTTCCATCGGGGGAGACCGCTATGGAAATTATGAAGGCCAGCTGCCGGATGCCTACGGGAGAAAATGGACAGAGTGCGATATCGAGTACGAGGGCGGACACCGGGGAGGAAGCCGAATTGTCTTCTCCAATGATGGACTTCTATATTATACTTTAGATCATTATAACACATTTGATGATATTTTGGTAATTCTGTCACAAAAAAATTCGGGAGAAGCCAAAGAAAACAAAGAAAAGAAGGCTTCCGGAAACACAGACAGCACCTTACAGACGTCCAAAAAGCCGGAAAAAGGAAAAAGCTATACCGACTGGGAAAATGTGTCAGCGTATCTTCTGCAGTATGGGGAGCTGCCGGTGAATTACATTTCACTTGAAGATGCAAAATCCCTCGGTTTCAGCAACAAGCGGGATAATATGGGAGAAGTGGCACCCGAGTTTACGATTGGCGGGGGAATCTTCCGGAATCGTGAAGGGCTGCTGCCTGCGGCCAGGGACCGGGTCTGGTTTGAGTGCGATGTGGATACGGTCAACGGGAAACGCGGGAATCATCGGCTTGTTTACAGCTCGGATGGACTGATTTATCTGACAAAAGATAAATACAAGACCTTTGTTCAGGTGGAGGGGGCAAAGAAATGAGAAGAATCAAAGTGGATTGCAGAAACATCGCTGCGCCGGCAGCGTTTCAGATCTATCTTCAGTATCTTATGTCTTATCCCGGGTGGTACGGACGAAATCTGGATGCCATGTACGATATGCTGACAGAGGAAACAGAGCCGCTTCACATGGTTTTCCTGACCGGTGAGAAAATGGCGCCGGAAATGAAAACCTATCTCACCCGGGTAAAACAGGTTCTTGAGGATGTCAGGAAGGAAAGCAGACAGTTTACTTATGAGTTCATCACCGAATAACCAATGAAACGAAAAGGCCGGAAGGAATGATTCCTTCCGGCCTTTTCGTTTCTGCAGCAACAGATGAGATGAAAAAAGGCAGCGGGTTTTCCCGCTGCCGGATCTTGTATAGCCTGAGGTGGAGCATGCCCTGCAGACCGAAAGACCGTGGAAATGGCTCACATGCCGACAGGAATCATATCACGGGTCTTGTCATCAATGATGAGAATCTTGACCTTCTTGTTCGTATCCGTCATTCTCCAGAGCCATTCTGCGTTGATACCACCATCGGCAGAAGCACGGGCCTGCACACAGATGGTACCACGGGTCTGTTTGGATCCAAGGTAGCTTTCCAGAATGCTGTAATCTGAACCATTCCGCTTCGTGGTTGGAATTTCCTGGAGATGCACATTGTTGTTAATGCGCATGGAGTATCTGGAAAAACCTTTCTGTCTGGCGGTATAGGTTGTTGTACCGCGGCGGGTGGCAACCTTGAACTCGCCGGCCGGTGTCTCGCGCTGGAGGTTCTCGACGGTCGGCAGACCGGTTGAAACCAGACAGGAACCGACACGCTGACCATTCATGTAAACGACAAGTGTCTGTGAACGCTTATCGATGACAATGCCGTAAGTTGTGTTGACATCGGAGAGAATCAGCCTGCTGGTCTTGATGTATCCGCGAATAAATGCACCGTCTTCGTTGCGGTAGGCCTCAACCAGCGACCAGCCGTCACTTCTCGTGTTAAGCACATTGACACCCTGAGAAACACCGGCAACAGAGCCGAGCTTGGACCGGCCGTCGTACGGAGAATCAAAGATCGAGGTGACTTCCTGTTCGCCGATATTGACATAGGTCATAGGACGGGTGAGCGCTGCCCAAAGGTCAGCATCAGAGGGATTTGCCGGGAGATTCCAGAAGCTGGTTTCCGTCTGCGGATATACATCTGAAACGCCGACACCGATCTGATATCCTTCCTCACCAATGCTGAGGAATCCGCCCGATGAACGGTAGGTGACGACCTGAGAAATGGTTGCCGGGGTCTGCGCAGCGGCATTTGTCGGAGAAACGGCTGTGGATCCCTGCGCATAGGGATCATATGTGGCAGTACCGTAAGAAGAAGCATACGGATCATACGTGCCAGAACCGTAAGAGGAAGCGTACGGATCATATGTGTTGGTTCCGTAAGAAGCATACGGATCATATGTGGAAGTTCCGGAAGCGGCATACGGATCATATGTGCTGGTTCCGGAAGTGGCATATGGATCATATGTGTTGGTTCCGGAAGAAGTGGCATACGGATTATATGTGTTGGTTCCGGAAGACGCGGTAGCATATGGATCATATGTGTTGGTTCCGGAAGAAGTGGTAGCGTACGGATTATATGTGTTAGTTCCGGAAGAAGCGGTACCGTACGGATCATATGTGGAAGTCCCGGAAGAAGCGGTACCGTATGGATTATATGTGGAAGTTCCGGTGGAAGCGGTACCGTACGGATCATAAGTGGAAGTCCCGGAAGAAGCGGTACCGTATGGATTATATGTGGAAGTTCCGGTGGAAGTGGTGCTGTACGGATTATTTGTGGAAGTCCCGGTGGAAGCGGTACCGTACGGATCATAAGTGGAAGTTCCGGT
>JAGAHV010000244.1:0-14442 GCA_017626895.1 Clostridia bacterium | reverse complement strand
TCTTCGTCCTCCGGCACCTGGCTTGCCAGCACCTCCAGCCGCTCCTCCAGCCTGTCCTGCTGTCCGTCCAGCGTCTTCAGCAATGCGTCAATCCTGCCAATCTCACCCGTGAGCAGCCGCTCCCGCTGCACCACCAGTTCCTCACGCCTGCTCGGCAGTGTGTTGAACGCCATCACAACTGCCCTCTGCACCTCCACTTCTCTCACGATCCGGCAGTCACAGCGGCTCGGGACATCCTCGTGGAAATCCGTCTTCTTCACCAGCGCCCTCTGCCTGCACCGCCAGTCGGTCAGGGCGTCATCCGATTTCACATACCGCTTCAGCGTCCTGCCGCACTTGCCACAGATAAGCCTGCCGTTCAGTGCCAGCCGGTTCCCAAGCCGCAGCTTGCTTGGGTCTTTGGCAAGACTGCTGCGCCGCTTCTTCTCGCCCTGTACCTGGTAGAACACAGCCTTCGGCACAATGGGGTCGTGGTCGTTTTCCACATAATACTGTGGTTTCTCCCCTCTGTTCTTCACGCACTTGTGGGTCAGGTAGTCCTCCACATACCATTTCTGCATCAGGAGGTCTCCGGCGTATTTCTCATTTTCCAAAATGCTCGACACGGTACTCGGATACCATTTCTCTCCGCCGGAGGGGGTACAGATGCCATCCTCCATCAGTCCGTCCGCGATCATCTTCGGACTGTAAACTGGCACATATGGACACAGAGTACAGAATGTGTCATGATCGGTTTTGCCCATAGAAAAACCCCGCCGCTATGGGCGAGGTCGTTCTTTTCGCTATTTGAGGATGTCGGCCAGATACAGTTCATCTCTCCTGTGGGAGCCCCTGATCCTTTTGTAGTCACGGATAGCCTGGATGAGCTTCCCGCAATCGGAACCGTAATAGTCTCTGTAGAACTGGGAGCTGTTGTCGTACTTTTTCTGGTTGCACCGGATGTGTTCCTTTGCAAATACCTTCGGTCTGACTGAGGATTTGACTTTCTCATACTCCTTAACAAGTCCCTCCGAAATGATCAGGAGCATCTCCAGCTCCGGGAGCGTACAGTATTTTACGGTTTCGCAGATCTTCTCTTTGAAGTCTGCCGGGATCACAAGCCTGTCAGTCTGCTTGTCGCCGATCCGCATGACCAGCACATCGTTTCCGAAGTACATGGAGAGCGCCGCCTGTACCTGGGTGTTGTTTTTGATCTGCCTTGCGTGATAAGGGGTCAAGCCCAGCAGGTCATCCTCCGTGAAAATCAGAGCATCATTTCAAGCAGGATGTTGACCACCGCCAGTTCATTGGAACCTTCGCACATGATCAGCCGCTTCATTTCTTCAGCACCTTCTTCAGCGCCATGAGGTCTTCGTAGTTCACAGCTGTCCGGAAGGCGTTGTTGTAATACTGCTTGCTCTTGAGCAGCACCGGCCGGATGTTGAAGTCCTCGTACATATTGGTGAGATGGATGTGGCTGTTTGCATTGCAGATCCAGATGTTATCCTGCCTGCCCATCAGGTCAAGCACCTCGCAGTAATGCGTGGTAAAGATCAGGGTCGCGTTGTTCCTGTTCACGCTCTTGTCCTTATAGAGGCTGATCATGTTCTCCACAAGCGTTTTATGGAAATGATTCTCCACCTCATCGATCAGAAGGTCAAAGCCCTCTTTCAGGGATGCCACCATCAGCGTGTAGAGAAGGATGCCCTTTGTCGTACCGCTGGAAAGGAAATAGATCAGCTGCGTATCTGACATGATCCGTTCCCCGTTCCCGATAACAACCCTGTAGTTGTGGTCATCCACCCTGGCCAGTTCCCGGATGTTCTCATCAAAGATGCGGATGACCTTCGCAAGCACATCCATCCCGATATCGTAGTTCTTCAAAGCCCTGAACAGCGTCTGGTAGGTATCGGAACCACCGCTGAAGCTGTCGAAGAAAACCGCCCTTGTCTGTTTCTTTTTCAGGATGAAGAACACATTGGACGTGTCCTCCGGAAGGTCTCCGAGATCCTGCATCTCCTCATATCCTTCCCGGTCGAAGATCTCCTTCACGTTTGTCTTAAAGTATTCCTTCCGGCAGAGCCGCTCATCCCGGAAGACAGCCTGGTTCCCCATCGTCTTTCCTGACGACAGCGCCGTCTCATACAGATACAGGAAACCATCGTGATAAAAGGTTAACTCAAGCTGCGCACCATCATAGCTGTAGTGCTTACCCTCCAGCCGGAATTCCCCAAGGATGGAATACGCACAGTCGAGCAGTTCAATTGCTGTCGTTTTCCCTGATGCGTTCTTCCCGATAAATACGGCCGTATTGAACGCATGCAGATCAGGAGCGATCTCCTGGAGCTCGTACTCCTTATCCTCCGCAGTCTTTTTCGATTTCGAAGTAAGGTCAATTGTAAAGCCGTCGCAACAGTTTTTGAAATGGCTCGCCTTTACTCTAAGCAATTTCATCTTTTCCACCTCCGTTCGATCTGTCCTTATTCTACCGCAGGAATCCGGTTTAATCAATAATTTTGCTTGAAATCGTTTATCGCTTTCGGAGCCAAAACACAGCAATAAAGCAGAGCAGCACAGGAAGCCGCTGCGGCGCGCCGGTATCATGAAGGATTACGGCCAAAGAGAGGCCGTTAAGCCCCTCAGTGGCCGCCGTGTGCGCTGTATCAGCGGGATGCAAGGCAGTCGATGATGCGGCGCGTGGAACCGCTGTCTACATGGCCGTCCTTCCAGAAAGCTATCTGGAATTCGCCGTCGATGCCTGGAAGCACCAATTCGTAGGTGACCGCATTGTATCCGCCGGCGTTGCACTGTTCCACCGCCCTGAGGTAAAAGTCCATGTTGACCGGCTCGGTCGTGCCGTCCGGTGCCTTGATGCGTGCGCCGTTGTTGTTAAGGCTTGCGATGTGCCTTTATGCTGTCAGGTTGATGTTCATCATGGGGATGCCCTCCTTACTGAGCTTTCTTCATTCCGTCGGCTTTGCCGAGGAGGTAGGCCTTCTCAAGCATCGCCTGGATGGCGTTGATGCTGACTTCCGGAAAATCCTCGCTGTTGTTGTTCCTTTCCTCAATGCCGCCCCGCAGTTCAAGGCTGTAGTCGGCGGCTATCGCGATCTGCTCCAGCGCCCTCAGAGTCCTCTTGGTGATGCCCTTTAATCCTCCTGCTCTCTGATGCATATGAGGTTTTTCAGGTTGTAATCCCGCCAGATGTTGCACAGCCTGTTTCGGAACGCCCTGCCAAAGTAGGTGGAAAAGCATCCTTTTCCTCCGCTCCAGTTGCCCCGGCTGATGACCTGCCAGGCGATGTGTTTCCCTCCTGCACCAGATCCTCCAGACTGTAGGTTTCCATTTTGTTCAGGTACATGGCCGCCTCGTGCAGGATCACCGGGCGGAGATTCCTGAAAAGCTGCTCGTAGGCGATTTCTTCTCCTGCGCTTTCAGGATAGCTGATTCCCCTTGAAGCAGCGTGTCAGAGGCTTAAAAATCGTTCACAAAACAAGGCGGCAATATGCCTTTTTGAAAGACGCAAGATAACCCTACCCGGGATAACCCGATCATGCCATCGTGCTCTCTCTGTGTATGCTGAAATAATGATTGACAACTTGTTTTACCATTTGTAGAATACTTGATAAGAACCCCGCTATGCTGAGAGGGATGTCCGCTGCGGCATCAACCGCGCGGCGGGGCATTTTTTTTGTATTGTACCGGTCCAGATCCGGGCCCGTTTTCCAGATTGGACTTTCCCGAAATCAAGCATCATTCATCGCAGAGGTACAAGAATGGACAACACGCAAAATCTGCACAAAGAAATTATCAAAATCAGTGTCCCGTCATTTCTTGAAACACTGTTTAACACGTTTACAGGGATCATTGACTCCAAAATGGTATCGGCTCTGGGCGTTTCGGCCATCTCCGCCGTTTCCGTTACCAATCAGCCGAAGCTTTTTATTTTCAGTATCTTTTTTGCCCTTCATACGGTCACCACAAGCCTTGTGGCAAAATATTACGGCAAAGACGATCAGGTCAGTGCCAATCAGGTTCTGGACCACGTGCTGAAACTGGTGGTTCTCCTTTCTCTTGGACTGGGGGTGCTCTCCGTCCTGCTGGCAAAGCCGATTATGATGTTGTTTTCCGGCCAGCAAGACACCATGGAGAACTCCATCCTCTACTTCCGCATTATCATGGGCGGAATGATTTTCAACCTGCTGTACATGACCATCAACGCCGCCCTTCGAGGCATCGGCGAGACAAAACTGACTTTTGCGGACAATGTGCTTTCCTGTGCGGTCAACATTCTTTTCAACTATCTGCTGATTGAGGGACACTGCGGCTTTCCCGCCCTGGGAATTAAAGGAGCTGCCATTGCAACCGTGCTGGGTCAGGCGGCCGCACTGGTGATGTGTATCCTCTTCCTGTGCCGCAAACAGATTTTTATCAGCCTTCCTTTCTGCCTCAGGCAGAAATATCACATGACCCTGAAGAGCCTGAATGAAATTATTGAGATGACCAAAAGCTGTGCCGTGGACAATCTGAACATGCGGCTTGCCCTGCTTTTCATCTCCGGAATTACCGCAAGAATCGGTTCCTATCAGCTGGCGGTATACTCGGTGGGCAATTATCTGCTGAACATCAACTACGCCCTGGGCACCGGCCTGCAGACCTCCGGCCTTACCCTGATTGGCAGAGCCTGGGGCAAGGAAGATCTGGAACTGGTCACCGCCACACGCAAAACGATTACAAAACTCGGAATGACCTGTGCAGTGATCCTCGGCATTGTGATTGCCGCAGGCGGCCGTCCCTTTTTCTCCTTCTTCAGTCAGGATGAGGCATTTATCCGAATGGGGACGATCTCGTCCGTTCTGATCGGCATAATCACCATTTCCCAGACACTGAAATTTATCTACAGCGGCTGTCTGCAGGGAATGGGGATGATGAAGCAGTCCATGTTCTGCAGCGTCATCGCCTTTACCGGCGTTAATCTTGTTTCCGTCCTTCTGACCGTTCTGGTCTTCCGCATGGGCATCTGGGGTGTGTGGCTTAGCACCTTTTTAAGCCAGACGGTTCAGGCAGCCATGCTGTATTACTATGTCCGGCATCCGGAAAAGCACATCCCGGCCGGCAAGTGACCGCTTATCAAGTCAGGATTTCACACAAATCAGCTCCGGCAGATGATCAGCGCACCGGTTTGACACAGGCGTGGTTCTGCTGTGACGCGGCCGTTTTCAAATCCCGGTCAATGCGCAGGAGATCGGGCAAAAGACCTTTATTATAATCCAGGAGGAGAGATTCGCATGAATCAGGAGTGGATGGACAAACCCGTCCTCTGTATATTGGATACCCGGCAGATCCAGGCATTCATGTTCCGGGCCAATTCCTATTTTGATACACTGGGCGGCAACGACCTGATGCTTCACATTCTGAACGATGCCATTTATTCGGCACTGAAAACCATTGACACGCCGCTTGAGGACGATGAGTTTGACCTTTCACTTGATCCGGATGCGGAGATCCCCTATTTCAAATCTGAGCGGATCAAATTTCAGATAATCATCTCCGCAGCGGGCAATGCCCTCTTTATCGTCCGCACCGGCAGACTGGCTCAGAAAATTATCCGCAAGTGCTCACGTTATTATCTGGATCACGCCTATTCCCTGAACGTGGCTGCCGCTGTCACGGAGATGACCGGCGATTTCAGCCGGGATATCTCCTCTCTCTACGCCCGGCTGGATGACATTAAGGCTTCCGGTGACATCGCCAACCCGCTTGGGCCTCTGTCCGTCGCCATCCGGGAAAACCGAACAGGCGAACCAGTGGAAGACATTGACCCGGTCCATGGCGACTATGTGTCCCGGGCTTCCATTCTCCGGCGAAAGGAAGTCGTCGGACGGGGAACCGTCATCGGAATGGAGGACATCAAGACCACACGCACCTTCGACGGAAAGGACTATCTTGCCGTCATTCACGCAGATGGCAATAATCTTGGAATCACCATTGCCCGGATTATCCGGCAAACCTCAGACTATGAGGAAGGCATCCGTGCCTGGCGCAGGATCGGCTGGAACATCTCGGGGAGCTATGACCGGATCATGAAAGCCACCATGGCGGATCTCAGGGCGTATTATGAAAAGAACAGAACGGATAACACCGACTTCGCCCATGTCTTTCAGATTATCCACCAGGCCGGAGATGACCTGAATATCCTCTGCAATGCAGGCATGGTCTTTCCTTTTCTGGAGTTTTTCTATCGAAACCTGGAGGGAAATCTGCTTTTCCGGGAACGGGGTCTTCAGATTCCCCTGTATGTCTGCACCGGAATTGCCTTTGTCACCCGGAAAACAAGTTTTGCCTCGGCCTATGCCCTCGCAGAGTCGTGCTGCGCCAGTGCCAAAAAGGTGGCAAAGCAGAAGGACAATCTCAGGGACGGACTGGCCGGCAACTGGATTGATTATCAGATCAGTGATTACCCCAGTTCTCAGGATCTGCAGCTGCTTCGCCGTCAGGCGTTCATTACCCGTGATGACGTCAACCTGCTGCTGCGTCCCTACTCGATTGATCTGCCTGACAGTGAGCCCAATGCGTATGCATCGCTGAAAAATCGGCTTGAACTGCTGCAGCAGCTGGAGCTCCCCGTCCAGGCACGCACCATTCTGCGGGAATCCTATATGATCGGATGGACGGAGTTTATGCGATGGGTCGACGCGCTGGCAGGAAAAGGCACTGACCTAAGACACGTCATAGAAAAAATGGGAGAGGCCGTCTGCCGTGATAAGGACGGAAACATGCGCGCGATCTGGTATGATGCGTTGACACTGCTGGACTTTTTTCCTAAAGAGAGGCGGTAAGGATGGATATTATTCAGATTGTCACAAAAGGGAATGTCTCCTTTCCGGCAAAGCTGGAGACAACTGCCGGATACCGGTATGATATTCCCTTTGATCACGCGTCGCTGCCTACCCTTCCTTTGAGTGAATCCATCCGTGAACAGGTCACCCTTCCCGACGGAATCCTCATCGGACGGGCACATCCGGCCGGATATCTGGGTCTGATCGGCTTCGCCGGCAAAATGCTGGACTCCATCCCGAACAGCGAGCGGTATATCCGGTCCTATTATACCGAGGACCGGTTCGACCCCGGGAAGGGATACAGTGTCCGCTGTCTGAAACCGGGGAACACGTTTGAAGCCTTTGTCTCTTTCCCGGAGGAGGCGACGGAGGAGATCCGGCAGATTCTGGAAAGCATCACCCACATCGGATGTACGGAGGAGGGAATCAGCGGCGAGGTTTCGGTCAGACTGGTGAGAAGAACGTTACGGCAGGATGAAATCACCCTGTCCCCTTTCTGCCATTATACCGCCCTGCATTACACGGTCATGCTGCTGTCCTCCGCCTGCTTTTACGAGCCCTACCGGAGCGGGAGCAGCACCACGCCCTATATTCCCGGGAGCGCCGTCCGGCGGGCCCTCACGCAAAGCGGCCTCGCCTGTACCCCGGCACTGCACTGTTCCAATGCCTATATCCATGCCAGGGGCGAAAGGCTTCTGCCAATGCCGCTTTGCGCCTCTCTGGTCAAGCTGGATAAAACACAGCTGCGGTACCGGATGGCGGAGGGAAAGGATCCGGGGCGTATCGAGCAGTTTGTCGGCATGGAGAATACGTTCACCAATAACATCGCGGACCGTCTGGTTCACTACATCAAACCGGACATCAAGCAGGTCATCTCCTCCGACGGAACATCGGCGGATGCGCTGGAGTCCGGCCAGCTGTTTTCCGGCATCCTCTACGGAAGCGATGCCTCTGTCCGTGCCGTTTTCAATCACCTGAAGAATAACCCGATTCTGAACCTGGGTGACATGACCCATGAGGGGCTCGGTGAGGCCATCTGCCGGATTGACCGGATCACCGAGGAGGAGATTCCTGTCCCGATCCTGGCCAGTCGCTTTGATCTTTGCTGTGTATCCGATGTTCTGCTGATCTCGGACAGCGGGATGCCCGCCTATCATCCGCATGACCTGCTTGAGGAAGCAGAGCGGCTGCTCGGCCTTTCCGGCGGGCTGCGGATCTGTTCCCAGTACACCGGCATCCGCCATGACTTCAGCCGCAGCACGGAAGGCCTTGACCGCAGTGTCACGCGCTGCCTGAAAATGGGATCCGTTTTGCGGCTGGAAACCATCGACGGGCATCCGGTCAACCTCTCTCCGCTGCTTCACACCTTCATCGGTGAGCGGACGGATGAGGGATATGGCGAGATCATTGCCTATCCCGCCAGAGAGTGTTACTACCGGATGGCGGATAATACTGCCCCGTCTTTGTACACCATGAACATCTCCCAGTCTCCCCGCGATATTGCCATCGGCGCACAGTTCGTCTCCACCGTGATGAAGAACCTCCTGAAAGCCCGTGTGGAACTTTTCGCCCGGATTGACCGGACCGAGTACGAACAGGGAGTAAGCGCCGAGGAGCTGCTGCCGACTGACCTGCTGCACGAGATGCGGGACCTCCTGTACCCGGACGTGTCGGATGAGGAACTGAGAGAATGGTACCTGAAATGCCTGAAGGAGGACGAGGATGAATCAGATTCGGATTGACCAGTTGCCGGAAAAGGGGTATGTCATTTTTCAGTCCAGATCGACGCTCCTCTTCGAGCCCTATACCGTCGAAAACGGCAGGCTTCTTTTCAAAGGCTGCGAGTGCCTTGAAAAGGAGCCCCTGACCGTGTGCCATTTCTTTAACCGGGACAGGGAGGTTCGCCTGGTTGCAAGAGAATCAAGAGGAGACGTCATTGAACGCGTGCTGACCGCTGAGGAGGAGACCGCCATGGAACCGGACCTCCTCTATGAGCAGGTCATGCTGGTGAAAAAGGAATACGCCTCCCGTAATGATCTGCCGGACAAATTGCTGGTCATGAACCGCTATGCATTTACGGAAAATGACACCCTGGCTCTGCAGGATTACCGGATCAGCTGTCCCTGAAACCGGTCTATTCCACCCAGGTTCGTGACCCACTCTTAACCAAAAAGGCCCCGGGATTCCTCACAGGGAATCCCGGGGCTTTATCTGTGTCTTGAAACAGATCAGCGGATCTGCGTCGTGCGGCCCTGCGGCTCAGCGTAGGTTGCCGCGGGGATGACGCCGTTCAGAACAGTCGTGACATATTCCATGACGGCCTCATCCATCGGGATGCCGGTATCGAAGGTGTCGCCGGCCAGATAGGCATTTTTGAATACGTTGTACGTATCGCCGCCCACCGCGCAGAAGTTGTTGGTGACGACCGCGTAGGTCGCTTTGGGATCAAACGGCTTGTCGTTAATCGACTCGATGGTGACGCGCTTGATGGAAGCGGGCGCGAAATAGGAGGACTCGCCGCCGGAAATGGTGAGATACACATCACCCCTGTCATATTCCTTTGTGGTATCGATGGTCCACTTGATGCCGCTGGTCTGCGGATAGCCGCCGATGGCCTTGGGGGTGCAGAAAGTGGAAGCTTCAAGTGCCTCGAGGAGCTGTTCGCCGGTCACATAGATCACAGCTACCGTATTTCCGAAAGGCAGGACGGTATTGATATCCTTCATGGAGACATCGCCGATATTGATCGGGGCACGAATGCCGCCGCCGTTGGTAACGCCAACGATGTTCTCAGGCTCGACCTTCTCGAGTCCATTGCGTGCAACGCTCCAGACCATTGCGTCGGTAACCAGATCGCCCAGGTTGGTTTCCTCTGTACGGTTGCCCGGATCGCGGTCGCCGTTCAGGAGCACCTCGGAGGTTGCAAAGGGCTCGCCGTAGGTTTCATCCACGCTGCCCATGATTTCTGCAGCCATAGCCGCCACTTCCTCGTCCGCCGAGAGATAGGCAACCGGGTGCAGATAGTTGTCAATGATGGTCTTCGTCTTGTTATCGATCACGATGGCACCGATGGCTTTAAACTTGGTGCCGGTGGACTGAATGGGCTCGCCGTTCTCGCCGATGGTCATCGTGGTGTGGGAGTGACCGTCGATCACGAAATCCACGCCTTTCACGTGTGCCAGAAGATCCGTGGAGCGGTATCCATTGACGGCGGCTTCAGCGTCGATACCCAGATGGCACAGACCGATCACCACATCCGCGTCGGAGAGACCGTCAATCGCCTTCTGTGCAGCTACATAGAGCTGATCAAAGGTGGAAAAATCGATCTCCGTAATCAGCGCCGGATTCACTTTGGTGGCCGTCTCCGGGGTTTCCAGACCAAAGAAACCGACCTTCAGGCCTGACTTGGTCTCAATGATCGTCGAGGGCTCCAGGATCGGATCCGTCGTTCCCTTGAGATACACATTGGCGCAGATCGCCTTGAATTTGGCGTCCTTGAGATTCTCCATCAGCTGCGCATAGCCGAAGTCGAATTCATGGTTGCCCAGTGTGACCAGGTCATAGCCGGCCGCGTTCATCAGATCGATGGCGGAATGACCCTTGGAGAGGCTGACGTAGGGATTTCCCTGCGTGAAGTCGCCGGCATCAACGACGATCACGTCCGCACCGGCTGCTTCGTACTGTTTCTTCAGCGCAGCCATATAGGCATAGCCGTCCAGCGCACCATGCACATCGTTGGAGTGCAGGATGACGGTCATCCCGGTCAGATCAGGTGCCTCGGTTTTGATCGTGACGATCTGACCGTCTATCATGGGTGTCGTAGCCATAGCCGGAAGAGCAAGTGTCAGCAGCAGGATTGCCGACAGAAGAAGCATTAACATTTTCTTCATGGATGGATGCCTCCTTGTTTTTTTAGCGTTTAACCGCAATTTCATTATAATATAAACTTCCGGCAAATTGCAATCCGGTTTTATTTCCCGAATCAACAAGAAACTCCCTCTTTTTCTGAATCTTTTCCCGAATGCCTTTCCAGAATCAGATCTGCCTGCGCATTCAGCCGGAAAATATTCAGTGAAAAAGCCGGTCATTCGCGTGACTGCCGCTGTCCAATGAGGACATTCTTCCCTCTTCTGTCATCCGGAAAAGCATGAACAGTCACCATTGAACATGGTTTCTCACAATCTCTTGGCATTGCTGCCATTTTGCACCGGCTCAGCCATTTCGGCTGCTCAGCCGTCTGTACGGCCGGAAACCGACAAAATCAAACCGTGCGATTTTGACTTTTGTTCCATCCGGTCCTTTTTGCTCCACTGTATTCCGTTCACTTGCAGCGGTCAGAATCGGAATGCCCTCATCCAGGAGCGCATCCACCAGCATAAAGACCAGGGAAAATTCCCCCATGACAATCACCGCATCCGGCTTCATTTTCCTGATCCTGTGCAGGAGCGACGTGGCGGTCTGCTCCAGCTCCTCCCCGGTCATGATGCCGGGGAGCTGTGGAAACGGAAGGTCAACCAGCTCACCATACGCCCGGGCCGCCTGCAGCTGTTTTTCCTGCCACGTTTCCTTGGGATGGTTGGAAAGATTGATGATCATGCGGTTCCCTCTCCTTGCCTCACAATTGATTTTTGCCAAAGCCGCCGGGCAATGGCCTTTATCACTGCCCGACAGGGCTGCCCCCTGAGCAGGTTTCTTTGGGGATCACTTCTTTATCCAGCCAACCGCCCCGCGCAGACTGACCAGAAGCCAGTTTCCCTCTTCTTTCAGTATAGGCAGCCTTGTCCCCGTGTTAAGAAGCGCAATCCTGGGGGCATCTGAGCTGTTCCACGCATATACCCCGGTTTTCTTTTCCGTCACAAGCCAGGCCGGATTGATGAAAATATAGTCGGCATTTATCCAGCCGCAGGGCGAATCTTCCGCATCCCCCAGCGTGCAGTACACAAATCCGTTTTCTGTTTTAGGGCCTGCCGGCAGATCTGCGCCTACCACAATCGGAAGATCCCCGTACTTCAGTGTCTGTATGGCTCGCGAAGAAGAACCGGGCTTTTCGCGCAGGGTGAGACTTTCACACAGCACCACAGCCGGATAACCGATCTGCTGTCCCGGCTCATACGGCGGAATGATTTCCGCCTGAACATTCCCCACGCATCCCAGTGAAATCAACAGCATCAGCAGAAATAACCGTCCGCCAAACTTTGTCATGTTCATTCCCCCTCTTTTTGAAATCAAGTTTCCTCACTCAGGTTAATCCAGTATCTCTCCAGGGTTATATCCCGTTCTTTCTGATACACCGTGGATTCATAGATTCCGCCGTTGTTCAGAATAGTCCTCTTGCTTCCTTCATTTCCCCGGACACAGCACACCAGCACATGATCAATGCCCAGTTTCCTGCACTCCGGCAAAACGAGTTTCAGCATCTGTGTGGCGTACCCCTTTCGCCGCTCACTGGGACAGACAGAGTAACCGATGTGACCCGCATACTTCTCCAGGTATTCGTTGAAATAGTGACGAATCTGGATGACGCCAACGATTTTGTTGTCCGTTTCCCGTACATAGATGTACTGTGTCATTGGGACAAGATCCGGAGGTGTGGTTTCTGCACGCTTCAGCGCCTCCACCTGATCCAGCCAGTCCTGTGTCCGGTCGAAACGGCGCAGCGAACCACAGCCGTCCATCGATCCCCCAGCCCTGAGAAACTCGCTGCGGTATGCCTGTATCTGTTTATCGTATTCCATTGAGGGTGCGATTAGTTTCATATTCCACCTCTGCAATTGTTGATTTTATCAAGTGATCGGCAGGTAGTCCCGTTTGCAGACAGATGCCTCTCTGAATTTTACTGCAGCAGTTCACGAGGGGTCACCAGTTCTGTCTTACAGGTGTGCTTCTTCGTTCTCTCGCTGTAATTTATCCCCACCAGCAGGGCTTTCGGATACTCCCGGAAGCGAGTAATATAGTTTTTCTCCCGGATGCATTTCAAGGCATTTTTAACCGAGTGATTGTACTTCAGTTCCAGAATGATCGGGATAAAGCTCCTGTTTCTCGGTTCAAAGGTAAAGTCTGCATATCCCTTTCCGGCCTTGTCTTCTCTGGTGATTCGGTAGTTGTCCAGTGCCGCAAGGTATCCCATTGTCACCACGCAGGCAAGGGAATTTTCATCGTTGTATTCAAAGAATGGAATCTTTTCTGTATGAAGATCCTCAATCATGGAGGCCACTGCCCTGTCCTTTTGTTCCAGCGTGGCATTGAGCAGATGTCTGGAATCCTCCAGCGTTTGTTTGAGGCCGAGTTCCTGGGAAGACAGGGCAGATGCGAATTTTAACATCAGCTCATGATTGGGAATGCGTAAATGCCCGTCACAGTAACTCAAAAAACCATAGACAACCATGGCTGACAGAATCTCATCTTTGGTAGATACTTTTTCTTTCTCCACGTCGAATCCGGATAGTTGAATATCCAGTGTTTCGCCGCCCACCATGCGGATGACGTCCTCCCGCAGCTCCTGTACGTTATGCCGGATGATATCCCGAACTTCATTCATTGGCCCTGTTCCTGTCCAGTTACTTTCACATTTTCCGTCCAGCAAGGCACAGGCAACAGACTCTGGATTAAACATATGCACACCATCATATGTACGAATATAACCATCATACCAATACGTCAGTTCTTCCAGAGAAGGTTGTGTAAAAGCTTTTCTCTGCATCAGTTCCTGTATTTCATCCCGGGACAACCCAAAATAGGGGAAAAAATGGTTATCCTTGAATGCAGAAAACTCTCGAAACATATTGAGCGGGGATCCGCTGGTATACTTGGCAATGGGCAGGATGCCGGTCATGTATGCAAAATGTACATAAGGACTATCTTTAAGCAGAGCCTTCAAAAAGAGAAGATATTTTTCCTTATCCTCAGCCGTCATAAACGGTCTTTCAAAGATTGCATCCCATTCATCGATCACAAAAACAAACGAATCCCCTGTCTGATTCAGAAGATCTGAGAGAATGTCGTTTTCTGAAATGAGCAAATCAGGATATGCTTCTCTCAAATCATCGATCATTTTTGTTTTTATTCTTGAAATAAATTCGTCGTAGGAAGTCATATTGTCATCAATATTTTTAATCATATTAATGAGGAATACCTTCAGCTTTCCCTGTACCGGCCAGCACAGTTTTCTCATCTCCATGCCTTCCGGGTCTGCAGCAAAGCTCTTTTCCTGCTCGTTTTTCAACGTTCCCAGCTTACTCGTTTCAAACAGTCTCCGGCTTTCTTCTTTTGTGCTCTTATCAAAGAAGGCAGCGATCATATTTGCTGCCACGGTTTTGCCGAATCGTCTCGGCCTGGTCACGCAGATATATTTGGTCCCTTCTACGATATAACGGTAAAGTGTATCAATCATCATGGTCTTGTCCACATAAGTCTTTTGAAAAAAGGTTTCCATAAAGAGCCTGTAACCAGTTCCATTGTTCAGAAAGTTCATTCCATTTTCCTCCTCAATGCCGGGCTTTTGGCATTGCTGCTTCTCCGGTTTTTATCCTTGAGAAATCGGCACCGCGCGTCGAGCCCTCTATATGAGCCGCGGCCTGGTCTACTGCATCACTTTACCCGATCCACCTGTCTGACACACAAATGC
>JAGAHV010000243.1:0-11874 GCA_017626895.1 Clostridia bacterium | reverse complement strand
GTCTCCCCAGAAAACATCATCCGTCACGGCTGGTTCCGCGACAGATGGATCCGGCTATTCTGACAACAGAGTTGCCGGAATTTGCCGGTGAAAACAGGAACCTGCAAAAGCAAAATGTCAACGAAAACAGGAGGAAAACATGAGCAGAAAAACTCTAACCCTTTGTCTGGTCACACTGCTTCTTTCAAACTTGCTGTTCTGCGCCTGCGCGGAGACCGGCGGGGGCGATGCCCTCTCTGCCGCCGATCAGGAAGATCTGAAATACCTTGGAAGTCAGATGGCTGAGCCGGCTGAAAAGCTGATGAAATATGGCGAAGATGCTCCAGATATCTATTCAGAATTGTCCTGGGCCTCCCAGGCTGATACCTTTCCGGAGACATTCGATCTGCGTAAACGCGGCGTTGTCACGCCGGTAAAGGATCAGAGCCCCTGGGGCACCTGCTGGAGTTTCGCCACGATGGCCGCAAGTGAAACCAGCCTTCTGACCTCGCTTGGCATGACGGCCGAGGAATATAAGGAAACGTACGGCGAGGAAATGGACCTTTCTGAAAAGCATCTGGCCTGGTTTTCCGCAACCGCTCTGCCGTCGGCAGATGCCTATCCGGCCGGAAAATATCCCTATGCAGTCAGTCAGGCCGGTGAAGGGATTTATCCGTCAAAACATTCCACCAACAGTCCCTACGACTATGGCGGGAATTACTTTTTCGCCTTATCCGGTCTGGCCTCCGGTATTGGTGTGGTAAAAGAATCCGTCGCTCCGTATACCGATAAAGAGGGAAAACTGGACAGTGAAGGCGACTGGTCGCTTCCGGAATCGCTCCGCTTCATCCAGGACTTTGAGCTGCAGGATGTAAACATTCTGCCTTCTCCGGCCCTCTTCGACAAAGACGGAAATTTCGTTTACCAGCCGGCGGGAACCGAGGCAATGAAGAGTGAGCTTCTGAAAGGCCGGGCGGTGGGCGTCAACTTTTGTGCAGACACTGCCATGCCCTCTGCCCCGGAAATTGTTCGCACGCGTCTGATGAACAAATACAAAAATACGGACGGTATACCCGAGGAAGCGATTTCCGCCTATGTGGATCTCCGCGCGGGAATTGTGGATCCTGCGTCCGTGTCCGACGCAGACCTGCAGAAAATCATGGAAACCGCACTCAGGATCTTTCAGCTGCAGGAAAATCCCTATACCGACCTGAATCGTGAGCAGCAGATCACCGTTCTCAAGTCCACTTATTTTGGTCTGGATTACACCGCCCTGTGTGAAAAAGAGGAAGCAGCGGCAAAGCACGTTCCCTATCTGAACTTTACCGGTGAACACTCAGACATCTACGCGCATTATACGTATGATGACGTCCCCAACAACCATGCCGTAACCGTGGTCGGCTGGGATGATAAATTCCCGGCATCCGCGTTCAGGGAAGGACATCAGCCGCCCGCCGACGGTGCCTGGCTCGTCAAAAACAGCTGGGGAACCGACTGGGGAAAGGATGGCTATTTCTGGCTTTCCTACTATGACAAATCCCTTTATGCAAACGGAACATTTGAATTCATTACGGATCCCTCTAACACAAGGATGTCCTCTCTCAGTCTCCTTGATTATGACAATATGCCTGCTGAAATCATCAGCTCCACCCTTTATGATCACCCGGTTTACGCCGCAAACATCTTCAAAACCGAAGAGGACAGCGTTCTGCAGTATGTTTCCGTCCTGACCGGCGATCTCAATGCCTCTGTCACCGTCTCTGTGTACCGCCTGAGTGAGAATGCTCAGGATCCGACAGACGGCCTCCTGCTGGGCAGCACAACTCAGAGTTTCCTCTACGCAGGATATCATCGCATGGAGCTTGACGAAAAGCTTGCTCTCCCCTCCGGCACCCGGCTCGGCATCACGGTTCTGCAGCGGGTTCCCTCTGCCGGCAAGGAAAAATACGCGCTCACAAACACCAGCAGTCTCGGCGAAAATGCCGTTGAGGTCTTTAACGAGCGCCATAAGGACGGTCGGGTTCATCTTGAGCGTTTCTGCAGAGCCGTTGTCAACCCCGGCGAAAGCTTTATCCGTTTCAGTCAGGGGAACTGGATCGACTGGACCATTGCCATTGACAGCTTTAAGTCCTATGGTGAATGCAGCCTCATGGCATATGACAATCTGCCCATCAAGGCCTATCTGTACCCGCTGAATGAGGTCACGCACATTCACCGGCTGGAAGCCCAGACAAAGGATCTCTCCATCTGCCCTGAATGCGGCTATATTCTGAAAGTCATCCGCTGAAACCCAAAAACAGGAGCATCTTTGCAGATGCTCCTGTTTTACTGTCTCCGGATTTGTCCGGTAATCATTTCATCTCATTGATCATCTGAACCAGTCCCTCGCGGTCATAGTAGGAAGCTACTTTTGTTAGAACCACATCCGGTTCGATGCCCTGATCAATGTTGTAGAAAGAACCGTTTTTGATAATGCTCAGTTCCTGATTGCCGGAAAGCTGGAAAAGCGTTCCGGCTGCAGAGGTAGCCGGCAGGACCGCGCAGGTTCCTCCGCCGCTTGTCTGCCCAATCAGCGTGACACATTCGGATGCCTTGAACGCTGCAGGCACCAGGTTTCCGCAGGAGAAAGAGAGCGGCGAGATCAGGCAGTACAGGTTGTACTGACCCAGAAGAGAATCCTCCTCATCCTGGAATTTTCCGTTCAGATTCACATCACACAGATAGGTCATGTTACTCTGTGCCCCGGTCATGGTATCCTTCAACGCCATTTTCGCATTCCCCAGATACCAGGAAATGACAAACACCGCTGCATCCACCGATCCGCCGCCATTCATGGAAAGATCAATCACCACGTTCTCTACCGGACTTCCTTCCCTGCGAATCTGCCGGTCTGCATACAGCATCAGTTCAATGGTGTTTTTGGGGCTGAGGGGCGGCTGTTCACTGTACAGCTCATAATACTCTTCCTCCGCCTTGTCGCTGTCAAAAGAATCAAAGGTAATAAATGCCGTGTTCCCGACTTCCTGATACCCCGGCACCCAGGCACCGTAAACCTTTCTGCGCGCCAGGTCAAATATCTGACTGATTTCGCTGTAGGTATCGCTGGAGATGCCCGTGTTGATCGCCCTGCCAACATCAATCCGCGTTTCGGAATCAATCCCGCTGTGATACGAAGGGGCAATGAAGCCGCTGTGCAGATCGTCACAGTACATATCGATCATTTTTGCCAGCGCCATATCCACCCTTACCGGATCCGTAGAGGCCAGGTCCTCCACCAGTCCTGTATTGTCCTCCAGCAGCGTCCGGAAATCATCTATTCCGTGCTCTTCCCGCAGTCCATAGAACAGATCAAGCAGGAGCAGCAGTTCATGGTAATTAAATGCCGCCATCTCCTCGCTCAGCGGGCTCGGATCCACGCTATACGGAATTTTCTTCAGATTATTGCTGCCATACCCGGCAGCCAGAAGGGTCTCTCCGTTATACACCATCTGGATGTACATCGTGTTGACGAACAGATCATTCAGCGTCTGCAGCGGCACATAGATTTCCTCTCCGTTGCGGATCACGTCAATCTCATACCGGTTCAGATCCAGGTTAATTTCCCGGCCATACCGGTTGTGATAATTGGGCGTCGTTGCGAACAGTTTTCCCATCGGTTTTGCATCAGACTCTTCCGTCTCAGCACTTTCCGCATTTTCCGTCTCGGCGCTTTGCTCCCCGGTGATACCAAGCATTGCCGCATAAACCTGATCCGGATCAATTTCTTCCCCTTCCGGCATGGTCATAAGCGACACCACCGCATGGCTTCCCGGAAGCATCGTAAAGACATTAAAATCCACGAAATCGATCCGGTTCTTTTCAGCATCCACTTTCATGGTATAGCCCGGTTTGTCAGCACGGCTGACAACCGCTACTCCATCCTCATATTTCGTCTCATACTCCGGTACATTGTCATCGGATGCCTTTTTGAGATCCGTCAGTAAAACCATGTAATCCGAAACAGAAACATACGGAATATCCCCGTTTTCCGTAAAATACAGATCCATTGTCTTTTCAAGAAGATCATTGCCCGCCTCCATCAGGTACGGCACCGTTTTCTTGATCATCGGGGCATCCTCTGCAGGAACTGAACGTTCCGGCACCGCCTCCGACAGGGCAGCGGTAAACAGACTCAAAAGCATCACCAGAAGACAACTGACAAAACCCTTTTTTTTCATATTCAGCCTCCTTATTCGGTGGAAATAGCCTAAAGACAGAATAACACATTATCATTTCCCGGTTCAAGATAATTTTGTCCTTTTCAGGCTGATGTACCGCAATGTTACCTCTCCCCTTTCCTCTGAGAGCAGAAACCGTCCGAGTGAGAAAAATGCTTTTTCCATTCCCTTTTTCTTGAATAAATGATATAATATTCAAGACAATCTACTTTTTCCCATGCAGGTATTGTTCAAAAATGCTGCATGATTTTTATATATTTTCCGAAAGAGATGAACTGTCTTGTCTATTGCAATTACGATGGATGCCTATTCCCCGATAGGAGACCTTACCGGCATTGCTCTGTGCTGGACCATGCTCATTCTGATTTTCTGCTCGTATATGCGCAGGAACCGAAGCTTTAGGCTCTTCTTCGGGATCCTGGTTTCGCTCCTCGCTGCCGCGTACTCCAGTATCATCTACAGAACAATGATGCAGTCGTGGCAGCCCTCTTATACTGTCCCGATTTATGTTACCAGGCTCACCATGCATGCGACACTGTTTGCTGTTCTTGCACTCTACGTCGCCTATCTGGCGGAAGTCACTCATCTCAGTCCGGGCGAAAAAAAGCGAACGAGTATTCTGGTTGGCCTGCTCTGGGTTTCGCTTTTTCTGTATGATCTGTACGGTACGATCACCGGAAAGGCATTTCGCATCAGCCCGGAGGGACAGATCTTCCTTGGCCCCAGCGTTTTCTCTGTCGGGTATCTCGTCTTTGTGGTGATCAACCTTTCCATGCTCATTTACGTCCGGAAACGGATCTTCCGGCGGATCATCCTCGGCTTTTTCTTCACCGAGGTACTGGCCATTCTGATCAATCTGACTCAGCGGCTGCACGGGCAGTCCTCGTTCACTGTCGTCTCGTTCTGTTTCCCCGTGATGGCCATGCTGTATTTTTTCCATTCCAATCCCTATGATACAAATATCGGTGCCGTTGACCGGGCCTCTCTGGATGACTATGTCCGGCGCTCCCTGGCCTCCCGCCACCCCTTCGGATTTATCAGCCTGTATCTGCCGGATTTCAATCAGTCCGGCAGTTCTCTGCCGGATGAACTGCAGGCTCTCATGCGCAACACCGCCCCTACCATCTTTCGCGGTGTCATTCTTTTCCGGGTTGAAAAAGGCCACTACATTTATGTTTATCCGAAAAAACGAAACCGGGATGAAGCGGAGCGGCTTCTGAAAGCCATGAAGCTCTTCCATTCCAGTTACGATCAGTTCCATTATGATTACAAAATCGTGATCGGTCAGTCGGTCACGCCGGCCGCTTTCATCGATTATGTCAGTTTTATTCACTATCTCCATCGTTCAATGGAAATAAATACCATTTACCACACCGTACCGGAAGATAAGGACAATTTCAACCGGTATACCTATATTCTGAGTGAACTCAACGACATCTACAGCCACCATGATCTGGAGGATGCCCGTGTGCTGGTCTATGCCCAGCCGGTATTCAATCATCAACTGAACCGCTATGATACCGCCGAGGCCCTGATGCGCCTGAATCTTGAGAAAACCGGTCTGGTATTCCCGGATCAGTTCATTCCGATCGCCGAGGAGAATGGATTCATTCATGTTCTCACCGAAATCATTCTCCATAAAACCTGCAGGCAAATTCGCCTGCTGACGACGGAAGGATACCTGTTTTCACGGATTTCCGTCAACATTGTGGCTGAGGAACTGCAAAGCACCTCTTTCTGTGATGATGTCATGCGGATTATTCATTACAACGGGATCCACACCAGTCAGATCGCCCTTGAACTGACAGAATCCGAGAATGAAAATGATTTTCTCGTAACCAAGAAACGGATTATGGCGCTCAAGGAAGAAGGAATCAAATTCTATCTGGATGACTTCGGCACCGGATACTCAAGCCTTGAACGGATTCTGCAGCTGCCCTTTGATATCATCAAATTTGACCGGACCATGGTCATCGCCAGCAGAACCGATTCCAAATCCTCCACCATCGTCAAAAGCATGGCGCAGCTGTTCGCCGATCTGAACTATTCCATCCTGTTCGAGGGAATCGAGGACAAGGAGGATGAAAAGCGCTGCTGCAGCATGTCTGCCTCCTACCTGCAGGGTTACCTCTACTCAAAACCCGTTCCCATTGATGAAATGACCCGGTACTTTACAAAGAAGTCTGAAGCCCTTTCCGGTCAGACTCTCTGATTCCACGTTGGTTCTTTTGCCATGCCGCAGGCATGGCTTTTCTTGACTCTCATCTCTTTCCTTTTTACAATACGCTCAAACTGACATTGACGCTGATCAAACATTCCGCCACCTCATCGCCCTGGTAATCATAATGGAGGTATCTCTCAATGAAAAGCCTTCCCACCTGCGAACGGGTTATCCGCTCAATGCTGGCCATGCAGCGGTATTCATGGAAACAGGGCGTCTGTGCACAGGCCCTGTTTGAACTTGGAAGAAAAGACCTCTGGATTCCCATGGCGTATGACGCCATCCAGCGCCAGTCGCCCGACGGACGGCTGGCCCTGATCGGCAGCAGCGACTCCGTCTCCGATCCGGCTTCAAACGGTGAGGTCTGTTTTCGTGCCTACGAGGAAACCGGCAATCCTTTCTATCTCGCGGGTGCCCGGCGGATGCTTGCGTATCTGCTGCACGACGCCCCGCGGACAAAGGATGGGATCATCTGCCACAATCTGGTCAGCTTTGAAAAGGGTTTCTCGGATAAACAGCTCTGGATCGACGGCCTTTACATGGTTCCGCCGTTTCTGGCCGTCATGGGTCAGGCGGAGGAGGCTGCCCGCCAGATTGCAGGCTATAACCGGGCTCTTCTGGATCCTGAGTCAGGCCTTTATTTCCACATTGCCGATACGGAGAATCAGACCATTGTCCGGCAGAAACACTGGGCCACAGGCAACGGCTGGGCGCTTCTCGGCCTGCTTCGTACCGCCGAGGCAGCACATGCACAGGGTTTTTCCGAGATCGCAGCGGATCTGTTTCATCAGGCGGCCGCGCTTCTTGAGCACATGCTCCGGTATCAGCTGCCGGACGGGCGCTTCCATGACATTCTGGATGAAGATGCCTCCTTTGTGGACGGAACCTCTTCCATGATGGCTGCCGCCGCCATTGCCCGGGGCATCTATAACCGCACTGTTCCTGCCGGATACGCCGCAAAGGCTGCGCAGACGCTTCAGACCGTCGAGGACACCATCGATGAATTCGGACTGATTCACGGGGTCTGCGGCTGCCCGGACTTCCTCCGGGAAGGAACCTCTGCTGAGGCCCAGGCCGCCTACCTCATGGCACATGCCTGGATGCAGAAATGCCGGGAGGCCGGCCTCATCTGACCCCGTTGTTTTCAAACAATCTCCTTGCATTTCAGATAAAAACGTGTACAATGAAACCACGGTTGCCCGATCCGGACACACACTTATCTGTCTGAATGATGCCGGGCCTGACCGGTCTGTCAAAGACCGGTTCAGATCAACTAAAAACGTTGCGGAGTGAACCTATGTCGCTGTTTCAACTTGCTGCCTATGGTGCCGGATGCGCCTTCCTCTCCTATCTCGTTCCCCGGCGTTTCAGATGGATTCTCCTGCTGGCGGCCAGTCTGGGATTCTATGCCATCCGTGCCGCCAGCGGCCTTCCTTTCCTTCTTCTGACTGCACTGACCGTATGGGGTGCAGCCCTTCGCATGGGGAAAATTCAGTCACGCTGCGAGGCACAGATCCGGGAACAGAAGGGATCGCTGTCACCGCCGGAGCGCAAAGCGCTGCGCGCCAAAGCCAAAAACCATAAACGCGTCTATCTGCTGGGTGCCCTGATTTTCAACTTTGCCATCCTGGCGGTCCTCAAATACACGGACGATGTACGCGGCTGGTTTTCCCTGTCCCCTCTGGGCCTTCTTCTGCCTCTTGGCATCTCCTTTTATACCTTTCAGTCCATCGGCTACCTCCTGGATGTTTACAACGGAAAGGCAGAGCCGGTCCGGAATCCGGCCAGATTCTGCCTGTTTGTCTCCTTCTTTCCTCAGCTTCTGCAGGGGCCTATCGGGCGATTCGGGGATCTGTACCCGCAGCTCTGTGAACCGCATGACTTTGACTCCTTCGGGGTACGCCGGGGAGCGGTGCTCCTTTTCTGGGGACTGCTGAAAAAGCTGGTCATTGCTGACCGCGTACTGCCCCTGGTCAACGCGGTATTCGCCGCTGAACCCGGATCCATGGGCGGTGCTGCCGCCCTGGTCGGGGTGCTGGCCTATTCCCTGCAGCAGTACTGTGACTTTTCCGGCGGCATTGATCTGGTGACCGGCATTGCGGAGCTTTTCGGTATCCGGCTGGCCCCAAACTTCCGCCGCCCCTATTTTGCCATTTCTCTTGCTGATTTCTGGCGGCGCTGGCACATCAGCCTGGGGGCATGGATGCGGGACTATGTATTCTATCCCTTTGCCCTGACTGCCCCGATCTCCCGTCTCTCAAAAGCCGCCAAAAAGCGCTTTGGCCAGGATTTTGCCCGTGCCTTGCCGGCCGCCCTTGGGAATATTCTGGTCTTCCTTCTGGTCGGTCTCTGGCACGGCGCCTCCTCGAATTACATTTTCTGGGGTCTGTACAACGGCCTTATTCTCGCCCTGTCAGCCCTGCTTGAACCCGCCTATCGCCGCTTTGGCGAAAGGCACGCCTCCCTGGTCGCCGGACGGTTTTTCCATCTTTTCCGTGTTCTGCGGACATTTGCCATTGTCAATATCGGCTGGTTCTTTGACCGCTGTGCCCATGCCGGCGATGCCCTCCGCATGATGCAGAGCATCCTGACCGATCTGCGTCCGGCGCAGCTGACCGCTGAATGGCTGGACCAGTGCGGCCTGCCGATCAGGGATGCCATGGTTCTGGGCATTTTTACCCTCCTTCTTTTCGGCGTTTCCCTGGCACAGGAACGCGGGGTTCAGGTCCGTGATAAAGTCCTGCATCTCCCGCTGCCGCTCCGCTGGCTCGTTCTTTACGCCCTGATTTTCTCTGTCCTCATTTTAGGCATCTGGGGCAGCGGATTCAGCGAAGCCAGTTTCATCTATTTCCAGTTCTGAGGTTCGGTTTATGAAGAAATTCAAAGGCATTTTAACCGGTTTCGTTTTTTTCCTTCTGCTGTTTGTCCTTCTGGCCGGATTCAGTCACCTTCTGGAGTATAAGGAAGGCAAGGCAAAAACCGTTCCGCTGCTGGAACGGGCCGGGCAGGTAGATGTGCTGTTTCTGGGTGACAGTCATGCCTACAGCGACATCTATCCCTTTGAACTGTGGGACCGGTATGGCATCACTGCCTACAACATGGCCAATTACAACTGCACCATTCCCATGTCATACTGGCTGCTTCGAAATGCACTCACCACCTGCAGTCCAAAAGCCGTCGTGATCGATGTCAACCTGGTCTGGGAGCCCCTGAAGCTTCCCATTAACAGCAGCGATGCGCATCTGAGCCTCGACGGATTTCCCCTGTCTCGGACTAAGCTCGATGCCATCTTTGACCTGATGGATAATCCGTCCATCATTGACAGCAACGGAAGCGCCTATACGGATCTGATTCCGGAATTCATCTTTCCGTTTATCAAGTATCATGCCCGCTGGAGCAGCCTCACTGCCGACAGTCTGCATCCGGTATACAACCAGGATCTCGGAGCCCAGCGCAATCTGAGCCTTGCTGCTCCCGCCCCCTATGAGATTGTCAGTGATGCGGCGCAGGAGCAGGGATACGGCTTCATCTACCTGCGGCGGCTGATTGAGTTCTGTCAGGGAAAAGGCATTCAGGTTCTGCTGATCAACCTCCCCTATCCCTGCAGGAATGAAAACGATGAACAGCTTTACACCAATGCCGTTCAGTATCTGGCGGATGAGTACGGCATTGACTACATTGATTTTGTGTATCTGGATCAGTTCGTGGATTACAGTACCGACTGTTACGATCCGGATTCACACCTGAATCCTTCCGGTGCCTATAAAGTGACACACTTTCTGGGACAGCACCTTCGCGATGCATACGGCGTTCCGGATCACCGAAATGATTCTGCCTATACCCGCTGGAATGCGGATTACGCCATTTACCGGCAGAACAAGCTCCGCAGTCTGCTGGAAATGCAGGATCCGCACATTTTCCTGATGCTCCTTGCGGATCCCTCCTTCAGTACCGTTCTCCTGCTCCCGGAGGATTCTGCCGTGCGCCGCAATGCCCTCAACGTCCAGCTGGTACAGAACATTGCCCGCCGGTACCTGATGCCCTCAGACATGTATGAGGCTGTCTGGTCTGATTCCCTGATGCCCCTTGAGCATTCCATGCAGCCCACTGCCTGCATGGTCTATATTGACCGGACCGGCCCTGTTCCCTCCGTTGCAGAATTGCCCGATACCGGGACAATCCCCGCTCCCTTTGGCAGCATCTCCTTTGACAAAAGCGCGGGAACGGCTGCGGTCAAGGGCAGCAAAGGCAGCACCGCTCTGCAGTTCCCGCCGGACTGTGATCTGGCGGCCGCCGTACTGGACAGAGATACCGGCGAGGTTCTCTATCAGCGGGCACTGCACTTCTCTGCGGATCAGGAACCGTCCGTTTCTGAACTATGAAATAAAGTGACTCCCCGTCTTTTGTTTTTGTTACTTCTGCCTCTTATGCCCCGATTCAGTTATCTTTTTCCCTGCTGGCGTGGCCTATTCCCTGCTTCTGCGGTAATGTACAGACAATGAAAAGCCATGGATGAAAACACAATGTGCGAAAAGATGGGACAGGTTGCGGAAAAGGCAAAAACCTAGGGATTCGCTGGCGTCTCTGTTCCGGTGAACAAAAAAACAAATGAGATTTTTCGATCTGTACGTAAAGCTTGTTATTTAGAATGAAACAATCGTTATGAAAATGGCATGATCAAGACAATCCCTACTGATAAACTTATAAACATAAAAAACTGGCTAAGGATTCCCGTCAAATTTATTGACAAATATTTGGGCAGAGAATAGCCATAAACGAAGGATGAACCTTTTCAATAATGTAAAGGCACAGAATAGCGTGAATGACCATGCTATGAACAGTCATGAGAGAAATTCTGAGGATCAGACACAATGAATGAAGAGAACAGCAAGAGACCAGAACAACAGAATACGGAAATCGCCATTATGGATGAGAAATCTATCCGGGACAAGATCTATGTTGTGCGCGGCGTACAGGTGATGTTGGATTTTGAACTGGCGGAGCTTTACGGATATACTACGAGTGCCTTTAACCAGCAAGTCAAAAGAAATGAAGATAAGTTTCCGGAAGACTTCAGGTTTCAACTGACGAAAGAAGAGTTTCAAAACTTGCTATCACAAAATGTTACAGCAAGTTGGGGTGGAGACAGAAGTACTGAACCCTGGTGTTTTTCCGAGTCTGGAATTTATATGTTAATGACTGTTCTGAAAGGAGAGACTGCCACCAGGCAGAGCATTGCGCTAATTCGTACTTTCAGGGCTATGAAGGACTATATCATTCAGAACCAGCCCCTGATAGTTCAACATAGATACTTGCAGATGATTGCAGAATCACAGCAGCAGATCAGGGAAATACGAAATGATATACAGTCCTATGAAGCTCTTGTGATGGATCATGATGAGAAACTTGTTCAGGTCATAGAGAGGCTGGACGATTCGGTCAGGAAGTCGGAACTCT
>JAGAHV010000242.1:0-4354 GCA_017626895.1 Clostridia bacterium | reverse complement strand
GGTTATCGTTCAGGGTCTGTACGTTCTTGAGTTCCTCGTTCATGGTTTGCCTCCTGTTGATTTGTCGTTTATTGTCATCTGTTTATACGATTCAGAAAGGGAGCCGGCAGGTTTTTCGCGAAATTTTCCGGTGTTTAGCGGCTGGTGTAGATGGAGAGGCGATGTCCGGCAACGATGTAGTCCGGATCGGTGATGCCGTTCCACTGGCAGAGATTTGCGACCGAAACTCCGTAACGGTGTGCAATCTTGGTGAGCGTATCGCCGCGCTTGATGACGTAGGTGATCCAGTGTGCCTGTCCGGCGCCGCCGGCGGCCTCATTCATTTCGTTATCGTTCAGGGTCTGAACGTTCCTGAGTTCCTCGTTCATGGTTTGTCTCCTCCTCAATGTCGGTCTTATTTGCCGGAGCAGCTGTTGTCCAAATCTGACAAACGCCTGCTGTGCATCGGCGCTGCTCCTTAGTCATTGATTGTCTATCATTTTCTGCCTGTTTATACGATTCGAAAAGGACGCTGGCAGTGCCGGCGGAACATTTTAGGGAGAATTATTATCTGAACGCGTTCCTGGCCGTTTCAACCGCCTGGGCCACGCGGTCCGTAAACTGATCAAACGCCGGGTCTTCCCGCTGCAGTTCAGGATGCTTCATGATGTAATCCAGTGCAATCCGGATGCCCTGATCAAAACGGACCGTGACATGCATATCCGGAACAATCCGTTTGATCTTGCTGTTGTCAAACACCACGGAAACGGACTTGTCACCGATCAGGCTGCCCTCAAAGTCATATCCGCAGGATTTCCCGGCAAACGCCAGGAAGTCACTGGACACATACAGAGGATTCAGCCGGACGCCAAGCGCGTCTGCAATGGTCTGATAAATCTGATTCCAGGTCAGCGCCTCATCACTGGTAATGTGGAACGCCTCGCCAATGGCCCGGCGGTTTCCCATCAGGCCGATATAGCCTTTTGCAAAATCGGTATTGAACGTCACGGTCCACAGAGAGGAACCATCTCCCTGAATCAGAACCGGCTTGCCCGCCATCATCCGGCGAATCACCTGCCACGGTCCCATGCTTCCATGAACACCAATCGGAATGCTCCGCTCATCATAGGTATGGCTCGGACGCACAATGGTGACCGGGAATCCGGTTTCCCGGTACTGTTTCATCAGGTATTCCTCGCAGGCAATCTTGTCTCTTGAATACTGCCAGTGCGGATTGGCAAGGGTCGTTCCCTCGGTAATGATGTAATTGGCCGCCGGCTTATGATACGCGGAGGCAGAGCTGATGTAGATGTACTGCCGGGTTTTGCCGGCAAACAGGCGGAAATCCCGCTCCACATCCTCGCGGCGGAAACCGATAAACTCGCAGACCGCATCAAAGGTCATGCCTTTCAGCTTTTCTGCCGTTTCCGCTTCATTGTGAATATCCGCAATAATGGAATGCACCCCTTCCGGCAGGCATTCATTCCGGTTTCCGCGGTTCAGTACCCATACCTCCCACTGGGGATTACACGCAAGCTGCCGGACAATCGCCATACTGATTGTTCCGGTTCCGCCGATAAACAGTGCCTTCATCTTTCCCTCCATCTTTTGTCATGGTCAGCTGCCTGCGGCCTGTATCCCGGCCACTGGCAGCGCAAAACGGCTGCAAGAAAAACGGTTAAGACTGCGCCCTTTTCCGTTTCTTCCTCTCCGTTTTATATTTTACTGTCTTTCCGGGAATTGTCAACAGGACATTCGCCGGCGGCAGTGGCACTTTTCGTTGGCACTTTTCGTTCAAATCGCGTATAATTGACCCCGCTATTATCACGATTGTGTGAGGTTGTTATGAAGAAAGACTACCGGAAAACCCTGATCGCCTGCTATCTGGGATTCATTACGCAGGCCATCACGGCGAATTTTGCCCCTCTCCTGTTTCTCAAGTTTCATGCGGATTTCCAGATTCCCCTGGGCAAAATTGCCCTGATTCCCACTGCCTTCTTTTTTACCCAGCTTCTGGTGGACGTGTTCTGCGCCCGGTTCGTTGACTCCATCGGCTACCGGCGCAGTGTTGTCTGTTCAGAGGTCGCCTCCGCGGCAGGCCTGATCCTGCTCGCCTTCCTCCCCTCTCTCCTTCCGGATCCCTTTATCGGCATCCTTCTCTCCGTCATCGTCTACGCCGTCGGCAGCGGACTCATTGAGGTGCTGGTCAGTCCCATCGTCGAGGCCTGTCCGTTTGAACACAAGGATTCCGTCATGAGTCTCCTCCACTCCTTCTACTGCTGGGGAGCGGTCGGCGTCATCCTTCTTTCCACCCTCTTTTTTGCCGTGTTCGGCATCCGGCACTGGCGGATTCTGGCCTGCCTCTGGGCTCTGATCCCGATTTACAACATTTCCAATTTCATGACCTGTCCTATTGAGCATCTGACCTCCGAGGGATCCGGCATGTCCATCCGGGATCTGCTGCGGGTCCCGCTGTTCTGGCTGGCAATTGTGCTCATGATCTGTGCCGGTGCCTCCGAGCTCTCCATGGCACAGTGGGCCTCTGCCTATACAGAGGCGGCCCTGGGCATTCCCAAAACCCTGGGCGATCTGGCCGGTCCCTGTCTGTTTGCCATTTTCATGGGCATTGCCCGTGTCCTGTACGGGAATACCAATGGAAAAATTTCCCTGATTCCCTACATGATGGCCTCCGGCGTGCTGTGTCTTCTCTGTTATCTGGCCGCCTCCCTTTCGCATAATCCCATCATCGGCCTCATCGGCTGTATCCTGTGCGGCTTCTCCGTGGGCATCATGTGGCCCGGAACCATCAGCCTCATCTCCCCCAGGCTTCCCAACGGCGGCACCGCGCTGTTTGCTCTGCTGGCCATGTCCGGGGACATCGGCGGGGCCGTCGGTCCCAGTATTGTCGGCACCGTAACCCAGCATTCCGGGGATAACCTGCAGGCCGGTCTCCTGGCCGGCAGTATTTTCCCGCTGCTTCTCGTTCTCGCCCTGATCCTTCTGCGTGCCTCGGACGCCCGGCGAAAATAAGCACCGCGGGACCTTTGCGCAGCCTGTTTTCCCGAGAGAATTCTCCCATACAGAAAGGAATCCTGATCATGAAGTTTCTTTCCCTGTTCCTGATGCTCCTGCTTTCTCTGTGTGCCCTGGCCGGACTGGCTGAAACCAATGCCGTTCTTCCCTCCGGCTATGAAACCGGCAGCCTGCGTTATCCGGTCCTCTGCCTTTTGCCCGAGAAACCCGGTGAACCGGTCACGGATGAGGTTCTTGCCGCCTTTCAGGCGGCCATGACGGAATCCAGTTTTGACATGATCATCCTCACGCCTGCTCTCCCCGACGGGGACGTTTCCGAAACGATTCGGGACTGTTTCCTTGAAGCGGACCGGAACTACCGGACCATTCCCTCCCCGGATGCCCGGTTCCTGGCCGGATGCGGCTATGGCGGCTATCTGGCCTATGCCGCGGCCCTTAAGGACCCTTCCCGCTTCGGCGGTGTCGCCAGCATCAACGGGAATTTTGACGCAGAGGGCAGCCCGTGGCATGCATTGGGCTCTGTCATGGAGCAGCTGGAAAAGGTCCATCAGGACAGCCCGGATGACCTTCGCCGGCTCTTTACCTATCTGGATGCGCCTGCCGGGGCACCGGAGGCTGAGCTGCCCGGTTCCACCAATGCACTGGGCCGGAAAATGATCTCCTACCGTCTCCCCGCCTCCATTCATGAATTTACCCTGCGCCCCGGCACGATGACTGCGGCCTTTCTTCAGGAATCCGCCTCCCGGTACATTGGCTGCCTCACCGGCCTTCTCTGCCGGAAAATCCTCCAGGGCAGCATTTTCCCATCCATTGCCCTGGAAGGAACAGACCGGTCCGTCACGGTCACGGCGCAGGTTCAGCTGCTCCAGGGTCTTCCGGAAGCGGACCTGTCCGCCTGGCCCCTTGAGGCCGTCCTTGAACTGACCGACAGCCGCAGCGGACAGGTGACAGAAACGCGTCTTCCCGTTCAGCCGGATGAGGCCGGACACTTTTCCTTTGCTGCAGAACTGACTGAAAAAGACCTGCTGCCTGAAAGTGACCAGATCATGGCCCGGCTGTCATTCTGCCTCCCTGGGAAACGATTCCCCCTGAGCGAACAGACCCTTTCCCTGCCTGTTCCGGCACAGTCCGCAGAGGGCATCCTGTCCCTTGAGGGAAACTGGTCCTTTAACTATACGGGGATGACACAGCTGCCCATGGAACAGATTCAGTCGGACCTGTTTCGCTCCTGGAGCGTTGTGCAGCCCGGCATCGGAAACTGGACAGAGGGATACGGAAACATTTCCGCTGAAAATGTCCGTGCCGATGCGCAGTCGGACAATTTTGACTTCTTCATTACCGG
>JAGAHV010000241.1:0-10539 GCA_017626895.1 Clostridia bacterium | reverse complement strand
GATCTCCGGCAGAACCTGGTAGATGGAGAACATCTCAAATTCATCCAACCATTCCTCGATTGTGCCGGGAATGGTGGGATCAGCATGAAAGGCCATGATGTAGGCCACATTTTCAAAGATCTCCAGATCCTCGATCTGCATTTCCTCACCGTCATCAGTCTTGCCCTTGTAGGACTTTTCCAGCTTGGTGAGGTCTTTGAAAATGTCCCGTTTGAACTTAATGCGGTAAAGCCGCGGGATCGCGGCGGAGGAACGGAAACGTACCTCCTTGCCGCTGATCACAACAGATTTTTCCTGCATGGCTTAACCCTCCGGCTCCGTCGCAGGCTCAAGCGAAGGCACGTACACCGCGCCATACCAACCGTCGTAGGTGGCCTTGGCGGTGGTGTCGCCGGTACGGCTCTTAACCAGGCCGTCCTCACGAGGATCAGCAGTCAGGTTCAGTGTCTCCGTGCGTGGCTCGATCGTTTCCTCCTTGGTCTGGGACTCGATGCTCGGCCGGGAGGCAGCGCAGTTGTAAAGGACATGACGGATGCCGTGCTCGTCGCCGTCAAACTCGAAAAGCAGCGCAAACTTTACGCTCTCGGTATTGTCGGCTTTCTCTACCAGCACGCCGTTGCTGTCCAGAAGCTCCTTGAGGATCTCCGTGCGGAACCACTCAGGGATCAGCGCGATCTCAAGATCACCGCTGTAGCCGTTGTTGGCATAGGTACGGAAATACACAATGCCGTCCGCGTAGAACGGAGAACTTTCGCCCTCGGCATCCAGCGACAGGCTGACCGCACCGGGGATGGCCTTCGGCGTAGCATAGGAATAATTGGTCACGCCGTCCACGACCTCGGTCGTGAGCTTTGCTGCGTGAACGTTTTTCAGGTTGTATTTGACCTTGTTGCTCATGGCATTAAACCTCCAGTTCAAAAGAGTAGAGGACCTCGTAGAGCCGTTCGCTCTCAATCCAGACCTCGGTCTTGTCATAAAAAATGCCGTGCCCATCGAGCACGGTCTCTACCCGGGATTCGGTCTCGGGGTTCTTTTCATCGGTATACAGTTCGATGTGAACCATATCGACTTTGAAATATGCCCATCCGTCTGCGGCAAAATTGTTGCTGCCCGGATGGAGGAAGCAGATAAACGGAGGCTGCGGTGATTCTCCCTCGGCGAAGTGGTCATAAGCAAACGGGAGCCCTATCTCTTCAATCATGGCAATGATATTATCCATTCCGGATGCTCCTTTCGATCTCATGCTCCAGTTTCTCAATGCCATCCTGCTCCGCAGGAGCAATATGCGCCTTCCCGGAAACCCTGCCGCCGTTGCGTTTGGCATGGCCATGTTCCAGAAGATGTGCCAGCATATACCGTGTTGGGGAATAAACTGTAATCTCCAGAGCGGTTGAGCTCTCCTTTACAGTTTTAGTGCGCCAGCTTTTGGCATACTTTCCGGATCTTGAGGGAGCACCGGCAGTGATTTCCTTTTTTACGGTATTGGCAGCTTTCTTTACAGCAGCTTTCACGCCGGCCGTAGTGGTGTCCGCATAGTGTTCCAACTCGCGCATTACAGCGTCAGCCAGATCGTCAATGTTCACTCTCCGTCCCATCAGCGCCTCACTTTTCTGCAAAGCAGCTTGATGGATTTATTTTTACAGTTCATATGATTGACACCTAGAATATCGTAGAGGTCATCCTGATACAGAACCCTGTAGTTAGTTGAGTTGATAACAGAAGATGCGGCAAACCAACGGAGGGTAAAATCAATCCGGCTGTCATCTATCGTCTGTCCGGCTTCCGTAGAGCTTTCTGACCAGGTCCTCACCGTAGACCACGTTAAGGCTGCTGCCGTTGTCCCAGCGCATCAGAAGTGAGCCGGTGTCATCCACACCCCGCACGGTGCCCCGTGTTCCGATGGGCGGTGCCTGAATGTCCTCCATACGGAGGAGTTCAACGCGGGTGCCTGCCGGATACTCGCGGCGTACGCGTTCGACTGTTTCTTTACTCGGAAACCGCATGACCTGCACCTCCGTTTCTGAAAGCCGAGGAACCGGTCAGGTTCCGCAGCAGGATCTTCCGTTCCTGTTTGTACTCGGCGCCTATAAAGCCAAGGCGAAGAAGGAAGCAGCGGAAAGCGTACTTGTCGTTGCCGATCTCTTTCTCCTTGGCAGTGATCCTCTTCTGATTTCTGGCCATCTCGCAGAGAGCGGAAATGAAATGGGTGTACGTCCTAGCCTCCTCCGTTGTGAGCATCCTTTCCGTGAACCAGGGGAAGGAAACCATCTTTTCATTGCGTTCGATGCTGAGGCTGTCTGCCCCCAGCGCTTTTTTGATCAGGCTGCCTTTGGCGGCTATAAGCGCATGCAGATTCACCATGGCCTCTTCGTCCAGAGTATCCGCAGGGAGAAGAACTGAGAGACCAAATCCGGCAAGCTCTTCATCAAGTCCGCGGTCGAGGGGTTCCGGCCTCACAAAACTGAAACCTGCGGCTTCAAGGTCATCGTAGAGCCGGCTGCGGATGCCGTTGTCCACACTCTCGCTGAACTCAAGCGTTCCGTCTTTCGTGACAGTGAAAGGCCCAATCTCGTACGCCATGCTCGGCATACCAAGGTACCGGGCTTTTTCACCGACGCTTTTACTGACTGTCTGAACCAGGTGCTTGCGTTCGCTCCCGGTCACATTGAAACTGATTTTCATAGGCTCTGCCTCCGTCTGTTATTCCGCGGATTGGCCCCGCGGTCACTGTATACATCACTCTGTTCCGCACATAAAGCAACTGAATTATGTGCGGAACAGAGTAGAATAACAGGGGCATAATCGGCCTTCATTCTGGGCACAATAAACGATTCCGGCCAGAACAAAACAGACACAGGGCAGTGCTACGCCATTGCCCCAGAGCTTGTACTCGGCAGAGTCGGAATGGGGGTCTTTCAGCCAGCGGATGATTTGGGCGTCGTTCTTCTGCCTGCCAATACCCGTAACCTTTCGGTGTGTCTCAAAGACCTCTCGCCAGAACTCCAAATCGCTCTCCGTAGGATCTTCCGTACTCAGCTCGGAGCACCACCAATCAGGGAAACCCTGCAGGCGGGCGCACTCGGTCGGCGTCAGCCGGCGCACAATGTAATAGGGATCCTCGATAACAATGGGAGGGTCCTTGTAGTCGGTGGCTACCAGGGTGTTGACCAGATCCTCCTCCGCAGTCAGGTGGAAAGAGCTTTTGCTGGTACAGTAAACCGGATGGGCAACACCGTGCTGTTCCGTGGAGTTGAGCGTAAAGCTGACATCATCCTCGGAATAGCCGTTTCCCCGATGGGAAGGCCTGGCGCCGTTGCCCTCAATCGCCACAACGGCCATGCCGCCCTGGTTGCATGTTGGGTTGCCGCCGTTGCCGTCAAGGGTTCTGGTTGTTTCTGCCTCGTAAAACCCGCTGTGAGGATTGTCCGACTTCATGGCGTTGCTGTCCTTGGAGCAGATCCCGAATACCTTCACAGCCAGCTCATTGCAGCGCGCTTCTCCAATATCGTGAGTAGTCAGCGTATTCGCTACTTCAGCCTCTTTCCACTGCTGACCTTCCTCTGCGGAATGCGGCCTTGTGCCTTTCACAAACGGGACAAACAGCGTCTGGTCGTTATTGCAGCCGAGGGTGGCAGATTTGTCGTCCTGGATCAGCGCGCCCTTGCCGCCACCCTCACATCCGCAGCGAATCTTCAGCGTCTTTGGCGTCTCCACCACGAACGGCTGGTTGTTTCCACCGGTGCCGTAGGAGGAGACGATCGTCGGAGCGGTGTCTACCGGACCTGTAAAACGGGTGTCCTGACCATGGTTTTCATAGACCGCCGCAGGTACTGTCCCTGCGCGGAGCGTCGGTGATGTTTCCTCCTCATAGCCGATAGACCTTGCCTTTGCGGAATGCTCAGTACAGAATCCTGCGGAGCCCATGACCAGCGGCGGGTGCCCGTGATCCTGCGCCCGGAGTGTCCCGGTGACATCCTCGGAGACACACATGCGCTCACCGCCCTGGTCGTTCAGGCACAGGCTGCCTGCCGTTCCAGCGCCTTCCTCAGCAGTTCCGGCAGTTCCTTGCCACGAACGGAAGCCCTCTGGAGTATACCCAGACAGGCCCTCGGACTCAAAGAGTACTTTTCCGGCACGTTGGCCTGCAAGATCTGCGACAAGGTAGATACGTTTTCTACGTTGGGGCACTCCCCAGTACTGAGCATCAAATACCCGCCATGCGACTGAGTAATCATCTGCCAGGATGCACCCGGCATTCGGCCATTTCTCAGGTCGAGGAGTATCAGCTTCGGGGTCTTTGACCTTCCGGATTTCGTCGAGAACGGCTTTGAAATCTTCGCCGCCGTTCGAAGAGAATGCACCGGGGACATTTTCCCAGCAGAGCCAGGTTGGATATTGGCCATTGGTTGCAGCCCTCATTTCCTTTGCGATTCGGACGGCCTCATAAAAAAGATTCGAGCGGGAGCCGTCCAGCCCCGCCCGTTTACCTGCCACAGACATATCCTGGCAGGGGGAGCCGAATGTGATTATGTCAACCGGCTCGAGATCCGCCCCGTTCAGTACAGAGACGTCTCCGTAGTGTTTCATGAATGGCAGCCGTTTCGTAGTAACTCGAATGGGAAACGGTTCAATCTCCGATGCCCACACAGGAATAATACCGGAGATCAGCCCGCCCAACGGGAAACCACCGGAACCGTCAAAGAGGCTGCCCAGTGTCAGACTGCGATTATCCATGGGGCAGCTCCACCTCTTTCACCAAATCTGTGTAAGCGATCTTCTGCCCGCCGCGGTCCACAAAAATATCCTCCGGCACAATGCCGTTTTCAACGGCGCGTCGAAGGATAACGGATGCGTATTTCTCGTCCAGTTCCATCATGAAGCAGATTCTGTTGGCCTGCTCACAGGCCATCATCGTGGAGCCGGATCCGCCGAAGGTGTCAATCACGATGGCATTTTCCTGGGAGGAGTTGCCGATAGGATAGGACAGAAGGTCGAGTGGCTTGCTCGTCGGATGGTAGGCGTTACGCTTGGGCTTGGCAAAGTTCCAGACGGTGGTCTGCTTTCGGTCGGAATACCATGGATGCTTGCCGTTCTGCAGGAACCCATACAGCACCGGCTCATGCTGCCACTGGTAGTCGGAGCGACCAAGGACCAGGCTGTCCTTTACCCAGATACAGCATCCAGCGAGATGAAACCCGGCATCGATGAACGCCCGCCGGAAGTTCAGCCCTTCGGTATCTGCATGGAAAACATAGGCCGCGCCGCCTTTCTCCAGGCTGTCAGCCATGTTCCTGAACGCGGCAAGGAGAAACGTGTAGAATTCCTCGTTTTTGATGGAATCGTTCTGGATCGTCAGGCCACTGGCGCTTTTAAAGGAAACACCGTACGGAGGATCAGTCACGATCAGGTTGGCCTTCTTCCCGGCCATCAGAGCCGCCACATCATCCTGGCTGGTGGCGTCACCGCACATGAGTCGGTGCCGGCCGACAGTCCAGATGTCGCCGCGCTCTACAAAGGAGGCTTTCTCCAGTGCGGCGGAGAGGTCGAAATCATCATCCTCGACGTTTTGCTCGTCCTCGCCGAACAGGTCAGCCAACTCCTTTTCATCAAAGCCGGTGAGCAGCGGATCAAAGTCAGCGGCCTGCAGAGCCTCGATCTCTACGCGCAGAAGCTCCTCATCCCAGCCGGCATCCATCGCCATGCGGTTGTCCGCAATGATATACGCTTTCTTCTGAGCTTCGGTCAGATGGTCGGCAAACACACAGGGAACCTCAGTGATGCCTTCTTCCTTGGCGGCAAGAATACGCCCGTGACCGGCAATGACGCCGTAGTCACGGTCGATGATGACAGGGTTGATGAATCCGAACTCACGAAGGGACGACCGCAGCTTAGCGATCTGCTCCGGAGAGTGGGTACGGGCGTTGTTTACATACGGGACGAGCCGGGATACCGGAACAAGCTGCAGTTCCGTAGTAGTTCTTGTATTCATACAAGCCCCCATTCCGCAAACCGCTCGAAGCCGCCGACACTTTCGATGAAGTTTCGACTAATTTCGACAATTTCCGAATATGGTCTGCCGTCAACGGTATCGTCGCCGATAGCGCAGCACAGTTCCACGGGCTTGCCGAATTCCTGAGCTTTGAGCCAGGCATAGATGTTTACCGAGACATCCGCCTTGGACAGATCCTTGCCGTGCAGACCGCCACCCGTCACGCTGTCAGCCATGTCGCTGCCCAGCTTGCGGTTGGTGGCGCCGGTGTCCACATCTGTGCCGCCCGTCCAGTCGCCCAGAGGGTTAATCTCTGCTGCCGGGTACAGGATCTGTAGATCCTCCTTGGCGGCGTTGCTCTGGCAGATGATCAGTCTGGGACCGTTGAGAATGTACTTGCCGTCGCAGTGGTACCGGGCATAGATGCTCCTTGCCAAGGCGGTAAGCACGATCTGCTCATCAGTGACGGGTGCCCCTTTGAAGATCCCGTTGTCACCGCAGCGAATCTTCGCTGCCTGGTTCGCCGCGAGATGGGTGTCCTGCGGGACCTCGACATAATTCGACAAGATATTGGCCCCGGCGATTCTGTGCACCGTTTCTTCGACAAAATTCGACGGGATCTGCACCGAGGTCTCGGCAATAACGTGGCAGGTGCCGTGGCCGATCAGAACCTCAACAGCAATGCGGGGGTTCTTATCCTGGGTGTATGCGTAGTCGACAAGAGCGCCGGCAATACGGTCGGCCAGTTTGTCAGGGTGTGCGGGATTGACTTTTTCAAACATTGTTCTCATCCTTTCCTTGCCCGAAGCAGGCGCTCCATGAGGTCATCCTGCGGGGACACCTCACCATACTCCGTGGAGCAGTTCTCCTTCACGATTTGGAAAATCTCGTTCCACAGACGAACAGCCTGATTCATGTAATTGATGCCGATGTTAATGAACGGGGACGGAATCGGTTTCTGCGTAGTGGGGTGTTTGGAGAGGAAACCCATGCGGCTCGTCATCTCCTCACACTGGATCCACCGGGCGGAACACATCGCATACCGTTCAAGAAGTTGAGGTGATACCTTGGAAGCGCAGCCGATCTTTTTCAGCCATGCCCAGGTATCCCTGTAGATTTCCTCTGCCTGCAGCGTACTTCCATCACGCTGTTCGGCGGTAAGAAAATCATGGGGCTTTGGCATATCGACACCTTCGACTTCGGGAATATCCAGGACTTCCAGCTTTCTGCCGCCGGGATTTCCGCTGTCGGCTTTTTCCTTCACGGCAGTTTTCTTCCTTCCCGCACCAGGTCTCGCACCTCCACGCCCGCCGATGTTGTTGGATTTTGTTGGCACTTTCTCACCTCCCATGCCCGGGACCTTTAATTACCCTTTTGATTTCGCTTTTTTCGCACAGAAGACCCCGCGCCGTTCCCCCAGGGAGCAGGCCGTAGAGATTCTGACCGCCCCTGGGCAGCAAAAAAGCAGCTCCGCTGCAAAAAGCAACGGAACTGCTTAGTAGTATTTTATTGCTGCGTTATTTCGTCAGGAACTCGATTACTTTGTACATCTCTGAACTTGGGTTGCTATCGACCGAGTGCACATCCCGCCCCTGACCACGGTGAAACTGTTCAAGCCGTTTGGCATTTGTTATCGCTGTATCCTGCAGGTCTTTGATGTGGGGATATATATTGCTGCTCTTCCTATAGCCGGGGCAGCGTGCTTTTAACTCATCAACAGCGGCAGAACTGGTCTGGTAACCGGTGCTCCACCGGTAATGGCACAGAAACCATTCTTCAAAGCACGGAGCGGAAGTGATGACTTTGACGAGTTCCGTTTCCCTTGCGCAGGCAGCATCAATTTGGACTTGCTTATCTTTGTCGGTATCCGTATCAATCAGGCAGAACGCGCGATCACCGTCTTTGACGGACAGCCCTATCTCCCGTGCCTCCTTAACGAGATGGTTCATCATTTTTACAGGGTCCGTACGATTCCCGGACGCCTGCACAATGTGTATGCCATTTCTTTTCTGAAAGTTTTGAAGATAGGTGCTTTCTGTTTTGTTATCGCCCTCAGCGGCATACAGAACAATAGGATTTCGTTTGCGGGTTTGCTTTCCTCGCTTTTCGACGCCTTTGGACGGCTTCATAGCAGGTCACCACCCTTAATGATTGGAATCGCGCCATAGCGACCCATCAGGTAGGCGGTCCGGATGTTTTCTGTCTTGCGTACAGAGAAATTATCGAGCGAGTAAAGATTGGAAGCTCCGGTTTCCTCTTTTTCGATAAAATATATCTGATCCCGGCGAAATACCCGTAAGTCAAGCAGAATGGTATCGTGAGTTACAAATATGAGTTGTGCGTTTGTCTTGTTGATATCGGGATCGTTAAACAGACCAACCAGATACTGAACCAGGGCGGAATGCAGGCAGGACATTTCGTCAATGAAGAGGGTCTTGCCGGTTGAAAGAGCTGCATAAATGAACGGGCTGAGGAAGAAGATATTCTGCGTACCCAAAGATTCCAGCGAGAAGTCCAAAGAAAAACTCTGACTGTCGGGCATGGTATGACTGGTAACCACGTTGTATGCTGTGCCCTGACCGACACCGACTTTATCGCCGGCGATAGCTACCGGAATTGGCACTGTGATCTGCTGCGTTTTGATATCATAGCCATCAATGTTAATATCAGCGTTCTTCAGCAACTTCAACGTAAACTTTTTCAGTTCAGGGTTCTGAGACTCCACAAAATGCTGAAGGATGAACGGCTTGTTGTTCGGCGTATCATCTGTCACGGCATCAGTATACGTATCAATGCCGTTGGAGAACCACATGAATGCCGCTTTTGTTTTTTCACAGTTCCATGCAGTCGCAGTGGAAAGGAAGAGCTTGTTTGCGGTATTCTTTTCTTTGTATGAATTAAACTCTTTTTCGTCCGCCTTGTTGAACTTGTACTGATTCGTGTTTGTACGTTCGAATATCATGCTTCGTTTAGCAGAATGGTAAACGTACAGATACTCATCTATGATTTTTACCTGTGTTGCGGAGAAACCGTAAATATACTGGATACCGTCGACAAAAAAGATGAATTCGAATGCAGAGGGCTTACCGGGTAAGTCCCGGTCAAACAGGAAGGGAACTATACGAAACAGTCTGTCATCAACCTGTTTAGTCTGGGATTCCCGAACGATCATTATTGCGGCAGTCATAGCCTTTAGCAAATTGCTCTTGCCGGAAGCATTGGCTCCGTAGACCACTACAGATTTAAGGCATCTGGTTTTACCAAAATCAGTATAGTTGCCAGGATGCTCATTGTCGGTTAAAGACGCCGACAAATTAAGACACATCCTGCCCTTAATAGACATAAAGTTTTCAACGGAAAACTGTGCCAGCATATCAGCCACCTCCCATCGCTATAATAGTCCAATTGTCCGGACTTTTCAATACTATTTTTGCGATATTTGTTAATTCTTTGCAAATATCGCGATAATAATCTCTGAATCCGGAGCTATTACCGCAATTTGGACAGGGTTATCTGTCTCCCATTTCATGATGTATTTTGGTGTGGCAACTCTGACACAGGCTCATTAGGTTTTCCTTTGCGTGGGTTCCGCCCCTCGAAATAGGAATGATATGATGGACCTCTTCAACAAGTGTTATTCGACCCTCCGCAAAGCATTTCTCGCAAAACGGATGCTCGGTTGCATACCGGTCCCGGATTCTTTTCCAGGCACGTCCGTATTTTCTATGCACATCCGGCGCCCGGGAGTACTTGTTGTATTGGCGTTCTGCTATTTTTCTGTGTTCCTCGCAGTACTGTCCGTCTGTGAGTTTCGGGCATCCGGGCCAACCGCAGGGCCTTTTCGGCTTCGTAGGCATTTCTTCATCTTCTTCCCGGTATCCTTAGCCATGTAACGGACGATGTACCAACACTGCTCCAGATAGCCGACCTTCCTGTATGGCATGGGAGACACCTCTTGTAATGCTCCGCCCGTTGTGTTATCCTTGCACCAGTTTTTATCAGGAGGTGCGAGATGGAAAAGTTCATCGCATACGAAAAGCTCTCCAAAAAGAAGCAGCGAGAGCTGAACGCTAAGCGCCGGAGTTCCTGGGGCGGAGTAAACCCTGTAACGAGAAAACCGGCAAACCCGAAAGCATATAACAGAGCGAAAGCACGGAAGTGGATTCATGATGATTCCTCGACCGTGCTTTCTGTTTTGAATGCGTAAAAAGAGCCCCGCGGAATAATTCTAGCGGGACTCCTGCAGTCTGTTCTGTCGATTGTAAGGATATCACGCCAAAGCCGTCTCAAACAGTATCATTTGGTATCCACTTTGCGGCGGCGTCCAAAGCGGCGCGGTGAACCTTGTAGAGATGGTGGAGACTGTAACCCATTTCCACAGCAATCTGCTCCCAACTCTTGAAGCAGAGGTAAGGGTTTCAATCTCTGCTTGCAGGGCTTTATAGCTCGGCAGCTTGGAAATGCCGTTTTCCCTGAAATAGCGGGCGGCTGCGTCTGCTATGATAAAGTCGCTTTCGTACTTCTGACGGTAGGCTGCTTTTGCTTTGGCG
>JAGAHV010000240.1:0-5372 GCA_017626895.1 Clostridia bacterium | reverse complement strand
TCATCATCAAAGCCGGGGGTGTCCATGATCACCACCGGGCCCAGGGGCAGCAGCTCCATGGTCTTTATGACCGGATCGGTGGTGGTTCCCTTGATGTCGGAAACCACGGAAAGTGACTGCCCGGTGATGGCATTGACCAGACTGGATTTCCCCGCATTCCGGCGGCCGAAAAATCCGATATGAATGCGCTCGGCGGCGGGGGTATTCTGTAAACTCATGTTTTCCTCCAAATAAAGAAACGCCGTATCCCCTAAAAAACAGGATACGGCGTGAAACGCGTCATCGTGTCTTTCACCTCAAGTGTCAGTTTCGGTGTCAGGGGATGAGTAAAGGCTGTTCAGTTGTCGGTTATACGTTTGAGTAGGTCGCTTTTGCGGTGATGCCGTCGAAGCGTCCCAGTGCACCCGTCAGGCTGTTGATTTTGTCCTGAGGGGCATCAATGACAATGCAGATGATATTGACCCCGCGTGTGCGGTACGGAATACCAAGACGGCCGACAATATAGTCCGCATAATGGTGAAGCAGGTCGTTGAGCGCGGCGGTTGCCTCGGGCTTTTCGACGATAATGCTGAGTACAGCAACTCTTGTTTCCATGTCATTCGCCTCCGGAACTGTATTCTAGCCGAAGCCGGCCAAAAAAGCAAGGGGTCAGCCCCATAAAGCGGCAAGCGCCGGAACCATCTGTTTCTTTCGGGAAACGACGCCGTCCAGGAAAACGTGGCTGCCGCGGATTTTCTGCAGGTTGAATGCCTGCCGGATAATCTCCTTGTCGCCATGGAAAAGGAGCTCGGTGCCCTCGCGGAGGACATCGGTGATCATGAGGAGAATCATGTCGTACTTGTTTTCCTCTTTCAGCTTGCCCATTTCCCGGAGCAGCTCCTCCTGACGCTTGAGAAGCGGGCGCGTATCCATGGTCGTGATCTGGCTGATGCCGATCCGGTGGTCCGCCAGATGATATTCCTTAAAGTCGGTTTTGAGCAGGGCGTCAGCCGGTTTGTCTGAGGAACCGGCTGAGAAGACTTCCTTGCCGAGGGACTCAAGGTCGATGCCGGCGATCCGGGCAAGGCGCTCAGCGATGCGCCGGTCCTTCGGGGTGGTCGTCGGGGATTTGAACATGACCGTGTCGCTGATGATGGCGGCGGCCATGAGCCCGGCTAGGGCCTCCCCGGGCAAAAGTCCCTGTTCCTGGAACATGGTGGCAATGATGGTGTTGGTGGAACCGACGGGTTCATTGCGCATGAATACGGGATAGCCGGTTTCTACATCGCCCAGCCGGTGATGGTCGATGATCCCCACCAGTTCGGCCTGCTCGAGCCCGGGAACGGACTGACTCATTTCATTGTGATCCACCAGGATCAGGCGCTTGCGGTTGGGCCGCAGCAGATGGAAGCGGCCCAGGGTGCCGACCACCTTTCCGTCATTGTCCAGCACGGGATAGCTCCGGTAACGGCTCTTGAGCACGGCATCCTGCACATCGTCAATGAAATCATCCAGCTGGAAAGAGACCAGATCATCCGTCTTGGCAATCCGGCTGACCGGCGTGGCCTGATACAGGAGACGCGCGGCGCGCCAGGCGTCATACGGCGTGGCGATGATGCAGGTATTCGAGGAGATGCCGTGGAACTTTTCCGCCAGATTGCTCTGGCACAGGATGATGCAGTTGACCTTGAGAGCCAGGGCTTTTTCCACCACATCCTCCTGCTGTCCGCAGAGGATGATGGACTTGGGACCCACGTTGTGCAGATACCCGCCGGTATCCGGCAGGGCAAAGACCACCTCGCCGGAAATGGAATCGAACACGTCCTCCTGCTGATTGATGATCGTCCCTTCAATGGCGGAGAGGACGTTAAAGATGGGGGCATTGTCGATGATGGGGGAGGAAATGGCCCGCATGTCACTTTCGGCAATGCCGCCGGCCGTGACCATGCCAAACAGTGTGCCGTCCTCATTGGTCACCGGCAGCGCGCTGAGGGTGGGGTTTTCCTGCAGGATTTCCCACGCGTGGCTCACGGGGACGTTTTTGCCCAGCTTCGGGGGACGGTCAAAGTCGATGTCCCGCACCTGCGTGCGAACCGTGGAGAGCAGCATGGGCGGCTGAAAGCCGAAACGTTTCAGAAGGAAACTGGTTTCATCATTTAAAAGGCCCAGTCGGGCCGGAATATATCCGCTCTCGCCCAGCGTATTGCGAAGACTGGCGTACGCCATGGCGGAGACGATGGAATCTGTGTCCGGGTTCCGATGACCGCAGACATAGGTAATCTGGTCCATAAATTGCTCCTTGTCTGTATAAGGGATGTTTCTTGCGGAAACCGCTCTGCGTTTCCGACGGTGAAAGGCTACCACGAAGTGCGGCGGGTGTCAACCCTCTCCCGCAGGGGTACCTGTTCCGGAAATCGGGATTCATGGCCGGAAGGGGCGGCAGAGAAGATGGAGGCGAAAACAGACAGGTGAGGCATGAAAATGTATCTTTGAGAGAATTGACCTTGTATGAAAAACAGAAAACGATATAATGGCAGCATCAACAGAAAGGAAGCAGGAGGATGGAAAAAATGAGAATTACCAAGACACCGGAAGAACGGAAAGCGGAAATGGTGGCCATTGCGTCCTCCCTGTTTGCCCGTCAGGGGTTTGTCCGGACGTCGGTTTCGGAAATTACGGATGGCGCACAGGTTGCCAAAGGACTCTTCTACTATTATTTTGCGACCAAGGATGATATGGTCCGGAGTGTGGTCGAGGGATACTGTGCCTATCTTGAGGCGGATATGGAGAAAATCGTCTCGGGTGAGGGAACCGGACGGGATAAACTGTCGCGGCTCTTTTCCGGAGAGGCATGGCGGACCTATTTCACGCAGCCCCTGATGAATGATCTCTGTCTGCCCACCAGCAAAGCGGTTTACAGCGACATGTGCGATCAGGTGACGGCGCATCTTCTGCCGGGGATGTCCCGGGTTATGGAGCAGGCGCTGGTGGAAGCCGGAAAGGATCCTGCACTGGCCTCTCAGCTGGCCGGAACCATGCTGTACGGCGTGCTGATGATGATGCGGACAAACCGCCTGAATGCCGATGAAATCATGCGGATGATGGATTTGCTGCTTTCCTGACCGGACATGATTCCGGAATTCCCAGGGCTGACCTGTTTACATAGATGATCCCCCCTTTTTATATGGATGAGACGGAGGCAGAGATGCTTCCGTCTTTTCCTTTTATGCCGGAGGGGATCGTGTCCGGTCAGATCCGGGAAAAGGCAGTGCCCGGGCAGCCGGCAGGAACGAAACGGGAACGGACATGGGGCGGAAAAATGAAGGATGAAGGCAGGGCAAGAAAACGTTGAAATATCAGGACTCTTGGCCTATAATGGTAAATGGATTTTTATGCCTTGCTGGAACGCTGGCTGGGAAGGAGGCAGTTGAATATGGAAGAAATCGAAAAATCTCTTCCGGAGTCGGAAATGTCCGAATGGAAGGCATCCTGGCGGGATGAGTATATGAAGTGGCTTGCAGCCTACGCATATAATGATGGAGGAAAGCTTTACATTGGAGTGAATGATGATGGTTATGTCATTGGTCTAAAGGACGTCCGAAAACTGCAGGAGAGTATACCGAATACAATACGGAACAAGCTTCTTATTACTCCTCGGGTATCTCTTCGTTTTGTGCATTCCCGTGGGATCAATATTCGTTATAATGTCGTGCCGACTGACGTTGCGGAGAAGGATATTAACAAATATGCGTGTGGGACATTTCTGCCTGTAACTGAAAGAGATAACAAAAAACTGGAAAACTGGGAGAGGGAGAACCCGGTTTATCAGGATCCAGATGGTCGGTATTACTACTTGGAAATCGTTGTGGATCATTACCCCAATTTGGTTACGTATAACGGAGTTGCCTACACCAGATCTGGTTCAACATTACAGGTCTTGGAAGGGCAGGAACTTGAAAGAGCTATTCTCAAGTCAACGGGTCTCACTTGGGATGCTTTTGAAGCGGGGGGCAAAACCGGGGAAGATCTTTCCCATGATGCATTTGACGCATTCAGACAGAAGGCGGTTGAGAAAAAACGGTTGTCCCCTGATCAAGCAGCGGTCCAAGATGAGAAATTGTTAAGTAAACTGGGACTGCTTACTGATGGTAAGAAACTTATGAGGGCAGCTGTTATGCTCTTTGGCAATCCTGAAAGCATAGTCGCAGGTGCTTATATCAAAATCGGCTACTTTGCTAAGGCTGGTTCATATGGGGAAAACACCATTAATGATGTAATTTACCATGATGAGGTGAGAGGACCACTTATTACTCAAGCTGACAAAGCGATAGAATTTCTCTATTCGAAGTATTTGAAGGCGTTGATAAGCTACAATGGCATTCAACGTGTCGAATCGTATATGATTCCGCAGGATGCGATGAGAGAAATAATCTTGAATGCTATCGCTCACAAGAATTATCCATCGGGCAATCCGATTCAGATAAAGGTGTATGATGATCACATTACTGTAATGAACGAAGGCTTCTGGCCTTTCGATTATATCAGAGTGGAAGATGCATATACCGATGATCACGATTCCTACCCAAGTAATCCCAATATAGCTGAAGGCTTATATATGGCTGGTGATATTGAAACATGGGGTTCTGGATTTGAAAAAATTAAACTAGCGTGTTCAAGATATGGTGCTCCATTACCAGAAATTAAAGCTACAAAAGGAAACATAACAATCCGCATTAATCCTGCAGAAAGTTATATGAAGGTTTTGAATCGAGGCAAGACCACGGCAGAATCGGCAGAAAACCCGGCAGAATCGGCAGATTATCCGGCAGAATCGGCAGAAAACCCGGCAGAATCGGCAGATTATCCGGCAGAATCGGCAGATTATCCGGCAGATATGAAACCCAGGTACAAGCAAATATTGGAAGCGATGCTGAAAGATGAATGGTATAGCACCGAGCAAATCGGGGAAATGGTATCGCTGAAGGGATCGAGAACCCGGGAACTGATGAAGGAGCTAGTGGATCTCGGGTATGTGGAAATAACCGCCGGCACAAAAGGTAGACGGTATAAAAAGAAGTAATTATTTCCAAAGCCCTCCAATCCTCCAGACTGACAGGTAAAGTGGTTCCAAAGTCAAGGACAAGATTTAGACAGTCAGAACCCGAAAGTGGGGGCCGGGAAACCGGCCCTTTGCTTATGTTTAGTTTGAGTACCTCCAGCCCATTTTTTCTCCATTCCCGCAGTTGAAACCATACTGTCTGGACCAGGTACTGGGAGGACAGAATCATTTCATTCCATTGCCGCTTATGTTATATTCACATCAAGACGGAAGGTGTTCTGGACAAGAACTCTTTCCGTCTATTTTATTCCATTGCCGCATATCAGACAAAATA
>JAGAHV010000026.1:0-23069 GCA_017626895.1 Clostridia bacterium | reverse complement strand
TTTTCAGTCTCCTGCTCTACCGACTGAGCTACCTGGGCAAAGGCGACGCGGAAGGGGCTCGAACCCTCGACCTCCAGCGTGACAGGCTGGCATTCTAACCAACTGAACTACCGCGCCATGTAGTGGGCCTTCAGGGATTTGAACCCCGGACCGAGCGGTTATGAGCCGCCTGCTCTGACCACTGAGCTAAAGGCCCCTGAAGAACCAGAAAAAATGGTGACCCCGAGGGGAATCGAACCCCTGTTATCGCCGTGAAAGGGCGGTGTCTTGACCTCTTGACCACGGGGCCATGTTTTAAAAAATGGTCGGAGTGAAGGGATTTGAACCCCCGACATCGTGCTCCCAAAGCACGCGCGCTACCAAGCTGCGCTACACTCCGTTGCGTTTTCCCAAAGCACTCGCGTATTATATCCGATCGGTCCCCCTCTGTCAACACCTTTTTTTAACATTTTGGATTTTCCGGGAAATTTGTATCAGTTGACCAAAAAGCCAGGGCATTCACTGGCGGGAAATGAGATAGATGGATGCCTCGTCCGCGGCATGAATGACCCAGGCCAGCGGATACTGTTCATAGGACCGGCCAATACTCTGGGCAGCATTTCCCCCTTCGGAAAAGCCCATGTGGCAGTTAATGGCCACTGCCTCATCCACCTTGAGGCGCATGAAGCGCTCAATCAGGAAAACCGACTTGGATCCATGTCCGCCGAAGGCAAATTTTTCCTCTATGGTATAGTACGGAACGCTCACCCATTGCCCGTTTATCTTCTGGTTTCGCGTATCCTCTTTATAGAAGTTCACTTTGCAGACATCATGAAAAAGTGCGGCAACCGTCAGGGATTCCTCCTTGAGCGGCAGCGCAAACGCCTGCGTCAGCTTTCTGGCGCATTCAAGCACGTCCAGACTGTGTTCACACAGACCGCCTGCATAAGCTCCATGGAACCGGGTGCTGGCCGGCGCCTGAAAGAAATCGGATTTATCCAGCCAGTCCAGCAGCCTGTCCAGTCCCTCCCGCCTGATGTTTTCCCGGCAGCAGGCAAGAAACCGTTCTCTCTGTTCCTGCAGATCCACACTCATTTCACATTTCCTCCCCTGCCAGGTGCCCGCCCGGCTCTCAGATGCGCTGAGTATAGCAAAACGGTCATGGAATTGTCAAACCACATCTGTGCTCCCGACCTTTTTCCTTTTTAAAAAGGATGGCGCAACGCGCTCAAGTATGCTATAATTTTTCCACTATTCAAAGCGATACGAAAGGAAAGCCATGGCAAGATCGAATCATTCCGAGGATTCTTCCGGTCAGAAGCGCTCCATCTTCAAGCCCAGAACAAAAGAGCGCAATTTTCTTCTGAGTGTTCTGGTTGCCGCCGTCCATCTTACCGTGATCCTGGCTGTCTGCCTCGGTCTCGCCGGCGTCGGCGTGGTAATTGGCATCGCCAAGGCCTATATGGATACGGCGCCCGATCTGGATCTGGCCGCACTGGATGCCCAGGACCAGACTTCCTTCATCTATGATGCCAACGGGAATCTCATCACGGATTACAAGGGAACCGAAGACCGCATCATGGTGTCCATTGATGAAATGCCGAAAATGCTCAAGGATGCGTTCGTCGCCGTCGAGGACGCCCGCTTCTATACCCATAACGGCGTGGATATCAAGCGCATCATCGGTGCCTTTGTTACCAATTTCACCACCGGCTCCATGCAGGGTGCCTCCACCATTACCCAGCAGCTGATCAAGCAGACGCTCCTCTCAAGCGAGCAGTCGTATAAGCGGAAGCTGCAGGAGGCCTACCTGGCCATGCAGCTGGAGACACGGTATACAAAGGATCAGATTCTCGAAAGTTATCTCAACACCATCTTCCTGGGCGGCAACTATTACGGCGTTCAGGTAGCCGCCAACGGCTATTTCGGAAAGAGCCTGAACCAGCTGACCCTCCGGGAATGCGCCATGCTGGCCGGGCTGACCCGCTCACCCAACTATTATAATCCCCGCGCCAACTTTTACACCCGCAATACGCCAGGCAGCACCACGCCGGACATTACCAACAACCGGACCAATTACGTTCTGCGGCAGATGCGGGACAACGGCATGATCACCAGCCGGGAATACACGCAGGCTCTGGACACCTCCACCGCCAACGTCCTGGAAAAATCCCCCGCCTCCACGGATCTGTACGCCTATCCCCATTACGTCGAATATGCCATTTCCGACGTGATTGACACGTTCCTTGAGCTGAACGGCCTCGAGAACACCTCCGCCAACCGGTATGCCATGGAAAACAAGCTGCGCACCGGCGGATACAGCGTCTATCTGTGTCTGGACACGGAAATCCAGACGCTCCTTGAGCAGTCCCTGGCCGAATGGACCAGCTATCCCCGTCTCCGGGATCCCTCCGACCGGGTCTATCAGGCCAGGAACGCAGATGGCACCTATACGGAAATCGAACAGCCTCAGGCCGCCGCCTGCGTATTTGACTATCGGACGGGCGAACTCAAGGCCATTGTGGGCGGACGGTATAAACCCAGCACCCGGAAAACCCTGAACCGGGCCAGCGACATGACCATGCCCGTGGGATCTTCCATCAAGCCGCTTTCGGTCTACGCGCCGGCCATTGACAAGGGAAATTCCCCTGCCTCCATCGCCTATAACATGCCGGTTCCCATTTCCGGATACCGGGATTCAAACGGACAGGATACCTGGCCCAAGAACTATGGCGGCGGCGGATATCAGGGACCGCAGAGTTTCCGCAATGCCATGAAAAACTCCTACAATACCTCTGCCGCCTCCATCCTCATGACCTATGTGGGCGTGGCCGATTCCGTCGCCTACCTGCACCGCCTCGGGATTCCGGACAGGAACATCAATGCGGATCCCTTCGGTCTGGCGCTGGGCAGCTCCGGCATCACCCCGGTCCAGATGGCCGTCGCCTTTGGTTCCATCGCCAATAAAGGCATTTACCAGCAGCCCCTCTCCTTCTCCCGCATCGTCGACCGCAACGGAAACGTCGTTGTAGACATGTATCAGAAGCAGAAGCGGAATCAGGCGTTCAAGCCCTCTACCGCCTACCTGATGATTGACATGCTCAAAGAGGTCATCTCAAGCGGTACGGGAACGAAGGCTCGGATCTCCGGGCAGACCGTTGCCGGCAAGACCGGCACGAACTCCGACGCCAGAGGCGTGTTCTTCGCTGGGATGACCGGCTGGTACTCCGCCTCCGTATGGATCGGCCATGACAATTACAAGCCCCTGTCCTCCAAGGCCACCGGCGGCAACGCGGCCGCACCGCTCTGGCAGAGCTTCATGGAAAAAATCCACAAGGCCAAGGGGCTCTCCAACCGGGAAATCATGGACGGCACGCCGGAGGATTACGGTCTCGTCCGTCTTCGCACCTGCGGCGTCTCCGGACAGCTGGCCACGGATGCCTGTGATCATGACATCAACGGGTATAAAACCATTACCGATTACTGGGAAGCCGGAAGTGCCCCCAGGAGCTACTGCACCATGCACAAGGCACTGGATATCTGCACGGAAAGCAATCTCATCGCCAATGAGTACTGTCCTGACTATACCCGGGAAACCCGGGGCGTCGTCCTGATCCCCCGCGGACATCCCCTGTATAACTTCATTGACACGTACAGCGACGTCATCCGCCAGTACCTGGGCGAATTCGCGACGGTCACCAGTGAGGCGGACATCGCCGAGATGACCTGCAATATCCATGATGCCTATTACACCGCCGAGGAATACCACCAGCAGCAGAATCTGGAGGATGAGGCGGCCAGTCTGATTCTCGAGGCGTATCAGATTGTGGGCTCTGCCGCCGGCGTCAGCAACGAAACGAGACGGTCCATTAATACCGCCATCAGCACCGTGCAGACACTCCTGTCCATTTCGCCCATCGATCACGATTCCCTCCAGCGGGCCGTTGACAATCTGCGGTACCAGCTGCAGTCGGCCGGACTTTACTGAAAATGAAAACAGCTGCCATCTGGCAGCTGTTTTCATTTTCAGTGTTTGACGAAACGGCGGACATCCTCCCCAAAGAGCTGGTAAACGCTCATCCGTCCGGCGTCATAGAGCCGGTTGGCAATCCGGTCTCCGTACCGTTCCAGGGTCTGTCCCCGGTCAAGATTGGTGGTAATGATCATGGCGCGGCGGCAGGCGATGCGCTCCGCCAGAATATTGTAAAGGCCGCGCTGTTCATTGTTGTTCCTGGTCATGGGCTCCGTTCCCAAATCATCCAAAGCCAGGAGATCCGCATTGATCAGGTCCCGGACCATTTCGCTCTCGCTCTGGTCATACTGGTAGTTCCGCAGCACATCATACAGCCGGTAGGCGCTGATCTTGAGCACGGAAAAGCCCCGCCTCAGCACCCGCTCCGCCACACAGTTCATCAGGAATGTCTTTCCGAGACCGGAGGCCCCGTAAAGAATAATGCCCTTTCCGGCATCCCGTTCAAACTCGTTTGCATACTGTTCAAGACGCTGACGCACCTTTTCCATGTACGCCCGCTGGGTGCTTTTCCGGCCGGGAACGGGCTCATCCGGATACACTTCGGCATCATAGGTGCTGAAATTCTGCGTTTCCAGGTCACGCAGGCCGGCATCCGACATCATGATCCGGAGCATCCGCTGACGCACGCAGGTACACAGTTCATGGACCGGTTCCCCCACATACCCGGTGTCCTTGCATTCCCTGCACCGGGTAATCGGCTGCAGGTAATCCTCGGAAAAACCGCTGAGCACAAGCTGCCGGCGGATTTCCGCGTTCAGTTCCCGCATTTCACCCGCGATCTTTTCCGAAAGGGCCTTGGCCCCCTGCGGGTCCCGGAACGCATCCCGGATTCCCTGCCCCAGCAGGGAGCTCCGCCGGTCCATCAGTTTCTGAATTTCCGGGTTGGCGGTTATGACCTCCGCCTCCCGTTCCCGCTCCTGCGTGTAATTTTCCTCACGCTGCTGTTCCAGTTCATACAGGGCTGTTTTAATGGCCTGTTCACGGCTGATCATCGCTTAATCCTCTCCGTCAAGATCCACCACAGCGGCAAGACTGGCTCTGTCCCACTCCTCATCCGTATGGCGTACGAATTCTTCATGCGCCGCTTTCGTCTGCGGCTTCTGGGTCTGGGTCTGGTTCTGGGCCTGGACATGCTGATTATGCTCTGCCCGGGCTGCGTCGGCGTTATGGATGCCCTTGGCCGCCCAGTCTTTCAGGATAATGTTCATGGCATCCATGGGGCTGGGCCTGCCGGAGGCATACTCGGCCGCCAGCAGAATCAGATCACGGCTCATGCCGTACTCATTTTCCCACCGGCTGAGGGTATTCCGGTCATTCTCGGAGGGACGCTGTTTGTCCACCGAAGCCTTTTCAAATACCTGACGCAGGAACTGATTTCTCTCCCGTGTCCGCTCCGCTTCCTGCTGCACGGCCGCGGCAGATCCCAGTCCCTTTTCCACCCAGCGGCTCAGCTGGTTGTCCACCTCATCAAGACCGGCATGGTTGAGCCGGCGATGAACCGCCCGCACCGCGTACAATACAAAGGCGTCCTCATAGCCTTTTTCCTGCCACTCAATGACATACCCGATATCATCATCCGAGGGCACACTGCCGGCACGCCCCAGCCCCTGCAGGACCTGCTTGGCCAGTTCACGCACCGTCCGCTGCTCGGACATTCCCTGCTTCATGGCCTTGACATCATGCCAGCCCATCTGATGCTGCCGCATCAGGATGCCGTCCAGGTACGCCATGGTGGGCGTTCCCTTCGTGGTCTCACGGCAGGCCTCCTGCACCGCCTCCGGCGTAAAGCCCCAGTCATCCAGCCATTTCCGGTAAAGTTCCTTCTCATCCAGGCTGGGCAGGCGCCGCTGCCCAAGCCTTGTCAGCAGCTTCTGCAGCTCACGTTCCCGTTCCTTGCCCAGGATGATCATTTTTTCCACATCCTCCACCGTCCGCACGCCGGCCTTGGCCCATTCCTTGGCCCGGCTGTCGGCGATGGAGATGGACACCCGTCCCTTGCTGGCCTTCCGTTCGTTCTGCAGGAGCATGATCACCACTTCCTCCGGCAGGTCCAGCACATCCACCCAGTCATAGATTTTCTGCAGATCCTGGAACGAGAGGACCTGTTTTCCCAGCACCCGCTGCACTTCCTCCGTGAACCGGCGGTTATACACCTGTTCCCCCGGATTCATGGCGCGGTTAAACGCCACCTGTGACGCGGTCAGCACCGCGTAGCAGACCGGATTATCCCCGGTCTGTCGCACCAGTCCCTCGCGAATCCAGTAACGAAACGCCTTTTCAAGCTCCTCCGAATTCATATCCAGATCTTTTGCCAGTGCCTCCATGCTCTGCCGCTCACGCGGATGATGACAGAGCATGAGGGCATACAGATACGCCTTGACATAGTCACCGGGGGCGCGGAGCATATACTCCGAGATAAACAGATTATCCACCGGTGTCGCATCGTTCATCGCAATGCTGTCATCAAACTGTACAATCGCCATCTGTTTCCCTCCTCCCGGCAGACAGAGTGAAACCCCCATTCTCCTCTCGTCCATGCCTGTATTCAGACTGCGGTCAAATTGCGGTTCATTGTAACACCAATGAAAATCCGTTTCAAGGAAGTTTCCGTTTTTTCTCCGTTTTGTCCGAGTTGTCCAAGTCGCCCCGGTTACTGTTCACGTATTTTTGAGCGACATAGATGGTTTCCCCACCAACAGTCTCTTTCAGACTCAGGATTCCACTTTTTCGCTTCTATTTTTGCTTAACACACTGCTAAAATGGCTGCTTTTGATATGTAAGCAAATCAAAAACGGACTTATGGTGGGTGAGTCATATATGAAAAGAATGCCCGCTCATCCATCATCCATTGCTGGAGAGGATATCGGGCAGTTCTTTAATCTCTTACTGAACAATCACGCCTCTTGTGGCAATACACACTCCAGAAATGTGATTGTCCCGTCCGAATAAGCAACATTGCAACGTGCAACAAATGGGAACTGATCGTCCGATGTCAGTCGTAAACCATCTGTCATAGGCTGAATCGGCTGATCACTTACGCCTACGAAGCACGATGCGTGGTCGGCTCTGTCGCCAAAGGCAGAACAAGCGTTGTCACGATGCCGTGTGACAAAATCTCTTCCTAACCGGTCAATGCAGGCATTAACTCCGATTTTTCTAGCCTCTTCATAAGTTAACATCCGTCTCACCTCCAATTCTTCACATTTCAAACGGATCGTTTGTAAACTCTTTTATTCGTCCCGTCATTCCAGATATTACCGTACTCCTCGCCTGTCCCAGATCCTTCAAAAACTGCCGATCTGCTGGCGAAGATTCGGGATCAGGTTCCCCGGGATGCGAGTGCCCAATAAGCTCCAACCGATGAGCCATTAGCATATCCTCCAAAACTCCTACATAATTGCAAGATCCAACTGCGCCATGGAAAAGGATGTCCTCTTTCTTTCCTCGTAGAATCGCAAACTCGTGACCAGTTTTTGCGGATAAATAAGCAAGGTCGATGAGTTCCAGAGAATTTAATGCGAATCTTGCCTAATCACCTGTTTCTGGTGTTCTGCCCAGCATCATTTGCCTATGAGCGTTAAGACCGGCATCGCCACTACGAATCGTTTCCAGAGAAATCTGTGTTGACTTGGCGATTCTAAAGTCATAGTTTCTCTTTTATTCGCCATCCATTCACGCTCCTTTTCAACCAAGCAGGCACACCCTACCCAACTTAATTAAGGGTATCACCAAAAGCCCGAAAGTCAATCCGATCAACGCTTCCAGCAGGGATTTCGCATTCGAAAAAAAATAGCGGGGAACATTCCCGCTCTCGATGGACCCGGATCTTTCGACCAGCCCCAATCAGTTTCCTGATCTTGAAGTGAGTATAACCGAAATCTCCTGATTTTTCAATGGATTCACGAATATTCGAATATTTTATTTGAGGAATATTAATTGCAAAACTAAATTCCACCCCAAAGACTCCGAGAGGTAGAATTTACTCTTACAAAGTGGAAGTTACTTTTGCAATCGACAATTTCCGAGTTTTCTCAATAAACCGCTTGATCATTGGCCTTATCATCAGGGTGCTGACCGTTTCCGCAGCCTTTTTCCGTTTACTCTGTCCCGGACTACTGCTTCATTGCCGCTTTGTCCCTGCACAGAGTGAAAATCCGTGAACAGGTACTCGCCCCGGCCATCGGCCTGTTTCACCCGGATCAATTGACAACCCCACACAAAAATCTTACAATGATTGCATGAATACACAGAAACATCCCAAAAGCAAACCGCCCCTGTACCTCATCATGGGCGCCGTCGGAATCCTGCTCAGCTTCCTGCTGATTTCCCTTTTCATTTTCCTGGACCGGCTGGAAGAGCACCCCGCCCTCCTTCAGGGCGGGCAGACCATCGACCTCTCGTCCTTCGGTTTTACCCTGCAGGTTCCGGAAAGTTACTCCCTCAGCGATCTCACGGAAGCCGGCAGTTCCCGCCTGACGGTGGTTCTGGGCAACGCGGAGGATTCCTTTTATATTTACTGTTATCCCAATGAGGCAATGGACAGCATTGAAAACGTTTCGCACCTGGATATGGTGCGCTATTACATGAGCTCCGGCTGCGACCAGGTCCGTCCGCGGACCCTGGGCGGCAGGACATTCATCAGCTATCGGGCCTTAATCAAATCCCTGACCGGCGACGAGGACTGGTACGTCTATGAAACCTGGGATCCCGATCAGCATCTCATTTTCGAGACCCGGATGCTGCCCGCCTCCATGCTGCCGATTCTCTCCACCATCAAGTTCACCCATCCCCTGCCCGCCCCGGCCGCAGACCAATAAGAAGGAGGTTTCCCATGGCTTTTGCTCATCTGCACATGCACAGTGAATACAGTCTCCTGGACGGTGCCAACCGGATCACGGCCATGCTGGACCGGGTCAGGGCACTGGGAATGGATGCCTGTGCCATTACCGATCACGGCGCCCTGTACGGCGTCGTGGATTTTTACACGGAGGCGGAAAAGCGGGGAATCCATCCGGTCATCGGCTGTGAACTCTACCTGTGTCCCAACATGGATGAGAAAACGGCCTCAAACGGTCCCCGTGCCACCAATCACCTCATCGTCCTTTGCGAAACGCAGCAGGGGTACCAGAACCTCATCAAGCTGGTCAGCGAAAGCTTTATCCGCGGCTACTATTATAAGCCACGGGTGGATCTCCCGCTGCTGCGCAAATATCACGAGGGCCTGATTGCCAGTTCTGCCTGCCTTTCCGGCCGGATCGACCAGCTCCTGCTGGACGGACGCTTCGATGATGCCGCAGAGCACGCCCGGGAAATGGAAGAGATTTTCGGAAAAGGCCATTATTTCATTGAACTCATGGATCACGGCCTGCCGGATCAGCGCCGCGTTCTCCCCCTCCTGATCCGTCTCTCCCGGGAAACTGGCATTCCCATGATTGTGACCAATGACTGTCATTACCTGACCCGGGAGGACGCGGAGGCGCAGGAGGTCCTCATGTGCATCCAGACCGGCAAGACGCTGGAGGATGACAACCGGATGCGTCAAAACACCGACCAGCTCTATATCAAGAGCGAGGCCGAAATGCGTGCGATTTTCCCCGAGCTGGGCGATGCCATTGAGCGCACTGAGGAAATTGCCCGGCGCTGTCAGGTCACCTTTACCTTCGGTGAAACCAAACTGCCCCGTTTTCCCACGGAAAACGGGGAAAGCAGCGAGAGCATGCTGCGGCGGCTCTGTGAGCAGGGTCTGGCGGAGCGGTACAAGCCCATCACGGAGGAAGCCCGGGCGCGCCTTGATTACGAGCTCTCCGTCATCTCCCGCATGGGCTATGTGGACTATTTTCTCATCGTCTGGGACTTTATCCACCACGCCCGCTCCAGAGGCATCGTCGTCGGCCCGGGCCGCGGCTCCGGCGCCGGCTCCATTGTCGCCTACTGCCTGTCCATCACGCAGCTGGATCCCCTCCGCTACAGCCTGCTCTTTGAACGGTTCCTCAATCCCGAGCGCGTTTCCATGCCGGATATCGACGTGGATTTCTGTTATGAGCGGCGGCAGGAGGTCATTGATTACGTGGCGGACAAGTACGGTCATGACCATGTCAGCCAGATCATCACCTTTGGAACCATGGCCGCCCGCGCCGTGGTCCGGGACGTCGGGCGGGTCCTTGGCTATCCCTTTGCCGAGGTCAATGCCCTGACCAAGCTGATTCCCTATGAACTGGGGATGACCCTGGATCACGCCCTGGAGATTTCCCCGGACCTCAAAAAGCAGTATGAGGGGGATCTGCGGATCCGCCGGCTCATTGATATGTCCAGAAAGCTGGAGGGGCTCCCCCGGCATACCTCCACCCATGCGGCCGGCGTGCTCATCACGGACAAGCCCCTGACCGAGTACATCCCCCTGCAGCGAAACGACGATGTCATTACCTCCCAGTATCCCATGGGCATCATCGAGCGGCTGGGGCTGCTCAAGGTCGACTTTCTGGGCCTTCGCACCCTGACCGTCATCCGGGACACCCTGGCCCTGCTCCGGGAAAAAGGGCTGCAGCTCAACAGTCTGGACATCCCCATGAACGATCCGGAGGTGTATGCCATGATCTCCGCCGGGCAGACAGATGGTGTCTTTCAGCTGGAATCCAGCGGCATGCGCAGCTTCCTCATGAACATGCAGCCGCAGAATTTTGAGGACATTATCGCCGCCATTTCCCTGTATCGGCCCGGCCCCATGGACTCCATTCCCACCTATATTGCCAACCGCAAAAATCCGGAAAAGATTCAGTATCTGCACGAACGGCTGGAGCCCATCCTTTCCGTCACCTAAGGCTGTATCATTTATCAGGAACAGGTCATGCAGATCGTGCGGGACCTGGCCGGTTACTCGTACGGCCGCAGCGACCTGGTCAGGCGCGCCATGGCCAAGAAAAAACACGACGTTATGGCCAAGGAGCGGGAAATCTTCATCCACGGTCTGGAGGAAAATGGCGAGATCGTTGTCCCCGGCTGCGTCCGCAACGGGGTATCCGAGGAGGTGGCCAACAAGCTCTTCGACGAGATGACCGCCTTTGCCTCCTATGCGTTCAATAAATCACATGCGGCCGCCTACGGCGTCGTGGCTATCCAGACCGCCTGGCTCAAATGCCACCATCCCATTCCGTTCTTTGCCGCCATCCTCAATTCCGTCGTCGGCGCCCCGGACAAGATGGCCGGATACCTGGAATACTGCCGTTCCAACGGCATCCCCATTTTCCCGCCGGACATTAACAAGAGTCAGCGCACCTTCTCCGTGGATGAGGTAAACGGGAAAGCCGGCATCCGGTTCGGCCTGGGGGCCATCAAGTCCTGCGGCGAGCGGGCCATCGACTCCATCATCGCCGAGCGGAAACTGGCTGGTCCCTATTCGGACATCTACAGCTTCTGTTCACGGATGAGTTCCGACCTGGTCAACAAGCGCGCCGTGGAATCCCTCATTCTCTCCGGTGCCTTCGACTGCACCGGAGCCAACCGTGCCCAGCTTTACGCCGTTTACGAGCGTGCCCTGGACGGGGCTGCCAAAAACCGGCGCAGCATCATCAGCGGTCAGCTCTCCCTGTTTGAGGACCAGTCCTTTGATGATCTGACGCCGGAACTGCCCGACATCCCGGATTTCGATTCACGTGAGCGCCTGTCCCTTGAGAAAAGCGTCACGGGTCTGTATATTTCCGGTCATCCCCTCAGTGATTATTCCGAAACCCTTTCCGTCCTCCCCTTCAGCACTGCCCGCCTCTCCGCTCTCCTGGATGCCCCTGACCACGGTCTTGCCTCGGACGGGCTGCGGGTACAGATGGGCGGGATGATCACCGAAGTCAAACAGACCAGCACCAAAGCCGGCACACTCATGGCGTTTATGCAGCTGGAGGACCTGACCGGAACCATGGAGGTCATTGTCTTCCCCAAAGTCTATGAACGCCTTTCCGGGAAACTCACCACCGATACGCCGGTGATTCTCAGCGGCCGCCTGTCCATCCGGGAGGAAGAGGATCCCAAGCTCCTTCTGGACGGCGTAGAGCCCATGTATTCCAACCAGGAACTGAAAAAGCTCAATATCCGCCCGAAAGTACAGGCACCGGCTCCCGCTCCCGCGAAAAAGGCCGCTTCCCTGCCGGACAATTCCACCCCTGACGTCACCTCTGCCGGTCTGCCGGAGCCCGAGCGGGCAGAGGATGGCCGTCCGCTGCGTCTCTGGCTTTCCCTGCCGGATCAGAGCGCCATTTCCTATATCCGCCCGGTTCTCGCCAAATATCCCGGCCAGAACGACGTGATGCTCTTTATCCGCAACACCCGTTCCACGCTGAAAGCGGCGGAATCCCTGCGGGTCCATCCCGGCAGTGAGCTGCTCGCCGCCCTCACAGAGGTGCTCGGACAGAAAAACGTCGTTCTGAAAGCCTGAACGCGCATTGACCCGCCGCGGCCTCGGGAATAAAAACATTGACAGCACCCCACGGGCGTGCTAGATTATACAGCGATAAAAATGAAGGAGTGGCCCTGTCGCACAGCGACAGTTTGACAAATCCAGGCCAATGCTGCGCCGCTCCGGCAAAAGACCAACATTGAGGCCTAAGAAGGAGACAGTTTATGTTTGAACTGAATATTACACCTGAATGGCAGGATGCCATCCGGAAACGCTGTTCCATCCGCCAGTATACCGGGGGTCCGACGGATGAACAGCTCAGTCAGCTGGGTGTACTGTGCAAGAAGCTTTCCTGGCAGGGTGTCACGATCCGTATGTTCCGCGGTCCCGGACTCAAGGGAAACATCAAGGGAACCAATGTTTACGCCGTCATCGTGGCCAAGAAGGATACCCCGCCGGAACTGGAGGGCTATATGGGCGAGGCACTGGTGCTGGAGGCGACCCGTCTGGGACTTGGCACCTGCTGGCTCGGCGCCGGATTTAATCCGGATATTGTGAACAAGAACGTCCAGCTTCAGAACGATGAACAGATCCACTGTGTCATCGCCATCGGACAGGCACAGTTCCCCGCCTTCAATCCGAAGCGCCGTTCGCTGATTCAGGTCTGCAAAAAAGATGAACAGGCCATCGCGGCACTGGGTCCCTGGCAGCTCCCCGCCGTCGAGAATGCCCGCCTGGCCCCGAGCGCCATTAACCAGCAGCCCTGGAACATCGAGGTGGACGCCACCTCCCTTTCCGTGCTTGAGCGCCGTGTGCTCATCGGCAAATACGCCGGGATCGACCGCGGCATCTGCATGCTGCACGCGGCCGTCGGCGCCAATTCCGTCCAGCGGAATGTCCTCTGGAAAAAAGTGGACGGCGGCTATATGATGCGCGCCTGATTCCGTCAAAAAACCGGGAATCCTTCTGGATTCCCGGTTTCTTTATTTGCCGGCCTGAATAATCCTGGTAGGCGCAACATCCATGGCAATTCCGGACCGCCCCAGTTCCTCCCGGATCATGGGCATCAGCCGATAGTAAACATCCCAGTAAGCGGCCGTCTGTACCGGGACCCGCAGCAGATACTCAATGCCGTTGTCCTTATAGGCATTAATGCCGGCAAAAGGCGGCTCCGTCCCGACATCGACTTCCTTTGTCGCCTGTGCCGCGGCCCGCAGAAGCGCCGCCGTCACCGCCTCTGTTTCCGCCTCATACCCGATCCGCAGATTCAGCACGATTTTCCGGTAGCGCATGTTGGTGTAATTGATGATTCGCCCGGAAACCATCTCCGAATTCGGCACCATAATCTCCCTGAGATCCGCTGACTGAAGATGGGTGTACATGAGATCAATCCGTCCCACTGTCCCGGCCGTTCCGGGCGTCTCAATCCAGTCACCCACCTTGAACGGCCTGGACATCAGAATCACAATGCCGCTCACAATATTGCTGAGAATGTTCTGGATGGACAGGGAGACCGCCAGGGCAAACATGCTGACCAGGGCAATCAGCGAGGTCACCGGAATGCCCAGCATGGAAAAACAGATAGTCAGCAGGACAAACGTCAGAATGATGCGGACCGAGGAAATCAGGAATCCGGAAATGGTTTTATTCGTTCCCTGGATTCGGTCTGTAATCCGGCGCATGGAATGCAGGATGACCCGGATGATCACGATACCGATCAGCAGGGTCACGACGGTGCGGAACACCTCATTAAACGTCAGCGTGCTGATCGCGCTGACCACTTTCCCCATCTCCGGATCTGCCGTACTGGCCGCTTCCGTAATGGTCTCTGTAAGATTATCCATCTGAGAATCCTTTCCCGCTCATACGAGCAATGTAGTTTTTAAAAACAGATCATGTGTTTATCATGTTGACATTTCACCCGTACAGGCGTATACTGCACAATGACGGTGCGAAACCACTGCCCCCTGTGCGGGGCTACTTCAAAGAAAAACGGAGGACTGCTTATGGAAAATGTTCATCTTCTGGTGGACAGCTGCTGCGACCTCTCTCCTGAGCAGATCAAAAGCATGAATGCCAGCGTCGCGCCGCTGACCATAACCATTGATTCAAAAGAATACATTGATGACGGCTCTGTCGAAATCGTTCCCTATCTGAACGCCATGAAAGCCTCAAAAACGCCGGCGCGTTCAGCGTGTCCCTCTCCGGAGAAATACATGAATGACATGCTCCGGACAGACGGAGACTGCTTTGTCGTCACCCTTTCAAGCCGGCTTTCCGGCTCCTATAACGCCGCCATGATCGGCCGGGAAATGGCCCTTGAGGTCAGCCCGAACAAGCGCATCCATGTATTTGACAGCGAGAGCGCCAGTGCCGGCGAAACACAGCTGGCCATGCTGATCCATGACCTGCTGAAGGCGAAACACTCCTTTGATGAAATCATTGAGATTGTCAATCAGAAAATCACCGGCATGCGGACCCTCTTTGTTCTGGATTCGCTGGATAATCTGGTTAAAAACGGCCGGATCGCCAAGACGGTGGCTGCCATCGCCAATGTCCTTTCCATCCGGCCCGTCATGAGCGATGACGGACACGGCGGCATCCGGATGCTTTCCAGGGGACGGGGCATCAAGGGGGCGCTGACGCAGATGGTCGACGCCATCCGCAGCCAGACCTCCCAGTTTACTGCCCGTTCCCGCCGCCTGACCATTTCCTACTGCAACTGCCTCGAGCGTGCCGAACATGTTCGGGAAATGATCTGGGAAAAGTGTCCGGCCATCGGGGAGATCATCATGACGCCCACCTCTGCCCTTTCTTCCATGTACGCTTTTGACGGCGGCATCGTCGTCGCTTTCTGAATCCGTCACTTTCCGGCAAATGCGCATAAAATCATACCCGATTGGCCTGAGCCAGTCGGGTATTTTCATGTTTTGAACCGCACAGCGGCCGTCTGTCAGATCCGGGCCGGATCCGACAGGATTTGCAGCCCGGTCTCAGAGGATCTCAGCCCTCATAATCGACATCGCCACTGCCGGTGAAGTCGATGATCTCCAGCCCCCATGACTTCCATTTCTCTTCCGATTTATGCGTTCCCTCACTCACGAACTCTTCCAGATAGGGCTCGTAGTAATCATCCGCGTTGCAGTACCTTTCCATGTCTCTGTCCAGGTCCGCTTCAATCTCATTGGCAAGGATTTGGTAAATCTCATCTGCTGACAGGAAAGGATTGGCCTTGAGTTTTGATGCCAGATGGCTGTGCAGTTTTTCCTTATCCTCAACGGCAAACGTTAACTCCGCCGAAGCATTGCACGGAACATGCCTAAAGTTCTTCGCCCGCCAGTCACAGTAGCCCGACCATTCGACTGTCCATTCCTCTTCGCAGAATTCCTCGAACCCTTCTTCCCGTGCCTCATTCCAGGACTCCTGGTTCTCCTCGCTGAAAAGCGCCAGGTACATGGAAGCCAGATCTTTCGCGGTCTTCTTATTGACAAAGTGCTCGGCCTGGATATAGCTGATCAGCTCATCCTCCGGGCATCCTTTTTTGGCCTTCTCATGGGTCTTTGACAACAGGGTCATCAGCACAAGCCGGGCGATCTTCGGGTCAATGTCCTTCATCCCCTGATACACGCCAAAGGGATCACCGGACAGTTTTTCAAATCCATTCTCCCAGATGTAGTTCTCCAGATACTCGAGTACCTCGTCCATAGTGTCCCTCATTCCTGCCAGATGCCCATTACCGGCGGATATCGTAATTCATGTTCATCAGATTGCGGATGCTGTCCACGTCATCGGTAATGTTGGCATCCCCGTGGATGGTATGCTTGATGACGCTGCTGGCCACGGCAAAGTTGATCATGTCCATGGGCTTATAATCATGAATCATGGCATAGATAAGACCGCTGGCAAACGCATCTCCGCCGCCGACCCGGTCAAGAATCGTGAATGTAAAGAGCTTGCTCTCGAAAGTATGACCCTCGTAGTACATGAACGCCTTGAGGCTGTTTTCACTGCCGGAGTGTGCGTACCGCACGTGCCGGGCAATGCAGCGCAGGTTCGGATACTGTTCGATGAAATGGCCGAAAATCTCATCCTGCTGCTCATAGCTGGGCTGCAGCGGAACACCGTCTTTCCAGTCGCCCTTTTCCGGGCATTCCGGATCTTTATAGAGATGATACGGTTCAATCCCTAACAGGATATCCACATACGGAAGGCACCTGGTGCAGAAATCCCTTGCCTCATTCCAGGTCCACAGCGTACTTCTGAAATTTCCGTCAAAGCTGACCGTCAGTCCCAGTTCCTTTGCAATTTTCAGCATATTCATGGTCAGTTCAGCACAGCTCGGGCTCAATGCCGGAGTAATACCGCTCATATGCAGCCAGTCAAAATCCTGCAGAAGCGCCCGCAGATCCACGGAGCTGTAATCAAACTCTGACATGGCACTGTGCTTTCTGTCATAGATGACCTTGCTGGGACGGATCCCATAGCCGGTTTCCAGATAGTATGTGCCAAGCCGATGCGTCGGCGTTTGTTCCGGTGTACTGAGAATAATGGGCGTACAGTGCACATCATTGCTGCGAAGCATCCGGATCGCACTTTTTCCCAGGGAATTCTCGGGCACCACCGAGAAGAAGGTGCTGTCCACGCCCAGATTGGCCAGTGCCAGCGCAATATTGGCCTCGCTGCCGCCGTAACTGGCCTCAAACGAGGTGCACATACGGATTTTCTCATAATTGGGCGGCGTCAGTCTCAGCATGATTTCACCAGCTGTAATAAAGCGCTTGCCAATGGGGTTCCCTGCCAGAATCGGATTCCCGTGTACCATATTTGCCTCCTTATTCGCAGCATTCCGCTCTCCCGGTGCCGCTGTTTTTTGTCGCTTCTTGCCAAGCCTTCGGTGAAGGAACTGCCGGCCAAATGGCCGTCTTTTCCTCCGGAAACGCTCCGTGCATCTGTACTCATTATATCAGCTGCAGGAGATTTTTCAAGCCGGACAGGAAAGGATTCGTTCCCTTTGACTCCTTTTCTCCGCCGCATAGTCACTGCTTTCTGTTTTTCCGTGGCGCCGTCTTTGTCCCGCGTTTCTGTTTCCGTTTTTTTCTGGGGTTTTCTCCGCGGATATGGTAAAATGGACACTGCCCGACAAACTGAGCAGCGACAGGCTGTCAAATCCAGGCATATGACCAGAGTTAAAGCCCACAGAAGAGGAGGAAGGCTCACCCATGTCCGACATCCCCAAAACCAATGCCATGCGCCTGCTGGATCAGGCAGGTATTCCATACAAAGTACATACATATTCCGCTGAGGATGGGATTGACGGCCTCAGTGTTGCCCGCTCGCTTGAAGAAGATCCGGATTCCGTTTTCAAGACGCTGGTCACACAGGGAAAAAGCCGTGCCTTTTACGTCTTTGTCATCCCTGTGCCGGGCAAGCTTTCCCTGCGTCAGGCAGCCAAAGCCTGCGGTGAAAAGTCTGTTGAAATGATTCCGCAGAAGCTTCTGCTTCCCACCACCGGATATGTCCACGGCGGCTGCAGTCCCGTGGGGATGAAAAAGGTTTTCCCCACATTTATTGATGAAACCGCCATTCTCTTTGACCGCATCTTCGTCAGCGCAGGAAAAATCGGCTGTCAGATCGAAATCCGGCCGGATGATCTGATCGCCTACTGTTCAGCGGAATTAGTTCCTCTGACTGAGGAATGAGGTTCTCTCACAAACGCCGAATAAAGAAGTGGCCATGTCATGAATCGACAGGGCCACTTCTGTTTCATAACCGATTTCTATTCTTTTCTCATTTCCTGACCATCTGCAGCAGAATCCCCGTCCAGATCCGCCTGGAGCTCCTCAACAACCTCCTGATAATCCCGATGTTTCATTCCCGGATGCGCTCTCAGGAGCCGTCCAATACCAAAATAACGCTCTGCCGAAAATGTACGGACCAGCTCACGGTATTTTGCTTCCAGTTTTTCACGTCCGGAACCCAGCGATTCCAGAATTCCCCTGCCAAAGGTCTGTGCGCTGTTTGTCAGCTGCTGACTGGCATTCGCCGCATTTTCCCTGAGGCGTTTCCCAGCTTTTTCAGCCCGTTCACGGCCGCGATACAGGGTATTTTTTGTCACATATGCACCGGTTCCCAGTGCATCCGTCAGACCATCACTGACCACACGCAGAGACTTGCGGACTTTATCCAGTTCACCCAGCTTCTCATTGAGCCGATTAAACATCATCACGGTCACGACCACATCCAGGAAATAGATAAGGTACAGAACGCCCAGAATCGGGAAACCAATCTGTTCCGGAATAAATTCCACGGTGGCCGAACGGATATAGGGATGAAGGACACGCAGCACAAAGGTCGCAGCTAGTCCCCAGATCAGACCGAACTCAAGACAGATATACCCATGGAAATTAAACGGAATATCGCTGTAATCCCACCATCTGACATGGAAGCATTTGTCCAGAATAACACCGCCCAGCAATTCCACCCCGCTGCACAGAATCATCCCGCCGAAGAACAGCTGTCCCAGTGAAAGCGTGTTCAGTGCACTTTCTCCGACCTTTGTCACTGCATAGACAAGGGCAAAAATACTGATCACGCCAAATCCGTAAATCGGACAGACCGGACCGTTCAGGCATCCCCGGTTCACAATCTTCCCGAGTGCAACGGCATGAAAGATTACCTCCGCTATCCATCCAATGATGGAATAAATCAAAAAATACCAGAGAACCTGGTAAAGTGTCATTCCAAAAATCATATCTCTCTCCATCAAATCATACTGCCCTGTTCCCGGGAAAAGGACTTTTTCCTCCGGAATCAGACAAATCGATTATACCACACTTTCAGCCGGGAAAGAAAGATCAACAGCTATCCATCTGTCACGATCTGACAACGGAAAGGTTAACAAGATAACAAGCATTACAACAACTGACAAACGAACAAAAAGATCCTCCAACCGCCAAATCTGTCGGTATGGTAGTTGGAGAATGAAACTGCACAATCCATCTTCTTTATGCTCTGACCGAGGCGGCATCTGTGGTTAAGCCATTCATTATGCTTCTTACATATTCAGGTGCTACCTCTAACATTTTGCAGACTGCCTCTACGATCTTATTATCGTCATTTCCCCAAGCAATCCGGAATGCTTTGATTCCAGTCTCAACTTCTATTTTTTTATCATGCTCTTCCATAGCCTTGCACATACCCATGTCCGCCATGCCTCCTTCGTTATACCAATCTCCAAACCAGTTTTTTCAATATCGTTCGCCAGCCGTACCGCCTCTCCATCAACACTTCGATTCTGAGATTCTGAAATCATTTCGGAGACGCCCTTTTCACCGATTTTCAGGACCTTCAGCAGAAATCCAAAATCCAGGTTCCAGGTCAAACTTACTGAAATCACATCGGCATAGTGATTGGAGGATGAAGCTGCTCAAACTATCTTCTTTATGCTCAGACCGTGGCGGCAGATGTGGTTGAGCCGTTCATTATCCTTCTTACATATGCAGGTGTTACTTTGAACACTTTAGAGACTGCCTCTACGATCTTTTTATCATCATTTCCCCAAACAGTCCGGAGGGTTTCGATTCCACCCTCAACTTTCTTTTTTTTATCGTGCTCAATCATCGCTTTGCACATGTCTGCCTTACCTCCTTCGTCGACTACAATCTCCAACCCAAGTTTTGCAATATCGTTCGCCAGCCGTGCCGTCTCTCCGTCAACACTTTGATATTGAGGTTCAGAAATCATTTCAGGGAGACCCTTTTCTCCGAGTTTCAGGACATTCAGCAGAAATCCAAGATCCGGGTCAAACTTGCTGAAATCACTATTCTTTAACTTTTTTGGCACAATCAGATTCAGTTTGTAATTGGGTACAAAAGCCTTTAGCCGCTTGTCTGGAAAATACAGCATATCGTGTAAAGACCTTGGTCCATCCCACTTACCTGTGCCCAAATACACCATCAAAGTAATAACCGGTTTCAGTTTATCTCCTTTTTTTAATCCCGACAGGAACTCTGCATGAGTCAGTCTGATCTTTACTCCATCCGGCTCAAAAGCAATTTCTGCATCATCGTTTTTCCTGCGATATTTTCTCGTTAACTGCTTTACCTGATCGACGTAGTTAACGGCATCATAAACCATGTCTTTTACAGGGCCTGCGTAGTGAACCTCGGACTGAAACTCCCCTCCGAGCAGTACATACACCGCATGTTCATCCTCCAATATTCCCCATGCGTTCAAGGCGTCTCTGAATTATTGTACAGAAACTTCCACTCCGTTGCCGTCTATGATTGTGGCCTCTGTTGAATCAACCGGCTTAAGATTCTCCGGCTTGATTACCGGCTCCCCGTCGTAAATCAAAAAGTTAAACATCGAAGCAAAACGCTCTGGTTTTTTCATGTACTCTTTCGTTTTTACATCCATCATTCCCAACTCGGTCACGCCTCCCTTCTCAGGCTCTGTAATACATTTACTATTATCACCATTCTAATCCCCGCCGACTTAAAAGTCAACAAGCAGCGCTATTTCCACATTTTCACCCGTCTGTCCACCCAGGACCCGGCAGATTGATCCTTTTTCCATGATCAGCCGGACGCTTCCGATTTTTCTCCGTGTCATGACAAGAATATAGCCTTCCCGTTCCTGCCTGCAGAACTATTTTTTCATTTTCTGTCCGTTAATCGACACATATCGATGCATATGTCTGTTATTGAACATTTTTACCAAAAATACCCGTTGACTCTTTTCGAATGTATGGCTATACTACATTCATAAAGTTAACAGACACTATGTCTGTTAATGATTCAGCATTTTATAAAGGAGGCATTCTTGTGAAGCGATTCACGCAATGGATGATCCGACACCGTGTGTTGGTTATCCTGTTGTCTCTTTTGCTGCTGATCCCCGCTTATCTGGGAATGAATGCAACAAAAGTCAAGTACGATATTCTCTACTATCTTCCGCAGGACCTGGATACCGTTAAGGGCCAGGAACTGCTGATTCAGGAATTTGGCAAAGGCGCTTTCTCCCTTGGCATTACCCAGGGACTGACAGAAGAACAGCAGAAAGCCCTTGAAAAGCGAATCGCTGCGGTCCCGCACGTTGATTCGGTCATCGGGTATGCCAGTCTGACGGACAGTCTGATTCCCGATGAGATCATCCCCGCTGACGTTCGAAAGATGTTCAGAAACGGAGATGCACGGCTGTTTGCCGTTTTCTTTGATTCCACCTCGTCCTCCGAGGAAACCATGAACGCGGTAAAAGAACTGCGGACGGTTGCCGGAGAACAGTGCATGATTGCCGGTCTTTCCGCCATCGTGACGGATACCAAACAGATCGTGGAAGATCAGGAATTCACCTATGTGGCCATCGCCGTTGCACTGTGCTGCATCGTGCTGATGCTCACCATGGAATCGTATCTGCTGCCCTTTGTCTTCCTCATCTGCATCGGCATCTCCATTCTGTGGAACCTGGGAACCAACGTCCTGCTCGGCGAGATCTCCTACATCACCAAAGCCGTGGCAGCGGTTCTGCAGCTGGGTGTCACACTGGATTACTCCATTTTCCTCTGGCACGCATACAAGGCCAGAAAGGATGAAATGGGCGATCCTGAGGGGGCCATGGTCGAAGCGGTTCATGAAACCTTTGCCGCCATTACCGGTTCAAGCCTCACTACCATCGCCGGTTTCGTTTCCATCTGTTTCATGTCCTTTACCCTCGGCCGTGATCTGGGCATCGTCATGAGCAAGGGCGTTATCCTGGGGGTTCTGGGAACCCTGACCGTGCTCCCCTGCATGATTCTGTGTCTGGATAAAGTCATTGAAAAAACCTCTCACCGGCCGCTTCTCCCGAATGTGGGCGGAATCAGCCGGTTCGTGGCCCGGCATTATGTACTGCTGAGCATCATCTTTGCCCTGCTGATTGTCCCGGGCTTCTATGGATACAATCACCTGAACGTTTACTACGACATGAGTTCGGTCATGCCCTCTTTCCTGCCTTCCGTGCAGGCCAACAAAGCCCTTGAGGAAACCTTTGACGTCTCAACAACCCACCTGATTCTGGCAGATTCCTCCGTTCCGCAGAATGAAATCGTGGATATGACAGAGGAAATGAAAAAGGTGGATGGAATTACCGCCGTTGTCTGTCTGGATTCCCTCCTGGGGAAATCCATTCCGGAAAGCATCCTGCCTCCGGACATCGTCAAGCTGGTCAAGACGGACCGTTACCAGCTGATCCTGCTGAATTCCTCCTACATCATCTCCTCGGATGAGGTGAATGCGCAGATCGACAAACTGGAGACCATCCTGAAGCGGTATGATCCCACCGGCATGCTGATCGGCGAGGCTCCCTGCACAAAGGACCTGATCGCCTGCACCGATCATGACTTTACGGTTGTCAGCATGATCTCCATCTTTGCGATCTTTGTCATCATCATGTTCGTTCTCAAGTCCATCTCGCTGCCGATCCTGCTGGTCGCGGTCATCGAAACCGCCATTGCCGTCAACCTGGCCATCCCCTACTATCGCGGAACGACCCTGGTTTTCGTGGCACCGATCCTGATCTCCACGATCCAGCTTGGCGCAACCGTCGACTACGCCATCCTGATGACGACCCGTTATCTGCAGGCACGGCAGTCCGGACTGGATGCTGGTGAATCCGTTACAAAGGCCGTCGCCCAGT
>JAGAHV010000239.1:0-24172 GCA_017626895.1 Clostridia bacterium | reverse complement strand
GCTTCGCGACAGGCGGCGCACCTTTACCGCCGAACTTGCCCCGGACACGATCCAGGATGAGTTTGCCATCGCTTCCATCCTTTTTGACATGGAGGACTACCTGGCCGGCGGCCCCAGTCCCTATCCCCTTGAGGAAGCCCTGGAGGATGCCTATTTTACCCTGCTCAGCCGTCAGGCACAGGACAATCCCTTTACCGCAGTTTTCTCGGAGCGGATGCCCTGGCACACCTGAATGGTCTGTCATGTCCCGGCGCAAGCCCACAGGCGTGCAAATCGTTAAAACCCACAAGTAACGTCGTTCCTCCGGCGCAGGCGCGTCGGTTTGACAAGTCATTACAAAGCCGAAACACCCGATTTCGGCGCTTAGAGGAGGTCACTATGAAAACACGTATTTTTGGAAAAAGCGGCCGTGCCGTCAGTGAAATCGGCCTTGGCACCTGGCAGCTGGGCACCCGCTGGGGCGACCCGTTCAACCACGAGGAGGCCATGCGGATTCTTGAGGCAGCCGATTCTGCCGGCATCACGTTTATCGATACCGCCGACGTTTACAATGGCGGAAAAAGCGAGGAAACCATCGGCGAATACGTCTCTGCCCGTCCGGATCACTTCTACATTACCACCAAATGCGGCCGCCGTCTCAATCCTCATACGGCCGAAATGTACACGCCCGAGGCCATTGCCGGATTTATTGACGGAAGTCTCAGCCGGATGAAACTCGAAAAGCTTGACATGATCCTCCTGCACTGCCCGCCCACCCCCATCTTCCGCAGGGATGACATCTTTGCCGAACTTGAGCGGCAGAAGGCAGCGGGCAAAATTGCCGGATACGGCGTCAGCATTGAGAAGGTCGAGGAAGGTCTGGCCGCCATGGATTATGACATCTCCGCCATGGAGGTCATCTTCAACATGTTCCGTCTCAAGCCCCTGGATACCCTTTTCCCCATGGCCGCCAAAAAGAATGTGGCCATCATCGCCCGCGTTCCGCTGGCCAGCGGCATTCTGACTGGGCGCTATACCAGGGAAACCTCCTTTGGTCCCAAGGATCACCGGACTTTCAACCGGGATGGCGCTTCCTTTGACAAGGGTGAGACCTTCTCCGGCGTTCCCTATGAACTGGGCATTGAGGCCGCAGATGAACTCAAGCGGGTGTTCGGCACCGCCGATCTGGCTCCCATTGCCATTCGCTGGATCCTCATGCATCCCGAGGTCAGCGTCGTCATTCCGGGGGCCAGCAAAGCCACGCAGGTGCTTGAAAACGTCCGTGCTGCCGAACTTCCTCCCCTGACCGATGCTCAGATGAACGCAGTTACCGATATTTACAACCGCTATCTCCGTGACCTGATTCATCCCCAGTGGTAAATTTTCCCTTTTGACAGGAGGTCCCGCATGAAATACCGTTCCTTTGGCAAGCTTGGAATCACCGGCTCCGCGTTCGGCCTTGGCTGCATGCGTTTCAATGGTCCGGCATCCGGCGACAGCACCATTGATGAGCAGAAAGCCATCTCCCTCATCCGTCATGCCATTGACGGCGGCGTCACCTATATCGATACCGCTTACGTCTACCTGAACAGAACATCTGAAACCGTCCTCGGAAAAGCCCTTCGCGACGGTTACCGTGACAAGGTCATGATTGCCACCAAAATGCCCATTGACCATGTCCATAACCGGGCTGAAATGGAAGCCCTTTTCGAGGAAGAACTGCGGAAACTGCAAACCGACCACATCGACTTTTACCTGATGCACGCCGTCAATGCCGAACGCTGGGAACGCTTTAAGGCCATTGGTGCACCGGAATTCTTTGAGGAGCTGAAGCAGAAGGGCAAGATCCGCTACAAGTGCTTCTCCTTCCACGATGATTATCCGGCATTTGAAAAGATCATAAAGGCCAACGACTGGGACATGGTCCAGATTCAATACAATTTCATGGACATCAACAACCAGGCCGGAACCAAAGGCCTTGAATTGGCCGGCCGGCTTGGCATTCCGGTGGTCATCATGGAAGGCCTCCTTGGCGGACGCCTTGCCAAGGCCCCGGGCAACGTCCAGGCACTGTACGATCAGTTCCCGATCAAACGGTCCCCTGTGGAATGGGCCTTCCGCTGGCTGTGCAATCATCCCGAGGTAGCCGTTGTCCTCTCCGGCTGCAACGAAATGGAACAGGTGGATGAAAACCTGCGCATCTTTGATACCGTAGAGCCGGGCATCATGTCCGCCGAGGAACTGAAACTCATGGACGATGTCCGCGCCGCCTATCTGAGCCGCACCAAAATCGGCTGCACTGACTGCCGCTACTGCATGCCCTGTCCCAACGGCGTCAACATCCCCGGCACCTTCGCCGTATGGAACAAGACATCCCTGTACAATACCGATCCAAAAGAAGACGGCAACCTTAAAGAGATTCTCTCTGCGAACGCCGGCGCTGACCGCTGTATCGGCTGCGGTGCCTGCGAGGCCCAGTGCCCGCAGCACCTCAACATCATTGAATCCCTGCAGAATGCCTGGCAGGATCTTGGACTTTAATGCACTTTTCCCTGTTCCAGGCATCTGCCCAACCTCAATGCCGATCAAATCCCGGCCACGGTCTGGAGCCTGACTGACTGCCGTCCAGGCAACAGGGATCAATAAACGCATGAAAGCTCCTGGTCGTCATGATAAAAGCAGGCTTTGGCGAGGCAGCTGCCGCCTCCGGCTTCACCATCAGCGAGGATGCGCAAAAACTCATCGACTCCCTGAGCGTTGATCTTCGCAAAGCGGTACAGGTCATTGAAAAGTATGAAAACGGCGTCAAGGTCAAATGGTACACGATTGAAATGGTCTTCCCGGGAAATCAGATTGCCCGCGTTGCCTTCCGGCAGCTGGAGGACGGTACCTGGACGATCAAAATGCTTTAAGGACAAAGCCACAGACAGCAGAAAAAGCCAGCCCTCACGGGCTGGCTTTTCAACATTCTGCAGATAGCAGAACGTACAGCGTTTTTGCATTCTGCCCTGCGCCTTTCACAAAAGCGCGTGCATGGACCTTTAGTCCACACCGTAGGTGCAGAACATCCCGACATCAAAATCGGCAATATTCATCAGAGAGACATTTCCCTGGAGATCCTCATAGAGATAGACAATGACAAAGTACGGTGTGGCACCGGGATAAACTACCGTTGCCTGGCAGAGAATGGCATGATTGGTGCCGGAGACAACCTGTGAACCGAGATAGGCCACGGGGGTGTAATTGACTCCAACCAGTCCTTCCATTCCCTTGTCCAGCAATGCCTTCACCTCATCCGTGATGGTCGGATCCGCGGCCGGGGTCCATCCGCCGGCGATGGTCAGCATCATATTCTGCGCCTCATCAATGGAGACAAAGCCGGCATCATCCGTTTCATTCCAGATTCCATAGTAAGGAAGCGTCTTTGCATCCGGATCCACTTCCTGCATATGCGACCAGGACATAAAGCCCTCGGGCAGTTTCTCAATCGGCGTACCGGTTTCATAGATCATCACCGTCTCCGCCTTCTCCAGACCGTAAGGCGGGGCAGTCACATACCGGATCTGATCCTCAATGGCCTCAGGCACCTGACCCTCATCCATCTCAACTTTGATCTTTACCTTCCATGTGGTTTCATCCACTTTTTCGGGATCGGAAAGCTGTCCGTGGAAGGTGCATCCATAGACGGTGCCGTTCGGATATCCCTCACCGGTTTCCCCCATCTCACTGTCATGGAAGTTTCCGGAGAAAGCGCCATTTTCAGCCATGATCAGTTCGGTGCTCCATGCACCCGCGCCGCTGGAAAACTCAAACCATTTTCCCTGAATTTTGGAAAAGAGATCCTCCTCCGCGATTCCCGAAACAACGATCATGACAGCCAGCAAAAGGGCTGCCACCAGGGCTGTATTTTTTCTGTTCATGTGATCCTCCTCATTTTGTGTTTGTCACATCTATAAGACGAAACATTCATCCGATTTTGTCCCGAAAAAATCGTCTCAGTAAAATATACGAACGAAATCGCCCATTGGCTTTCCAGAACACGCAAAATATGCCGCCCAATGGGCGGCATGATTTTAGCAGTTAGGGATACGATATGCTGTTACTGCAGCGGAGCCGGATAGAGAACCTTGGTATCGGTGAAGTCGAACGGCCATACGGTCTTCCACTCGCCGTCCTGAACCTGTGCGATAGCAACAGATGCAGAGGTATTGTCTCTGTAGTGCTGAACGCCGGCCAGATCATAGTTCTCAAAGTGAATGCGGTCATACGGCAGAATGATCTTGCGTCCGCCCGGGAATTCGCCCTGGATATCCAGTTTGGCGATCGCGTCACGGACAGCAGCGCCATCGGTAGAACCGGCAGCCTCAATGGCCGTCTTGAAGATCCACACGACGGTGTAGGACTCGGCAGAGTGGCCGTTCATGTTGACGCCATACTGTGCCTTGAACTCTTCGTTGATCTCCTTGCCGTTGATCAGGTCAGGGTTGAACTCAACAACAGAAGCCACGCCGTTGGCAAGGTTACCGAGGTTGCTGATGAAAGCAGGATCGGTGAAGCCGTTGGCCTTGGCCACGATGAGCTTCGGGGTGTAGTTCTGGGCTTTCAGGGTCTGCACAAAGAGGGTGGCATCGCCGATATAGGAGTCGCAGAGGACTGCATCGGGATTGGCCTTCTTGAGAGCCAGTACCTGAGCGCTCAGGTCGGTGGCATTGCTGCTGTAGTCAACGGTCGCTACGAGTTCAAAGCCATACTTGTCCTTGAACAGGTCGACGCAGCGGATCAGCTCCTGGCCGATGGCCGCACGGTCCGTAAAGATCGCGATGGTCTTTACTTCCTCGCCGGTCTGGGTAGCCGTGTCCTTCAGATACTTGAGCATATCCTCAACATAGACGGAGTTGAGCGGGCAGAGACGGAAGAAATAATCCATCGCCTCGTGATCCGGATCGCTCAGACGGTCCAGGGTGGAGATAGCGGTGATCATCGGAACACCATACTGGGTGCACACCTGAGCCACAACTTCGGTGACCGTGGACATATGGCAGCCCATCATGACATCGACATGCTCCTGTGTGATGAGGCGCTCAGCCTCAGACTTGCCCTGGGCAGGATCGCCGGCATGATCGCCGCGAACAACCTCGAGCATACGGCCATTGACGCCGCCCTTGGCATTGATCTCAGCGACAGCAAAGTCAATACCGCGCAGAATGTTCTCGCCGATGGCGGCGTTTCCGCCGGACATGGCATAGATGGTGCCGATCTTAATCGGAGCTTCATCAGCCACGGCAAGACCAACAACGAGTGTTGTGAGCACTGCAATGATGCTCAGAATGGAAATGAGCTTCTTCATGTTCGTCCTCCTAAATTTGTTTTATGTTAAACACCGAACTGCCACGGTGCTAACAACGATGATTCAGATGCCAAGATACGCTTTCTTGACATGGTCATTGGCAGCCAGTTCTGCCGATGTTCCATCCAGTGCGATGTGACCGTTTTCAATGACATAGCCGCGGTTGGCACAGGCCAGTGCCTTGGTAATGTCCTGTTCAACCAGCAAAACGGAGATGCCATTCTGCTTAACCAGTGTGGAGGCCACATTCAGGATGTCATCCACGATATTGGGCGCCAGGCCCAGTGAGGGTTCATCCAGAATCAACAGTTTCGGCATGCCGATCAGTGCCCGGGCCACAGCAACCATCTGCTGTTCACCGCCGGACAGCGTCCCCGCCGCCTGTTTGGCTCTTTCCTCCAGTTTCGGGAACCACTGATACACCATTCGGAGGTTTTCAGCAAAATGTTCCTTCCGCTGCTTGTTGAAAGCCCCCATTTCAAGGTTTTCAAGAACCGTCATTTCGGTAAAGAGCTGGCGTCCCTCCGGCACCTGCACGATGCCCTTATCCAGGATATAACGAGAATTGTGCCGGGCCAGTTCCTCCCCGTTGAAATTCACCGATCCGGCCGAGGCACGGATCATGCCGGTAATGGTCCGGACCATGGTGGTCTTGCCCGCACCGTTGGAACCCAGGATGGCCACAATCTCGCCATCGTCCACATGGAAGGCCACATCCCAGAGAATATTCACAGCACCGTAACCGGCGCGCAATCCTTCAACCTTAAGCATTTGCGCCCTCCTTCTTTCCCAGGTAAACCTCCATGACATAGGGGTCATTCATGACCTGAGCCGGTGTTCCCTCTGCAATCTTCTCCCCGTGATGGAGCACAATGACCTCTTCGCAGAGGCTGACCACGGCCTGCATGATATGCTCAATGAGGAAAATGGTCACGCCGGATTCATTGATTTTCCGGATCAGCTGAATCGCCGCTTCTGTTTCCGCCGGGTTAAGTCCGGCCATGTTCTCATCAAGGAACAGCATCTCCGGGCGCGTGGCCAGGGCTCTGGCCATTTCAAGACGCTTCTGGTCCGGTGTTCCCATGTCCTTTGAGAGGATATGGCGCTTTTCATACAGGCCGGTGAACTGCAGAATCTCCATGGCCCGTTCCTTTGCCTCCCGTTCATTCTTCGCTGCCGCATGGCCGAAATAGGAGGAGGCCACCACATTTTCAAGCACGCTGAGGTTTTTCAGCGGCTTCATGATCTGGAACGTCCGGGCAATTTTCATGTTCGTATATTCGTAGGCTCTTTTGTCCGTGATGTCCTGACCCTTGTAGAAGATCTTTCCCTCTGTCGGCGGATAATAGCCGCAGATCATATTGAAGGTTGTGGATTTCCCGGCACCGTTCGGTCCGATCATTCCGGTAATTCCACCCTCACGGACCGAGAAGGAAACATCTTTCACGGCCGTCAGACCCTTGAACCGTTTGGTAATGTGCTGAACCTCAATAATCTTTGAATCGCTCATCCCTCTCACTCCTTCCCGTTCATTTTCGCCAGTTCCACTTCCTCAAGGACCTCAACCGGCGGTTTCCGGAGGATCTTTGTGTCCACAAAGGTCTTCAGCTTGCTGTGCATGTACCAGCCGAGAATGCCCGTGGGCCGGAAACGAATGACCACCAGCAGCACCACGGCGTACATGAGCATGTTGATGCCGGGCAGGATGGAGCTGTATTTGGCCCGCAGGAACTCGGAAAGCGGAATCATGATCAGTCCGCCAACCAGCGGTCCTTCCACATAGGCAGCACCGCCGACAACGGCCGGCAGCACGGACTCGGTGGACTTGGCCAGAACCATCAGCTCGGGATCAATATAGCGGATATAACTGGCATAGAAGAAGCCGACCAGGGCCGCTACCATGGCCGAAACCACCACCGCCATGATCTTATAGCGCGTGGGATTGATGCCGATGGCCGCCGCCGCGTCCTCATCCTCACGGATGGTGCGCAGCGCATAGCCCATCTTGGAGCGTTCAATCTTCTTCATCAGAAGGTACACCAGCAGCAGCATGGCCAGACCGACGTAATAGTAGGGAATCTTGCTGCCGAACCGGAAGTTCAGCCAGGAATCCCGACCGAAAGGCAGACCGACACCGCTGGCACGCCCGAAGAAGGCGGAGTTGATGATAAACTGCCGGAGCGCCTCACCAAAGGCGATAGACACCAGGGTGAAGTATGGACCCCTAAGAATAAAGCAGGGGTAGAATATAATGCCGGCCACCAGTCCGACAATCACCATGCCGAGGATGGCGGAGAACCAGGGATTGATGCCCGCCTTTGTAATCAGCAGACAGCTGGCATAGGCACCCAGGCCCATATAGGCCGCGTGGCCCAGAGAGTTCTGTCCGGTCATGCCGCCCAGCAGGTTCCAGGCCATGGACAGTGTGGACATGTAGAATACCAGTACAAAGATGTTCAGGATATACGGAGATTTGACAAACAACGGAATGCAGACAAATATCAGGAGCAGAATCCCCAGCACGATCGCCAGATTCCTGTGATATGTGCGAACCGCTTTTCTCTTTTCGCTCATTCTTATTTCCTCCTGATAATAATCAACTGACGTGCAACCAGAATGATAATGAACGTCACGAAAACGATCAGGTCACTGTAGGACGGGCTGATGAACAGTGCCACCATGGTTTCAAGAAGGCCGAGGAAAATGCCGGCGAAGAATGCGCCCGGAATGGAACCCAGGCCGCCCACGACCACGACGATCAGGGCACGGAAGCCGAAGCTGGCGCCCGCCGTCGGGAAGATGGTATAAAAGCCGGTCAAAAGCGCGCCCGCGATGCCGGCCAGTGCCGTTCCAAGGCCGTAGGTCAGGATGTAAATCCGCTTGGTGTTGATGCCGACCACCTCAGCGCCAACCGGGTTCTGCGATACCGCGCGGATCTGCTTGCCGATGGTGGAATACTTGAGGAAAGCAAAAAGAGCAATGGACACGACGATCAGCACGCCGAAGCTGATCAGCCGGGGCAGTGCCAGGGTAACCGGTCCCAGATTGATGTACACCTGTGAGTAGCTGGTGGGAATGGTCCGGTATTCCGAGCCAAACAAAACCAGTGCGCCATTTGAGAGCAGCAGTCCCAGACCGACCGTCAGGAACAGGAGGTTGGTAAAGCTCTTTGTCCCCAGCGAGGGCGTGATCAGGGTATGCTGAATTACCGCACCAAGGAAGAACATAATGATGGCAACGAGCGGAACACAGAGATACGGATCCAGTCCAAAGGTCGTACACAGAAAGTATGTCAGATACATACCAACCATGAGCATTTCGCCATGACAGAAGTTAACGATCTTCATGACGCCGAAGATAACATTCTGTCCCATTCCCATGAGTGAATAGAATCCTCCCATCAGGAGTCCATTCACACATGCCTGTAAAAATGTACTCAAAATCCTTTCCTCCTCATGCATCCTTACGGATGCAGTTTTGCAAATCAGTTAATATTTTAACATTTTTAGCTTATATAATGCAATACTTTTGTGTGATATTTCTAAATCCCCCGCATCCCTCCACAAAGGATGAACTCCGGGAATGAAAAATGAGAACCCTCGTCCCGCCTGAGCAGAGTGGATTCTGCCGGGACCATCTGCATGTTTTAATGACGACTTTTTGAAACTCCTTCGGTCCCCGGTCTTCCCCGCACATGCCCGTTCAGCACCCTTGTATATCCGCCGAAAGATCGCTATAATGAGTCTGTCTGCGAAACCTTCCGCCCGAGTAATACGAGCAAATCCCTGATATTTGCCCTGCCGCGCAGCGGCGCCTGGTCAGGCAGGACTGGACCGCTGACAGAGGTCATCCGTGAGGTGTTATGATCATGAGGAAGGACAACAAGCTGTTTACCCTGTACCTGTTCTACGGGATCAATTTTATTTCCATGGGAATGACCACGTTCGCCCCAAAATTCTACGGGGACATCGGACTGTCAGATGGCAGGATCGGACTCATTTCCTCCGTTACGGCGCTGGTTGGTCTGTTCATGCAGCCTTTCTGGGGCATTTTGGCCGACCGTTCCCGTTACAAGCGTTCCATCGTCGTAATCTCCCTGATTCTGGCCGGCGTCATGTGCTACCTGGTGCTGCCTGCCTCCGCTCAGTTTGTACCGCTGCTTCTGGTCCTGCTCCTGCAGAACACCTTTTACCTCCCCGTCTCCCCTGTGGGAAATTCCATCTGCATCGAGTATACCGCGGAACACGGACACAGCTTCGGACCTGTCCGCATGATGGGGACCATCGGCTATCAGGTGGGCATCCTTGCCACAGGCTTTCTCCTCTCCGGTTCTCTTCGGGGACTGTATCCCGCCATGGGCACTGTCCTGCTTCTGGCCGCAGCCGCCGCTGCTATCCTGCCGGATGTTCGGGGTCACCAGCACGGCGGCGGGAAGGTTTCCTTCGCGGAATTTACCCGGGACAAAAACGTTCTCCTTCTGTTCCTCATCGTCTTCCTGGCCAGCATCGGCCACCAGTTCAATCTGTCCTTTTTCTCCAAGCACCTGGGCGATCTGGGCGTCGGCAATACCGTTACCGGGTTCATTAACACCCTGTCGGTCATCCTTGAAATCCCGTTTCTTCTGTTTGCGGACCGGCTGATGCGGCGCTTTTCCATCTGGCGCTGGCTGCAGCTGGGCCTTCTGACCGGCGCGGTCCGCTTCTTTCTTCTCTCCGTCCTTCGGGCACCCGGTGCTATCGTTCTGGCCCAGATGCTCTCCATCTTTCATCTCTCCTGCTTTGAATTCATTCCGTTCATGTACCTGGGAAAAGTCTGCCGCCGGGAACTGCAGGCCAGTGCCCAGTGCCTTTACCAGATGATTTCCTTCGGTGCCGCCCGCATCGTCGGAACGCTGCTGGGCGGATTCATCGCAGACCGGACCGGCATTCCCTTTGTCTATGGGCTTTGGGGCGGCCTGATGCTCCTTACGCTCCTCCTCTTCTTCCATCCCCTCCAGAAACGGACCGGCAATGAGGTTTCCTGATTTCCGGACACAATAAAAAACGGGAGCGGTTTCCCGTTCCCGTTCAGTTGTCTGCCGATCGCTTACAGCATCCGGCAGGTAATGCTTGAATCAAGGTCGTGCATTCCACAAAACCAGCGGATTCCTTCCGGTCTCACCTCTACCGTCTCTTTAACGCTGCCGATGAATTCATCGTCCGTACGGTCGGCCATCCGACCCAGAAAGAAATGACTCTTGAATAAACGCTTCAACATGTAATTGCCTTTCTCTGAGTATGTCAGTGATGATGTCCCCGGCGGCATTGACCGCCCCAACATCGGGTGAGATTATATCACCGGCATTCCAGGAAAGTTAGTCTTTAACCGCCATTTTTATTGGACAAAAACGCCATTTTGGTTATAGTTTTGTCAGCATGTACTTCGCAGAGGAGCGGGCTCGACGCGCAGCGTCGATTCGTCAAATATGCACACCGGAAATATCACGGTGCCGAAAGACCGAATGGAAACACTTACAGCCAGTCAACTATCCGGAGATTAAAAACTCACCTCTTAAATAGACCTGCTTCGGTTCATATGGGAGCGGGCCTGCCGCATAGCGGCAGTTTGTCAAAGGCTCAGCACTGGAAAAGCTGTATCGCCGAAGGATCCGCTTCGGTTCATATAGGAGGAACATGCATGACTCATTCCGCCCCTTCAGAACCCTTGTTCACCAACGCGGAAGGACAGGAATTATCCAGCCACGGCACGCCTCTGTTCCCGGTTGGTTTCTACCAGAACGACCTTGAACACGACCATGTTCCCTGGCACTGGCACGATGAAATGGAACTGGTCATGATCCTTTCCGGTGAGACCACGGTATATGCCGGCCGCAGGCGCGCGGTTCTCAGGGAAGGACAGGGGTTCTTCATCAACGCCGACACGCTGCACTCTGCCCATGGGACCCGGGGAACGCACTGCCGGTTTCATTCAGTGGTGTTCCATCCCCGGCTGGTAGGCGGCGGAATTGACAGCGTGTTCTGGCAGTCGTATCTGCGGCCGCTGCTGGGCAGCGGCATGAAAAGCATGGCCTTTGACGGATCGGACAGCTGGCACCCGGAGGTTATCCGAAACATCGACCGTGCCTGGCAGGCTGGCACCGAAAGGGCACCGGGCTATGAGTTCAAAGTCCGCGCCGCCCTCTCTGAAATTGTCTTCCTGCTTACAGAGCATCTGCCCCGGAACCAGATCGAGCCCTCGGAAAAGGCTCTGCGTGACAGCGAACGCATCCGGCAGATGCTGCGCTTTGTCCAGCGGAATTACACCGAGAACATCACCGCCGCTGAAATTGCCGCCAGCGCCTCCATCAGCCTGAGCGAATGCCTTCGCTGTTTCAAAAGCACGATTCAGATTCCGCCCATCCAGTACCTCAAACGTTTCCGCGTACAGCGCGCCTGTGAGCTCATCGGCTCCACGGACCGGAAAATTGCGGAAATCGCCGCCGAATGCGGCTTTCAGGATCCTGCCTATTTCAACCGGGCGTTCCGGGAAATCAAGGGCATGACTCCCGGGGAATACCGGCAGCTGACCGGTGAAAAATGAATGGCCCTGTCACTCAGTGACAGGGCCATTTCGGTAAATCGCAGCTTTGCGCTTCGGAACAGTGTCAGCATTCCTGCCTGTGCGGATGCCGGATGGCATGCAAAAGGGCAATGGTCAGCAGCACGGTTCCACAGGCCGGGAACAGCTGCACCGCCGCCAGGGCCGAACGCACCCCGATGGCATCGATCAGCATGCCGCCCAGGCTGGTGGCCAGCAGGGAGCCCAGGGTTGCGGCCGTCCCGGCCATCGTCACGCCCCGCAGCAGCAGCGTTTCCGGCAATACATGCCGCATATAGTCCATCATGCCCGGCACATAGACCGCGACACTGACAAAATTGAGCAGCTGAACGGCAAACAGCGCAGCCGGATTGGGCGCAAGCAGGGTCAGTAAATCCCTGGCAAGCCAGCACCAGATGGACACCATGAACAGCCGTATGCCCCTTCCCTTCCGGCTGAACCGGGAGAAGAGAATCATGGCCGGCAGTTCCGTCATGGCGCTCAGGGTAATGGCCGTTCCAAGATCCCCGCTGTTTCCGCCAATGCTGATGAGGATCTGTACCAGAAATGTCTCAATGAAGGAATACGTCAGGAACATGCACAGGACGCCCAGCAGAAACAGTCCCACGGTGGGATGCCGGCGGAGGATCTCGGTATACGAGGACCTCTCCGCTTTTCCCAGGCGAACCGCCACATCCCCGGTTCTGGCCAGGAAGAGAACCGCAATCAGCACAATGACGCAGATTCCATAGGAGGCCGGAAGGATGGAGGGAGAAAAGCGCATCAGGAGGCGGCCCATCAGGAAGGACGACAGCGCATAGGCCGCCGAGCCGATTCCTCTGGCCAGACCAAAGTTCACCAGCTGTCCATCGGTCTCAAAGCTCTGGTGCAGCGCATTAATGGAGGGCTGCAGCATGGACTGAATGGTGAAGATGATGACAATCATCACGGCCAGCAGGATTTTCCCCACAGGCAGAAGGATGCACAGGGAAAGAAGAGCCACAGGGACATACAGCCAGGCAATGCCCAGATTCAGCCGCACACCCGTGCGGCTGAAAAACGAGCCGATGACCGGCTGCAGGAAGGCGGACAACAGGTACGACAGTCCCAGAATGAGACCGATCTGCCCGTTGGTGAAACCGCGGTCCAGCAGGAATACCGACGCAAAGCCGGCCATCAGGCAGTATATGGCCCAGTAAAGACCCTGAATGAGTGCGTAATAGGGCGTAGCCCGACGCAGGATATTCATTTACAACCATCCTTTGCGCATATGCCGCGCATCTTTTTTATCTGACATACTCCAGTTCCATCAGGGCGCCCATCAGCCCCTCGGGCAGTTCATGGGTCATATAGGCAGCCAAACGGCGCTCAGGGGCGGAAATCTCTTTGGCAATCGTCAGCATCCGGTCCTTCACCGCATTTTTCATGCTGACCGGCAGCAGCAGCCGATGTACCATGTCCGCCATGTTCAGTTCCGGACAGGCCGGGACTTTCCGCCACGAGACCGCTGCCCCCTCCACGCCATCCACATCAAAGCGTATTTTCAGTGTACGGGTTCCCGGATCGTAATCGGTTTCATACGGACAGCTGGCCTCATCCGGCGCCACATTGTCGATCCCGACAATTTCAATCGCCAGCCGGCGTTCCTGCGAAATGAGCTCACAGGCCCCGCAGGCGGGGGCAATACTGACCGTGAGTCCCTCTCCTTCGGTGATGGTGCAGCGGGTCTCCACGCGCCTGTACTCCTTTGAACCAGGCCGGGCACCATTGTCCTCAATCGCCGCGCCCTCGCCGCTGGCGCCGGCAAACACCCGAAAAGATAACTGCATCGGAAGCGGGCAGCCGTTCTCAGGCGTCTGTGCTCCATCTAACGGAATCACGGTCCCCGGACGAACAAACACCGGGATATGATGGATGGAACGATAGACTCTCATGCGCTGTCCGCCGGCATAACGGCGGCCGGTGAAGAAGTCCACCCATTCCCCCTCAGGCAGCCATGCCATGGCCGAGCCCAGATGGGTCTCTTTGTCCATGGGCGTGACAATGGGCACCACCAGCATTTCTGACCCGAAGACATATTCATCCTTCTGCATCTGCAGGAGTTCCCAGCCAAAGTTCCAGTCATAATACGCCGGATACAGAATCGTGCTGCCCTCCTGATGGGCTTTGAGCATCTGTCCATACAGCCACGGAACCAGCTGGTGACGAAGCCGCAGATAACGCTCCATGACCGAGCAGTTTTCAAGGGAATAGTTCCAGGGTTCCTTGCCCAGAAATTCGCTGATGGATGAATGCAGGCGCATAATGGGTGAGAATACCCCAAACTGCAGCCATCGCACCGCCAGTTCCTCGTCCCGGATGCCCAGCATGTGTCCGCCGATATCGTGACTCCACCATCCATACCCGATATTGGCCGCAGTCGCGGTGAAATAGGGCTGGAAGGCCAGAGAGTTCCACGTGATGCAGCTGTCCCCTGAGAATCCGATGGGATAGCGGTGACTGCCGGGACCGCCGTAACGGGAGAAGGTCAGGCCGACCTCCCCTTTCCGGTTGGCGTACAGCCAGCGGGTATGATTCAGCACAAACAGCGGGTCCACGCCGGGAACAGAACTGCCGCCTCGCTGCTGCCAGTCCACCCACCAGAAATCAACGCCGGTGCGTTCAAAGCTGTCCAGGACCACTTTTTCAAAGGCCTGCAGGAACTGCTCACTGGAGGCATCAAAATCCACCGGGTATTCGCTTTCCGGGTCAATCCCCATGGCACTGGCCATCTCCGGATAGAGATCCTCGCACGCACGGATGCCATCCGCCGGATGATCATTCAGCGTCACCTTCAGATGCCGGGCATGGAGCCAGTCCATCATTTCCTTCGGATCCGGGAACATCTCCGGATTCCAGGTATAGCCCGTCCATCCCGATCCGTATTTGGGATCGATATCCGTCACATGCCAGTTCATATCAATGACCGCCACGGACAGCGGCACACCCCGCCCGGCAAAGTTCTCCATCAGTTCCTTGTAAGTCTTATCCGTATAACAATAGTACCGGCTCCACCAGTTCCCCAGTGCATAGCGCGGCAGCGGCGGCGTCTGTCCGGAGAGGTGAAAGAAATCACGCAGGGCCTCCTTGAAACTCCAGCCATAGGCAAACAGATACAGATCGATTCCCTGCCCGTTGGCCGGGAGCAGCCGGCCATTGTCATCCATGCCCATGGAATGACTGTCATCAAGGACCGCAAATCCCTCCAGTGACATCAGGCCGTCGCCCATCTCAAGCGGTCGGTCATTTCCGCTGCCATCCAGTGCCAGCACAACGCCGCCGTCCGCCTGGTCCAGGGTCCTGGCCGTCCCCTTTAGGTTCCGCACGCTTTCCCCATAGTGCCAGACTGCGCCATGGTTGCCCATCTGTCCCTTCAGCCTTGCAGAGAGGCCCGCCGGGGAAAAGGGCTTTTTATCGTATTCAAGACGCAGGCCGGCCGTCTCAATGCACAGACGTCCGCCCAGATCACGGACGGTGAATTCCGGCAAAGAGAATTCCCGGTTAATCACCGTCTGTGTGGCCCCGTCCCGGAAATGGCTGCCCGGTTCATACTCAAGCCGGAGCAGCCGGTCCGTCAGTACTGTGATCCGATACCCCTCCCCTTTTATCACAGCACCATCTGCCGGTGTAGGACGGATGTCCCAGTTATCCGTAAATGACATAGTCTCCTCCTCAGTTTGCGGACCTCAAAGTCAGTCTTTGGCCGGGGAACCGGCTTTGAAAAACTGTCGCCGCATGTCCTGTTTGACGAGAGCCGGAAACCGTCAGGTTTCCGGCTCTTCTGCGCAGTGGTTCCTTTCGGGCACTGCTGTTCATGTGTTCAGTTTTAGGCAGGCGGAAAACTCCGGGTTCCGGGATTATTTCACCAGCGGATGGAAGCAGCTGACCCGGCGTTCATCACCGAAGCTCCTTTCATCCGGCCGGGTCTTCCGGCACTGTTCGGTGGCATAGGGACAGCGCGGGGCAAACTTGCAGCAGGTCAGTGCAAATTCCTTCCCCTCCATATCCGGCATAACCATGTTTTCCTTCCACTTGTCGCCCACGCGCGGCACGGCGTTCATCAGGAGCTCCGTGTACGGATGCGCCGGATTGTCCATCAGCTCTTTCGCCGGGCCATATTCAATCAGGCCCCCGCGATACAGGGTGGCGATGTAGTCAGAAACATAATAGGCGGTGGAGAGGTCGTGGGTGATGTAGATAAACGATACCTGATACTGTTCTTTCAGATCCTTGAACAGGTTGACGATATTCATTTTCATCGAGGCATCGATGGCTGCCACAGGTTCATCCGCAATGATCAGTTTCGGACGGGTAATGAGTGCCCGTGCAATGGAGATGCGCTGCAGCTCACCGCCGGAAAACTGCGTCATGTATTTTCCCTTGACCACGGCCAGCGACATGCCGACGTTATGAAGGGTTTCATCAATCAGTTTATCCGCCTCGGCCCTCGTCTTGCAGATGCCCAGGCGCAACGCGGTGTTGTACAGGTAGGTATCCACCGTTTTCCGCATGGAAAAGGTCTCAAAGGGGTTCTGGAAGATGGGCTGCACATCCAGTCTGAACTGGTTGGGATCATACCCCTTCCGGTCCGCATAGTCATGCCCCAGAAGCGTAATCCTGCCCTTGTCCGGGGTGTAGAGCCGCAGAACCATCTTGCACAGCGTGGACTTTCCGCAGCCGGATTCACCGACGATGGACAGGATCACGGGTTTCCCGGCATCAATGGACAGTGACACATCATCCGTGGCGAGGATCTTCTTGCGGCTCAGCATGCCGCCGATACGAAACTCCTTGCTGACATGGTCGATTTCAAGCAGCTTTTCTGCCATGTCAGTTCACCTCCGATTCCAGCAAGTGACAGGCGGCGAAGCGGCCGGACCGGATCTCCCTGAACTCAGGTGCCGGATCCTGGCGGCACTTATCCGTCGCCTTCGGACAGCGGGCGGCAAAGCGGCAGCCAGGCGGCGGATTCTTTAGGGCCGGCGGGCGGCCCGGAATGCCGACTTTCTGACTCTTGTCACCCACGCGGGGCAGGGCGCCAATCAGCATTTGGGTATAGGGATGAATGGGATCCTCGAAAATCGCCTCCGTCGGTCCCAGTTCGACAAACGATCCGGAATACATGATGCCCATGCGGTCCGTGATCTGATAATGCACGCCCATGTCATGGCTGACAATGACCAGCGTATTCTTGAACTGCTTCTGCAGGTCCATCAGCATCATCAGGATGCCGCGCTGCACCACCACGTCAAGGGCTGTCGTCGGTTCATCCGCCAGCACGACGTTCGGGGACATGAAGGTGGCCAGGGCAATGACCGCCCTTTGCCGCATGCCGCCGGAGAGCTGGAACGGAAACGCATCAAGGACATCCGGGGAAAGCCCCAGGCCCTTCATGTACTCTGCCACCCGGGCCAGTGTCTGTGCCGGCGTCTCATCTTTTGTTTCCTTGGGAATGGAGTCAAGAAACTGATCCTTCAGGCGCATAATGGGATTCAGCACGCTCTGCGCCGCCTGCGGCACATAGGAAATCTGATTCCACCAGCTCTTGCGAATCTCGCCGGACTCAAAGCTGAACGCCTTTCCATTCTTGGTTCCGCTGAGGATTACCTTTCCCTTGTCGATCTCCAGAGGAAATTCGACGATATCGTAAAGTGTTTTAAGCAGGGTTGATTTCCCGCATCCGGATTCGCCCGCAATGCCGAAGATTTCATTGTCATGGATCTCGAAATTGCAGTCCTTGACGACATGGACATTTCCGTCAATCGTCTTGTAGGAGGCGGACAAATGATCTATTTTCAGCATTTTATCTACCTCGTTTCATGGACATGTAGTCATTATAGCCGGTAATCAGCATGAACAGGCCGATAAACAGCACAATGGTGCCGACAATGGGCGGAAGAATCCAGTTCCAGCGTCCCATCATGATGGCGTTGTAGTTTCTGGCCCACTGAATCATATTGCCCAGGGAAATCAGGTTTCCGGGCGAAAGGCCCAGAACCGCCAGGCCGGACTCGGAGGCAATGGCGCTCAAAGTCGCATTCATGAAGTTGGACAGAGACCAGGTCAGGGTGAACGGCAGGATTTCGGTGACGACAGTCTGCAGCGTTCCCTCGCCCGAGAACCAGGCCGTATGAATAAAGTCACGCTCTTTCATGGTCAGTGCCATGGAACGGATCTGCCGGCTGGGCCAGGCCCAGGCGAATACCGCCAGAACAATGGCCAGCATGAACACCGTAGCGCTGCCCTTCATCAGGGAGGTCATCATGATCAGCACCGGCAGGGACGGAATGACGACAAACGTGTCCGTAATGACCATCAGAATCCGGTCCACCGTGCCGCCCACAAAGCCGGAAATGAGACCCACCAGTACGCCCACCACCGTGCCGATGGCGGCGACGATAAAGCCGATGGTCAGCGAGTTGTGAATGGCCTCAATCAGAAGCCAGAAGATGTCCTGTCCCTGGGAGGTGGTGCCCAGCCAGTGCTCGGCTGACATCGGTTTGTTCTTCATGCGGATATTGTTCGGGAACGGATCCGCATGCGGAATGAAATAGACCACAAAACCGAGAATCAGGAAAAACAGGGTGATAAAAATGCCGATTTTCAGGCGGAGGCTCGCATTTTTCCAGAATTTTTTCATGGATTCGTCCTCCTTCCTCAGCTGTAACGAATACGCGGATCGATGAACGGATAAATCAGGTCAGCAATCAGCGTGGCCGTCGCAATGGCAACAATGGAAATCGTGATGCAGCCCAGAATCATGTTGTAGTCAGACTGCATAATGGCGCCCTGAATCAGCGTGCCGACGCCCGGATAGCCGAAGATGATCTCCGTCATGATGGAGCCGTTGAACACGCCGCCAAGACTCATGGCCAGAGCGGTAATCTGCGTCAGAATGGAATTGCGGAATACATAATTGGTTCCGATTTTCTTTTCGCTCAGACCGCGATACCGGGCATACAGAACAAAGTCTTCCTCTGCCGTGGTGCTTGACAGGGATTTCATGGAAATGATCCACCAGCCGGTGCCAAGGAGCAGGATGGAGAGACCCGGCAGAATGGAGGAACGGATCAGCGTTCCCAGGAACGGAAGGAGTCCGTTGTTGTACTGTATCGTCGCCTGCAGCGGGAACCAGCCGAGGACATACCCGAATACGATCTGCAGCACCAGCGCAAGGATAAAGTAGGGAATCGGGTAAATACAGATGGCAATGGCCTCAAGCACCTTTGAGGAGGTCTTGTTCTTCCGGAAACCGGCCAGAAGGCCGATCAGGTTTCCGATGATCCACGCAATAATGGTGGTGGTCATCGACAGGCCGATGGTATACGGCAGGTTTCTGCCGATAATTTCACTGCAGGGCGTGGGATAGCTCATCAGGGAAGGACCAAAGTCAAAGTGCAGCAGTCCTTTCCAGAGGAATGAGGTATACTGCGTCCACAGCGAGCCCTCAAGGCCAAACTGCACCCGCAGTGAGGTTCGAAGCGCTTCCTTGGCCGCCGGGTCCATCTGGCCCGAACGTGCCTGCATCTGACCGATCATGCTCTCCACGGGATCCGACGGGAACATGCGCGGAATGAAAAAGATGAAGGTTACGCCGATCAGGATCGTCAAAGCCCACGTCACGAGCCGCAGGCCCAGATATTTCCAAAATTTCACTGGCTACACCCCTTCGTTTTTGACATAGTATGATAAAACAGTGCCCCGTCGAAGGGGCATATCAGGCAAATGAAATGCACGCGCCGCGTCAGGCGGCGCGTGCACTGTTATGCTATGCCTTCCAGTTACAAAAGAGACATTATTTCACAGGGGTGATATACGGAGCGATGTACTTGAAGCAGCTCCACCACCACCACGGACCATTGTAAGGATTGGTCGCCGTGGGATAGCCTTCCCAGACAGTGCTGTTGGACGGAACGAACTTGACGCCGGAGTGGAAGCCGATGAACGGCATATCCGCAACCGCGACCTTCAGGAATTCGATGCCCAGCTTGTAGGACTCCTCGGAATCCGGGGAAACCTTCGCCATTTCGTGGATGATCTTCGTTGCCTCAGGGCTGTTCCAGCGCGTGCCCTGACCGGAGCTCTGCTCGCCAAGGGGCTTGATCAGGTCGGCATCCCAGCCATTGATCTGGCTGTAGATATCCTTCGTAATGAAGCCGGTGGGCCAGATGCCGCGAAGTTCGAATTCGCCGGTGGAGTTGATGGTATCCCAGGTCGCGGAGGACTCGGAATTGATTTCGCAGGTGAAACCAAACTTGGTCAGCTGGTCATAAGCAGCGGTGACCCCGCGGCCTGCCTGAGCCTCGGTGTTGGCCAGATAGGTCAGATGGAGGACAAAGGGCTTGCCGTCGAAGTACCAGCCGTCGTCCTTCTTCTCAAGGCCGGCTTCGATGAACAGCTTCTCAGCCAGTTCCGGATTGTACTTCCAGCAGCCAATGCCGAACATATCCTGCAGATAGGCTTCGTCGCCGGTTACGCCGGTATCGGCAGCCATACGGGTGGCATACTCAGGATCCCACACGTCAGCACCGGTGATCACGGTACCATCGGAGAGTTCCATCTTGAACTCGTTCTGGAGCCATTCTGCGACCGGCTTGTAGTACAGTTCCTGGCCGGCGGAGGTGGCGGTGATGATCGGGAAAGCGGATGCACGGCCAACGCCGTCAAAGATGCTCAGGGAGATGTCATCAAAGTTCATGGCAAGAGCGACGCCCCAGCGGAAGAACTTGTTGTCAAACGGAGCACCGTTGCCGATGCCGAAGCCGAGGCCCTTGGAGCAGGGGTCATCAGAGGTCGCATACGGGAACTCGTTGTACCAGCAGGCGATCTTGTTGTTCTTGGAAACCATGTAATCAAGGATCTCAGGCGTGACTTCGCACAGGAGGTCAACGTTGTTGGAGATCATTTCCATCTGACGGGTGGTGTCATCGCCAAGAACACGGCACCAGACATACTTGGCAGGCGCCTGCTCAGCGGTAATGCCGTAGTGATCAGCACCGGCAACGCCCATGGCGGACTGCTGCCAGTCTTCACGCAGCTGATACAGGATCCACTGGCCGTTGGGATCGTATTCCTTCACGGTGTACGGTCCGGCCGTGACAGGCGTGGAATCCTTGAACTGGGTGACATCCGCCACATCCTTGTAGATGTGCTCAGGCACGATGTAGTAGTCGCAGCCCCAGATGGTCACGCCAAACTTGAGGGCAAGACGCGGGAAAGAGTCCACCATGTGGAACTTCACCGTATAATCGTCCACCTTCTCAACGGACGCGAGCACGCTGTTGGTGTAAGCGGAGCAGCCAATGCCCGGATTCTCCTTGATCATGTTCATGGTGAACACGACGTCATCCGCATTGATGTCCTCGCCGTCGGACCACTTCATGCCCTCACGGATCTTTACGGTGAACTCCGTGAAGTCCTCGTTCGGTTCAGGCATGGCAGCCGCTACCTCGCCGAACTGCTCGCCCAGCGCGGTATCGATCTCCCACAGGTGCGCGGTGATGAGCTGATGGATGCCAAAGCCCATCTGGGTGCCCATCATATAGGGGTTAAACTGACCCGGTACGTCGGTCGGGGTCTGTGTTTCCATGATCAGCGTTTCGGAACGCGGTGTTCCAACGTCGGTCATTTCGGCAAACGCGGTGCAGCTTACGAGAAGCATCATGATCATCGCAATCGCCAGTGCAATCGAAAAGTTCTTTTTCATTGCGGGTTACCTCCTATTTATTTCTAACGGATTTCGATCCGTCAGTTCCGAATAAAATGCCTGCCTATCAGCGGATGACCGCAAAGCTCTGGGGACCGACCTTCACGGCATCCCCGTCGATCTCCGCCTGCCCGATGGCATACAGGACCTGTCTGCCGGATACAGGGGCCTCGGCGCACAGTGCTTCGCCCGAGGGATTCACGGCCAACACCAGCGCCCCGCGGCGGTAGACAAAGGGCTTGCCTTTCTCCGCGCAGATCACCTCAAAGGGCGCATCTGCCTGCAGGTCCGTTTCGCTGTGGCGCAGCCGGAGCAGTGCACGAACGGTATTGAGCAGTGAATCCGGATCCGTTTCCTGCGCGGCAACCGTCGGCGCATCCTCGGCCGGATCGACCGGCAGATACAGTGCATCCGCGCAGCCGGTGGAGAAGCCCAGATTCTTCGTTCCATCCCACTGCATGGGCGTACGGGCTCCGGTCCGGTAATAGCCGCCCTCATGGGTGGGCAGGTTCAGATAACGCATGCCGATCTCATCCCCGTAGTACAGGAACGGAACACCGGGCATGGTAAAGACAAACGCATACGCCAGTTTCAGTTCATCCATGTCCATGTTGAACCGGGGGCGCACGGTATCGTGGTTGCAGGTCAGCATGGAAATATAGCCGATCTCTTTCGTATCCTCATACCAGGGCAGGTATTCGCTGAGGAACCGGTTGATATCCCGGTCTTTCGCCTCTTTCCTGAAATAGCTGTTGTCCTCGGCTCCGGCTGCGGCACTGAATCCTTTCTGATAGTCCCGCATCAGGGTGGCATATCCGCCGCCCGGATGGTTCAGATAGAAATCCATGTGATACCCTGCCCGAAGGGCCAGCGGCGGATTGCTCCACTCGGACACCATGGCCGCATCCGGATATTCTTTATCCAGCATTTCACGGATATTGCGCCAGATGGCGCTGGTGCCGCTCTTTTTCTCGTCATCGTTCTTGACCAGGGAGGCCGCCATATCCACGCGGAATCCGTCGCAGCCGTGATCCAGCCAGAACCGCATGACATCTTTCATTGCCTCACGGGTGGCAATCGCATCCGGATGATCCACCGGCAGCTGCCACGATTCCTCCACATTCAGGAAACCGTAGTTGAGGGCCGGCTGGCATTTGAAGAAGTTCAGAATATAGGTTCCGTCGCGCTCGCTCTCGCCGCCGATAAAGCCCATGCCCTTTGCCGGCTTGAAACAGAAATCCGTCCAGATGTAACGGTTGGAATACTCGTTCGGCTCCGCCTTCTGGCTCATCCGGAACCATTCATGTTCCTCGCTGGTATGACCGGGCACCAGATCCAGCAACACACGGATTCCCCGCTTGTGTGCCTCCCCGAACAGGCGGTACAGATCGTTGTTGGTTCCATAGCGGGGCGCAACTTTCTTGTAGTCGCGTACATCGTAACCGGCATCCTTGAACGGCGAATCAAAGCAGGGATTGATCCACAGGGCGTTGCAGCCCAGTGATTTGATATAGTCAAGCTTCTCAATGATGCCGTTGAAATCGCCGATCCCGTCTCCGTTGGTGTCATAGAATGACTGCGGGTAAATCTCATAGAATACTGCATCTTTCAGCCACTGCACAGCAAAGCACCCCTTTTTTGTCTGATCATGCCGTTCCGGCCGATCCTGTTGATCGTTTCAAAGAAAGACGTTAAACGCTTAACGTAGAAAACACTATATCACTATTTGTTTATTCTGTCAATTCCGTTTCGAAACTTTTCTCTTTTCCTGTGAATTTTTCCTTCGGATTATTCGTCCCTTTTCCATGGTATCATTCCGTTTCCCCGGGCTTTGCCGGTTCCATCTGCCGCGGCCTCTTTCCCACCCGTCAACGCGGAGATGATTGCAAAAGCTGCACAGCTGTGATATATTTTCCCCCGTTTGGAGGTGATGATATGGTCACACTGAAGGAGATTGCAAAGGCTGCCGGGGTCAGCACCGCCACCGTGTCCAATGTGATCAACGGCAAGGAAAACCACGTTTCAGAGGAAACAGTCAGCCATATCCGGGAGATCATTGCGCAGCTGGGGTACATTCCCAATGAAGCGGCGCGGTCACTGGCCCAGCGGAAAACCCGTCTCGTGGCGCTGATTCAGCAGGGGGCTCCGGGTGAAAACATCCTGACCAACCCCTACAACGCGGTCTACATCGGTGCGCTCACTTCCTGTCTCTCCAAAAAAGGCTATTACCCCATGATCCGTGTGACGGATGATTACAAATCCATCGAGCAGGATATCCGCGGCTGGAATGTGGCCGGTTGTCTGTTCAGCGGTTCATTCGGCGTCAACCTGAAACATCTTCAGTTTCTGAAGACCGTGCCGGTCGTATTCACCGACTGTTATCTCGAATTTCCGGATGTCAACGTAGTGGCACTGGATGATGAGGCCGGCGGCCGCCTGGCCGGGGATTATCTCACCGACATGGGACACCGGCGCATCGCCTTTATCGCCTCTTCCCTCAAATACAGTGAAGTCGACCAGCACCG
>JAGAHV010000238.1:0-4938 GCA_017626895.1 Clostridia bacterium | reverse complement strand
CTGTCCGTTTACTGTTTCAAAATCGTTTACTGTCTGTTTACTGTTCTGTCAAGATCAGATGATCTTGCGTGTGCAAAACAAGTGATCACAGTCCCTCAATCTCGAACTGTCATGGCCTGCAATCAATAAGAATAAAGTGTCCGTGTACAAACAAAAGAAAGCCTCCGGGAATTATTCCAGAGGCTAATGATTTTATTTCTCGGGATTTTTCGGATCAGCCTGAGCCACATTTGCGGGAGCTTTTGTGTAAGCATGAGACTGAACGACATTACACAAAGAAAAGCCGGAAACCATTATGGACCAAATCTGGAGCAGTTGATTTGTCATTTCTTTATGCCTTTTGCTTCTTTGGTAAATGCCTGAACGGTCATGTTTGCTCGTTGTGCCGCTGCTTCAATCGTTAAAATGCCATCTTCAACAAGCTCCGCAAGAGTTTGAATCCTTCCGATATCCATTCCGTCTTTCCTTCCGATTTCTATTCCGTCTTTCCTTCCGATTTCTATTCCGTCTCTCCGCTCAGAATTCAACATGGTAATCCAGTCGTTCTGTGCGTCCTGCCGCATACGGAGCTTTTCGCGATCTGTTGGATTTGACATGATCAACTCCATCGTTTTTGCTGCCTCCTTTATCGCCGAATTCTGAATCTGGTTAAATTCCTCCCAGGAGTTTGCGCTGAATGCTCTTGCCCATTCAACAAGTCCCTGCGCTTTTTGCTCATCTGTTGCGCCTGCAATCTGTGTAAGATCCATTACCCAAAACTGAATCTTATCAGTGTACGGATAATTCTCATCGTCAACCACCTTATACTTTTTGAAAAAACGCTTATGATCGGGAAACAATGTGTAATCCATAATGGAAATCAGGATAACCGGCTGCAGTTTGTCGTAGTCAAAATTTTCATGAACCTGTTCAGTCAATTGTTTGCAAGTGTAGACAACAGTGCGATTCGTCCAGTGCTTAAACTTTCTGACCTGCATCTCCACAAGAATGAAACTGTTATCATTCAGGTGTACTTTCAAATCGAGAATGGTCAGTTTTGTGTCGATTATCGCCGTGTACTGCATTGGATTTGAGATTTCAATCCGGGTTATCTGATCCTGAGAAATGTTCAGCAAAAACACTCGGCAGACCTTTTAAAGTCTCTTTGTTCCGTGTAAACACCATGTGAAACATGAGATCATTTGTCAAGGAAACATAAGCTGTCGTGTTATCTTCAGCCATATCAACCGCCTCCTTCATGAACTAAATATACTTGCTCTTTTGACACCGCTAGTTTAGCGGTGCTCATACGTGACAGTCTGTCGCTGTGGAGGCGGGCAACTGCCTCTTGAATTTTGGGTATTTGTCAGAGCCTTGAGCAGTGGCCGGAATTCGGCGAACTTTCGCTGTGCGGCAGAGCCGCTTCTTTCGTAACTTCATCGACAGTCAGGGAACTGTCACCTGTCTGAAGATAGTATAAGTCTCCAGATTGAAAATTGCAATTCTTACCGTGCCCGATAACAGAAAACAGAACATGATTTGCGTCGCGATAATGACGAGAGAGCCATTCTCATTGGTTCAGATATCCCATGCCTGGTGACATAGGTAAGGCAGAAATGGAGGCACGTGATGTATTACGATTACCGCAGGATCTTTTGGTGTGGAAGTTGCCCGTTTACGCAGCGACAGTTCGTCAAACCTGGACACGAATCCCGTCCATGGACGGAATTTGTAAAAACGGCTGTGTACCTGCCCGATCGCGGACAGATCATGTTTCAAACCCGATAATAAAAATGAAGGACGAAAGAGTGTCTCTTTGTCCTTCATATTGCTGTCTTATTCCTGATTTCTCTGCGGTGAATCCTTCAGATAAGCGGCGGTTATCTTGTCGTTAATCCGGAAGGAAGAGCGGGCAGTTTTCGTGAGGTGTGAGCATCAGCTTTCAAATGCCGCGGCCACTTTCTTCAGCAGTTCCCGGATTGGCAGGTGCTGAGGGCAAACCTTCTCGCATTTGCCGCAGCGAATGCATTCGGAGGCCTTTGCATGGCCGCCGCGGGTGACAATGCCATAATACATTCCGCTGTTCCAGTCATGGAACGCTTCACGGGCATTCATTGCGGAAAAGATGTCCGGGATGAGAATGTCTTTGGGACAGTGATTTTCCTCAATGCAGTACCGGCAGGAGGTACAGGGGATCAGGTTCAGACCGTGAAAAATGTCGCAGACCTGCCGGATAGCCTTCTTTTCGTCTTCATTGAGCGGGACGAAATCCCGCATGGCGCTGAGATTATCCTCCATCTGTTCCATACTGCTCATTCCGGAAAGCACCATCGCCATGTTGGGAAAACTGGCGGCAAAGCGAAGGGCATAGCTGGCGTTGCTGCCGCCCAGACGGCGCAGAATTTTGTCCGCCTCTGCAGGCAGGTTCACCAGACTGCCGCCCTTGACCGGCTCCATGACGATGACCGGCTTGCCGTGCTTTTCGCAGACCTCATACACTTTCCGGCTTTCCACGGAGGCATCCTCATAATCCACATAGTTGAACTGGATCTGGACGGCCTCGATTTCCGGATGCTCGGTCAGAATCAGATCGAGCACATCGGCCTTGTCGTGGAAGGAGATGCCGAAATGACGAATCCTTCCCTCGGCCTTTAACTGAAGCGCCGTTTCATAGGCTTTGCAGCGTTTGAATTTTGGGTAGTTGTTTCGGTCCTGCGCATGCATCAGGTAAAAATCAAAGTAGTCCACACCGCAGGCCTCCAGCTGACTTTCAAAGAAGGGACGGATGTCCTCCTCACGATTGAAATAAGGATCGGTCAGCTTGTTGGTCAGCAGGAATTCGCTCCGGTCATGACGCTTTGCCACACAGTCCCGAATGGCCGTCTCGGACTGCCCGCTGATATAGCCGTGAGCGGTGTCGAAGTAGTTGAGGCCGGAGGCGATGAAGGCATCCGCCATGCGGCAGAATTCATCTTCGTTTACCTGGCCGTCCTTCATGGGCAGACGCATGCAGCCAAAGCCGAAGTTGCCATGGATTTCCGGGAAAAAGGGATTCTGAATCATGTGTTTTCCTCCTCTTTAGCAGCAATCGGGTCTTTCACTGCCGCTGCTTTTCAAATGGACGCATTTGACCAATCGACGCTTCTTTTCCGGTGCACATATTTAACAGAGCGATGCTGTATGCCGGACTTCTTCTTTCTGTTTTCTGTCATTCTGCCTGGATAATACGCCATCCATACGTTCCTGTCAATGGTCACAGCTGCGATGCTTTCCCGTCGGGACTCACCGGGTGATGAAATGGAGAGAATGGGAAAATGCCGCTGATGATGACGTTTTGCGCGGCTTCGGATCGGAGCAGGGATCTGCTTCGGAGAATGATCGTTCTTCTCCGGTTGTGATTTCTTCAGACAGATCCCGGAAGAGGTCCTCTGATGTTCAGATGTCTGCGGTTAAGCCGACAGGGGAAAGCGGGATTGACATACTCCTCATGGAACGACAGTCAGCCGGAGCCCGGCTTTGAGATGATCTGGTCAGGGGAATCCGGCTGTCAGCAGCCTTTTTTGCCTGAACGGCTGCGCAGGGGTCCGGATGGGACTAACTGTCACTGCGCGGCAGAACCCATTCCGGGCATCCCTGTTGTCGTGTCAGATCCGGAGAATGGTCTTTCCCCGGGATTTCCCAGAGGCCACCTTTTGCAGGGCTTTTGCGGTATCCGCGAGGGGGAACACCTCATCGACTGAGGTCTCAATGTGCTTTTCGCGGAAGAGGGCGGAAAGCCGCTCAAGACCCGCGCCGTCTTCATGGACGAAAATAAAATCATAGGTCTGGTTTTTCCTGGCGGCCATCTGATCCACTTTCCGCCCGGCTGCAGCGAACAGGAGGCGCTTCATGAGCGACATTCCGGAGCGGATGGCAAAAGCCTTGTTGGGCATTGCGCGCAGGGAAACCAGGTGCCTACCGTTTTTGAGAATGCCGAACTCTTTGGGCAGCTCTTTGTCCCCGAGGGTGTCAAGGACCATGTCCATATCCGACAGCACCCGGCTGTAGTCCTCGGTTTTGTAATCAATGAAGCGGTCTGCGCCCAGACGAAGGACCCGTTCCGCGTTTGCGGCGCTGCCGTTGGTGATGACGGTCAGCCCCAGATTTTTGGCAATGGGGACAGCCATTTGCACTCAGTGTCGGAAATAAAACCGGGTATCATTTCAAAAAAGCTGAAGCGGCGCCGGAGAGCATAGTCGATAAGTGCCAGGCTTCTGTCAGCGGTATTCATCATTCCGATCAAATACAGATTTTCGGGGACAGAAAAAGGTTTGTGAGTATACGCGAGCAGCGTTTCTTCTCCCCGGTAGTCAGACTCGATCAGCTGTAGCAGCTCTCCGAATACTCCAGCTTCTCCTGTACCTGTGCAGCGAAGAACCGGATATGCCGCAGATCGAGCATCCGCAGAAGCGGCGGACGATCAGCGGCGGAGTGAGAAGCCCCAAGGAGCCTCAGGTGTGGGACGTCGGTGTCCGTGTCTCCAACGCCATCTGGAATTACAAAAATCATGAGCGCACTGCTGAGAAGGAAATGGCTTCTGTGCAGGGAGCTCACTCCAGTCCGCGGCCTCATGTGCGGGCGGCGCACTGGCATACCTTCTGGGTTGGCCCCAGGAGCGCAAAGTTTCCGGACAGGAAGCCCATCATCCGTTGGCTACCACCCATTCCGATTGGGATGGATTGGAGGAGAGAGCTTCCCACCAACATTCATATGGTTTTGGAAAGCTGATACTCCCAATTTTGCGTTTTTTTATACTCAGAATTGATTATCCGACCTTATTGGTAGCGTGTGGCTTACGACCGCGTTTTTTCGGATTGTATTTCCTTCTCCATTGCTCTTTTGCGGTGTTGGTCATACATTCCGTCGGTGGAGTAATCCCAAAGGCATCACAGATTCTTATATGTTCAGAATTGAATGTCG
>JAGAHV010000237.1:0-3038 GCA_017626895.1 Clostridia bacterium | reverse complement strand
TTTTCAAGGATCATGTCCGCGGGCGGGGCGTTTCGTGTGCCTCTCTCGCCGACAGCTTGCGCATTATACCTCAGGTCTAATTGGGTGTCAACACCTTTTTTTCGGGGAATTTCGGCCCGAAAAAATCAATATCCGAACATTCAGTTAGTGTTTTCCAACTCATTGTTCGCTTAATCAGCGTTGTCCGTGAATCATTGATGTTTCACGGACAACGGTTAGCGTTCTTTTCCCGAACAAAATTTCTTTTAAAAAATCTTAAAAACTTTTTAAACCCTCAGATGATATCCGCATACTTCTCAGCAGCTCTTTGAAAAGAAGGCATTTCCTTCATCAGTTCACTTCGCAGATCACAAAGCTCACAGGCAGTGAGCTGTCCGTTCCGGACGCGTACCTGTCCGCCGGTCATGACCAGCGAGACATCCCCGGCACCGGCACTATAGACCAGCGCGGAATAGGGATTATATACCGGAAACATCGACGATCCCTCAAGAGAGACCACCAGGAGATCCGCCAGACAGCCGGGTCTAAGCTGCCCGGCATTGGTCATGCCCAGTGCCTCCGCACCGCCTCGTGTGGCAATCCGCACGATTTTCCTGGCCGGGAACAGACTCCGGTCATGGCAGGCAGTTTTCTGGCTGACAGCAAACAGGCGCATCTGGTCAAACAGCTTCAGTGTATTCCCGCTGGAAGGCCCGTCGGTCCCGAAACCGAATGGAATCCCGGCAGCAGCCACCTCCCGGATGGGTGCCACCCCTTTTCCGGCTTTTGTATTGCTGCCGGGGCATGTACAGATTCGTGCCCCTTTTTGGGCCATCAACGCAATGTCATCCTGCGAAAGATGAATACAGTGGACAGCCAGGAGATGCGGGCCGCAAAGCCCCAGACTGTCCAGATAGGTAATCGGCGTCTGCCCTTTTTCCCTGAACAGCTGCATTTCATAGTCCATCTCACAGGCGTGAATCGTCAGCAGGGTCTGATATGTTTCCGCCAGCTGCTGACACTCCGCCAACGCCTCCGGATCCACCGTCGTGGTCCCGTGCGGGGCAAGAATCGGATGGACCCATTCAGATCCGGCCCATTTTTCAAGAAGCTCCCGGGAGCGCCGCAGGGCAATGGCCGGGGTATCGCTGCCCGGCGCCTTCTGAGAAATCACGGTTTCCCCCGGAAACGACCTGATCCCCATCTCCACAAATGCCTCAGCCACACGGTCCTCATAATAGTACATATCCGCCACGGTTGTCACGCCGGCCAGCAGCATCTCTGCCGCCGCGTACCTGGCGCCAAGATAGGAAAGCCTCTCCGTCCACGCTTCCTGCTCCAGTGGAAACAGGAAACGCCTCAGCCGGTCCGGACAGTCATCGCCCATCGTCCGGAAAGGGATCATGCTGGCATGGCAGTGGGCATTGACAAAGCCCGGCAGAAGAAGCCCGCCGCCGCAGTCAATTGTCTCATCCACATCAGCCGGGACATTGTCCTTTCCCAGAGCCGCAACCTTGCCGTTTTCTACCATGAGCCAGCCATCCCGAATCTCGGTATACATATCATCCATGGTCAGGATCCAGGCATTTTTCAGCAGTGTTTTCATTTGTCGTTCCCTTTCATCAGGTCCAGAACCGCGGCAGAAAAGACCGCCACGCCCCGTCCGATGACCTTCTCATCCATATCAAAGGAAACCGTATGCTGCCCTCCGGCCATAGGGGTCACCACCCGCATGTATGTTGCCAGACCGCCATGGGCCTGCACCCGGTTCATGAAAACGGAGATATCCTCACTTCCCCAGTTGCGGGCATTCTGCTCCGTAGACAGTTTGAGTTCCGGAAGATCCCGGGCCGTGACTTCCGCAATGCGCCGGATCAGTTCCGGATCGCTGTGCTGTCCTTCCGCCTGACCCGCCAGCACAATCTCACAGGTGCATCCCTGCATCATCGCCGCACCCTCACAGATCTTCCTTGCCTGCGCTTCCATGTACGCGTTGATTTCGGTGGTTTCACCCCGTACCTCCACCTGCAGAAAGGCCCGGTCCGGAATCACATTCCGTCCGCCGCCGGCATGCAGTGTTCCCACATTGACCCGGCTCTGTCCGCCGGAATGCCGCGGAATGGCATGCAGTGCCAGGACCGCTGAGGCTGCGGCAAGCAGCGCATTGCGCCCCCTTTCCGGATACCCGCCGGCGTGTGCCGCCTCCCCGGTCAGGGTCACATCCAGTTTGGACGTAGCCAGCGATCCCCAGGTTCCTGCCGTGACATCCCCATCATCCAGATCATCCGCCGGCGCAACATGTGAGCCGATAAAATAGTCCGCATCATCCACATGCCCGCGGGCTGCCACGGCCCGGGCACCTCGTGCCCCCTCCTCCGCCGGCTGGAAAATCAGCCGCACCGTACCATGCAGATGCTCCCGCAATTCCGAAAGAACCCGGGCCACGCCAAGACCGATGGCCACATGCGCATCATGCCCGCAGGCATGCATCCGGCCGGCCCAGGCACTGGCAAACCCTTCCCGGGCCGGCCGGTGATCCGCATCACTGCGCTCGGTCATGGGCAGAGCATCAATATCAAACCGCAGACAGACCACCGGTCCCGGACCGCAGTCAAGGATGCCGATCACCCCGGTTAAGCCCTCTCGCATTTCCTCCGTCAGGTACGCAAGAGGCGTTCCTTCCTGCAGCTCGACTTCCCGTGCGTGAGCGGTCAGCGCATCCTTGCCCGGCACGCCCATTCTTGCCTCAGGCGCCACCGCCTGACTGCCCGTCAGTACCGTGTACCCCAATGCCGAAAGCTGTTCATGAATGATCGCGCTGGTACGCATTTCAAACCACCCGGTTTCCGGATAATGATGCACGTCCCGGCGAAGCGCAATCCATTCCGCCTCTCTGTTCCTTATGATTTCCTTCATCTTTTCAATGGGTGTCTGCAACATTTCCACTCCCTTCCATACTTGACGATCCATCCCTGTTTCCCTATACTTTTCCAGGCTGCTTTAACGGCACTGTTCCGTCAGTCTGCCCCAGGCAAATCCTGCCACTGCTGCCTTATATA
>JAGAHV010000236.1:0-6557 GCA_017626895.1 Clostridia bacterium | reverse complement strand
CGCTCCGGGGCAGGTCCGGATTCCGTATGAGTGATCCGTGGCGGTGGCAGAGGAACTGGAAGGGTTTTCTGGTTTCCTCAGCGGGGATGGACCCAGGGTTTCCATTGAGGCGATATCTGTCGCAGAGGGCGCCGGCACAGATACCAGCGGCAGGCATCTCTATGTCAGCAATTACAGGGTCAGATACTGTGGATAATAAAGGAGGAAAGATGGCAAGAGGACGGAAAAACGGCTGTCCGGTGTCGGTAGCGGACTGGCTCATTTACATCATGGACAAGTCACAGCTGGAGGAGACGTGGGTCCGGATCTACGGTCTTACTTCCATGACCCGAACCATCTCCGGCGAGACGGAGGACAGTTCGGCGGATACGGACGTCTGGTCCGAACCGTACATCACCAAGCGTTCCGGAACCATTGATCTGGAGGGCGTGAAGAAGGTGGTGGAAGCGACGGGTGAAATCGACCGCGGCCAGGAGCTGCTGGATGACTACGCTGAACAGGCCGGCTGCGGTGCGGATGCGACGATTAAGATCATTGACCCGTATGGACGCGGATACATCATTGACACTATTGTTACCTCGGCAGAGGAATCGGCAGACAGTGCGGAGCAGACCCGTTCCTGGTCTCTTGAACAGGTGGGCGAGGCGGAGGTCATTCCCTATGTTCAGATGACCGGTGTCAGGATTACTAAAAACGGGGAACCGGTGGAATCCCTGGAGATGATTGCCGGCGGGCAGCAGGAAATCCTCGGCATACAGTTTGAACCGGCAGATGCCAGCAACCGGCGATTCCGGGTCAACAATTCCAAGCGGGCTGTGGTCCGCGTGAGTGATATTTCGGAAAACGGCTTCGTGCTGACACCCGTTGGCCAGGGGCAGGCACAGATTACCGTGACCACGGTGAACAACGGCTGCAGGTCGCAGATCACCGTGAATGCGGTGCAGACAACCGGCGGCTGACCGTTGGTCAGTACAAAAACGGCTGGGTGCTTAAAAATTGTGGGTAAATGCTGGAAAGGATTTGGCCTGCCGCTGAAGCGGCAGTTTGCCGAGTATGAGCAGTGAAAAAGCGACGGAGCCGAAAGCTCAGACTTCGGCTCATAGAGGTACAAGAAATGCAGGAAAACATACTGGATTTTGATCTCTTTCTCAGAGAGAAGGAGAAAAAGACGATTCCCGTTCGGATTCTGGGGGAAATCTATGAGATAGAGGCGGCAATTCCGGCACTGGTACCGCTAAAGATGGCCCGGGCTGAGCGCCTTCGGGGGCAGGAACGGAATACGGAATATACGCGGCTGGTATTTGAAGCGGCAGATGCGCTCTTTGGCGAAGCACAGCTGGACCGATTTGCCGGCCGCCTGACGGCCGAGGATCTGGTGCAGCTTATGCAGCTGTGTTTTGAACGGATTAACGGGAAGGAACAGGCGGAGGGGGAAGAACTCTCAGATGAGCAGTCCCGCACCTCTTTGCCGGGGCGTACGGGAAAAAAGTAGATCTCCTCTCCATCTTTGATGCCATAGAGGCGGATTTCCAGCGGGATTATGGGATCGACCTGGCAGAGGAACTGGCAAAGATGAGCTGGCGCCGTTTTCTGGTACTGTGCCGGAACCTTTCGCCTTATGGGGCGGTAGCTATGCGCATTTCACAGCGAAGTGCAGAAGAACCGGAAAATGAGATGGATGCGAGGCAGGCAGCGGAGGAATTCTTTTCCTCCATTGTCCGTGTCTGAAGAGGGTGAGATAAACATTGAAGTCCTGAGTTCCTGGGGATATGCTGATACAGCAAAAACTCCAATCCCCAGGCCTGTCGGCAGGGGATTGGAGGAATTCTGATCTCATTGTTTATTCTTCCCAATCAATTTGCTCTGCAATCTGCTCATCATCCCAGTCAGGATGAGTTTGGATGCATTTGACAGCATCCTTACAGAATTTTTCGCTCACCTTGAAGATCTTTGCCATCTGCTTCGTAGTGAAATCACCAATTGCATTTCGAATTAAGGAAACAAGATTGATGTATTTCCCCATGCTTCTTTCATGGGCGAAAGCTTCCATCATCAACATATACTGCATCCTCACTTTCTCATCCGATTTAATACTCTCCACTTCAGCGTCAAGGGCTTTGGTGTACTCGGTAGATGCGATACCTGTATCCATGTATCGGATGACAGCCTTCAGATCATCTCCGATTGTGCCTACAGTACCTTTGGTGTTAATGATAATCTTTGTCGCTTCATCTTTGAGCAGAACGTCGAAGTCCTCGTCGCATCGATTTCTGAACGTGTAAATGTATCGCGATTTTCCAAACGGATCATAGTTACAGATGAAGATGACAAAGCTTTTTTTCAGGAGGTTGTAATCCTGTCCTTTTTCCAGAACCCGGGTATCAATCATGCTCTGGTAGTATCGGGTGCGTTTCCCAAGATTTCGTTTATTTGTTGTCTGAACTTCCAGGTCATAGACCGTACCGGCATCATCTTCAATGTAAACATCCATCCGTATACTTTTGGCCTTTGGAACGCCGGCTTTCAGGCTTTCCTGCTCACGTATGTACACGATTTTTCGAATTTTTACTTTGAGGATGTACTCCAGCAAAGGCTTACAGAATTGTTCCTGTCTCATGATCACGCCAAAGAGAAAATCATTCATGATGGTTAATTCTTCAATTGGTTTTGTCATCTTTAATCATCTCCTCCTCAACTTCTCTTTCATTCTATTCCACAGTTGCTGAGAAGTCAAGGAACAACAGCTTCCGGTTCTTCGTAAAAGACTGTAAATGACAACTTTGAATTCTGAAAAAAAGGAGGGATGAAACGTGCAAGTAGGGGAGCTCTTTGCGACATTTTCGCTGGATACGGACGGGTTCGCCAAAGCGATTGTGGGCATTGAGGATGACCTGGCCAGAATCGGCGCCACCGCCATGTCGGCCGGCGCCATGCTGGAGCGCACCCTTACCGCTCCTCTGGCCAGTCTTGGCAAAAGTGCCCTGGAGGCCGGCCTCAGCTTCTCCTCCCAGATGTCAACCGTGGAGGCAATCTCCGGTGCCTCCGGTGACAGCCTGAATGCGCTTCGGCAGGCGGCCATCGACGCAGGCTCTGAAACCAGCTTCACGGCCACGCAGGCTGGTGAGGCGCTGCAGTACATGGCCATGGCCGGCTGGCAGACCGAGGATATGCTGGCAGGCCTCCGCCCGGTAATGGATCTGGCAGCCGCCTCCGGTGCGGACCTGGCCTCCACCTCGGATATCGTGACAGATGCCATGACGGCTCTGGGGTATCGGGCAGATGAAACCTGGAAGGTGATCCGGGATGGTGAGGCCGTGGATACCGGCATCTCCAATGTCCGGCACTTTACAGATGTCCTGGCGGCCACGGCTACCAGTTCCAACACGAACGTGGAAATGCTGGGGCAGTCCTTCAAGTTTGCGGCGCCGCTGGCGGGTGCACTGGGGTACAGCGTCGAGGACGTGGCCATGACCCTGGGTCTCATGGCCAACCAGGGAATCAAGGCCAGCCAGGCCGGCACCACGCTTCGTTCTCTGTTTAAACGCCTGGCAGACCCACCCAAGGCGGCCAAAGCAGCCATGGCAGAGTATGGCATCAGCCTGACGGATACCGAGGGGAACATGAAGTCGCTGTCGACAGTCATGGGTGAACTTCGTACCGCCAGCCAGTCCATGACGGAAACACAGAAAGCAGCTTTTGCCTCAGCCATTGCCGGCACTACCGGCATGTCCGGCTTCCTGGCCGTGCTCAATTCTACAGAGGAAGATGTACAGTCTCTGCAGGGTGCCATTGAGAACTGCAGCAATGCCACCGAGGAAATGGCAAATGTCCGGCTGGATAATGCGGCCGGCGCCATCACAATCTTCAAATCCGCGGTGGAAGGACTGCAGATTACGCTCTTTTCGTATGCGGAAGGAGCGATTATCTCGGCGGTCAAGGGCCTGACGGATCTGGTCAACAGCTTCCGGAACGCGGAACCCTTTGTGCAGAAAGCGACAGCGGCTTTTCTGGCCATTACGGCAGCCATCGGGCCGGCGGTAAAAGGATTCGGCATGTTGCTTCCATTTCTGACAGGGCTGGTGACACCCATGGGTGCCCTGACCGCCGGTCTTGGGGTCTTTGCGCTCACCTTTCTGGACTTTGCCACGGCGGCGGGACCAGCCATGGATGAATCAGGCCGGTATGTGAAACGGGGTGCCGGGAAGATCGAGACGGCGATCCGGGATCTGAGCAGCAAGGGCGCGGAACGGCTTGCGCGCTTTTCGGTTGAGGCACAGTCGTACATGACCACGATCTCCATGGCCATGCCCGGGATGCTTTCAGCACTGAGTGAAGCGGCCTCTGCGCTGCTGCCGGAGCTGACCGGAACAGTTCTGACCCTCATCAGCTCCGTTGGAACGGCCATCACAAAAAACATGGACGGGATCTTGGACATGGGCGTCTCGGTTCTCCTGGGTCTGGCAAAAGGAATGGCGCAGGCACTGCCCAAGGTCCTGTCAGATGCCGCACAGATGCTCAGTTCCATCCTGACCGCCTTTACCGATCCGGAACGGATCAGTTCGGCACTGGGTAGTTTGCGTGAGGCGTTCTCGAATGCTTTTGCGGAAACAGACTGGGAAGGGATCGGCTCCATGCTGGAAGAAGTCGCCCGGTCCATGATGAGCAACATTCGGACACTGGAAGAAAGCTTCCGGGAATTCCTGTCGGAAATCGACCTGTCTGCACTCGGAGAGACCTTGAGAGAGAAACTGGGAGATCTGGGGAAAAGCCTTTCCGAAATTCTCTTCGGGGAAACATTCAGTGAAACGGATATGCGCACCTTGGGTGCCAAATTGTCCGGCTGGATCCGGGACGGGTTTACTTCCATTGCGGGCGGTCTGGGTGAACTGCTGTTTGGAGATCTTCAGGACATGAGCTGGCAGGAACTGGGAAAGACCATTGGGAGCAAAATCCGGTCTGGATTTGAGGGCTTCACGGATTTTCTCACCGGGCTCATCCTGGGTCCGGCCCTGTCCGGAACCACATGGCAGGAAGCTGGACAAATGATCTGGGAGCGGATCCGTTCCGGATTTACGGTGGCCACCGACTTTCTCTCCGGCCTTATCCTTGGCGGGACGGATTCGGAGAACTGGGAAGAACTGGGGCAGAAGGTCATGGACGGGATCCGGACCGGAATGGAAGCTGCTGGCGGCGCACTCTCCTCTGTCCTGGATGCATTTCAGGAAACAGACTGGCAGGCGCTGGGTGCGGAAATCCGGGAAAAGCTGCAGAGTGGCCTGAGTGATCTTGGCAGTGTCTTACGGGACCTGTTCAAGGGGGAAAATGGGCAGGGCTGGGAGGACATGGGTAAGAAGATCGGCCTGGCCCTGCGAACGGGAATCACGAGCCTTGGGAGCTTTCTGAGCGGACTGCTGTTTGGTGACGCGGAACCGGATCTGACCTCCTTGGGAACGAAGCTGGCGGAGCAGATCCGGGATGGATTTGCGCTGCGCAAGGGGATTCTGGAATCCTTCATTTTCGGGGAAGAGACGGACTGGCGGGAACGGGGCCGGATGGTCTCTGAAATGATCCAGAGCGGCTTTACATTTGCCAGCCAGGTGCTGGTGACGGCCCTGGGTCTGGATGGATCCGTGGACTGGGCAGACCTGGGCAGCAGCGTCTGGGAGAAGATCCAGAGCGGATTTGAGGCCGCCTCTGCTTTTCTGGAAGGGCTGCTGCTGGGGGATGGGCTGGAGAGTTATGAGGATCTGGGCAAACGCATCTGGGAGAGCATTGAGAGCGGTCTGGACGGGGCAAAAAAGGCACTGGTCGAGATTCTGACAAACGGAGATGATTCCGTCTCGGTGTTCAGGGGACTGGGGGCCCGGATTGCGGAAGCGTTGTCGGCCGGAATGGAAGGCCTGCAGGGGCTGCTGACCCGGCTTCTGGATCTGGGAGATGAGGGCACCGCTTCCTGGGAGGAGATCGGGTCTGCTTTGTTTCAGTCACTGCTGTCCGGCATGCAGCGGGCGGCACAGGCAGCCGGGGATTTCATCACCGGTCTGGTCCTGGGGGATACCGGGGATGCGACCATCCTGGACGCCGGAAAGAAGCTGTATGAACTCTTCCTGAACGGAGTCACCAGTGCCATGACCAGTGCCGGAACAGTGGCCGGCATGCTGGTGGAGAGTATCCTCCGCTTTGACTGGGTTCCGGCCGGAATGGAGATCGGGGCGAACCTGGTGAAGGGCATTATCGGGGCTTTTGCGGCGCTCAAGGACGGCATGGAAGGGTTTCTCCGTGAGGTGTTCATCGGGGTCAAGGCGGCCGTCCTGTCCTGGTTCGGCATTGAGATGGATGAGATGTCCCGGGAAATGGAATCCCGGGTGTTTACCATAGACGGGAAGAAGCTTACCGGAAAGGCGCTGGCAAACCTGATAGGCTCCTCTCAGGCAACCGTCACCGAGCAGGCCCGGGCCTGGGTGACCCTGGTGCAGGCTGGATTTGAAGAACAGGCAGGCAACCTGGATGTGGCGCCTTCGGTGCTGGTTCTGGCGGAACGCCTGGAAAAGGGCATG
>JAGAHV010000235.1:0-4263 GCA_017626895.1 Clostridia bacterium | reverse complement strand
GCGTTGATGTCATCGCCGCATCCACCGGACAGATGTCCAAACGGCACGTACGACCGATACCGCAAGGACAGTTTCTACTGGTACCAGAATGTAATCAGAACCAACGGCGCCGAGCTGTAAACCATAAATCTCTTTTTGAAAAACGGAAGTTCACAGGACTTCCGTTTTTCATCTTTTAAGAATTTTAATGCGGTTATCTAAACAAAATAACTGACTGATGGTCAGCTGCGGAGAAGTTCAGACATTATGAAAAACATTCAGAGAAGTCGTAATTCAGCCGCATAGAACTCTTCCAGCAGATCGAATATCTCTGAGTCGGGAAGGGAACCAAGCGAGTGGTCAGTGCGTGAATCTGAGAAAGAATCGTGAGAATCAAAAAACAATTTAGACATATCAATGTCCTCCTTCACCATTCTCTTTAGTGACGGAAAAGAAAAATCCCCGAAAAGAGTTCAGGGAAAATGTGTCAGTTGCAGTTTCTCGATGAGAATACTGTGAGATTTACTCATGTGTTTGGCGGACGGAGCTTTCAGGAATGAACTAACGGACCGCCAAGCCCAGCGTTAATTCATTCCTGAAAGGTTCCTGGTGTTCCCTTTCTAGAACGAATTAGTTATAGGCTTTGCACACCTGATTTACCAACGCAGTGCAAATGAGGACTTTTTGAAAAAAGCACATTGACAAAATGAAAGCGGTATCATAATATCTGACTGTAATCGTTTACGGAAACGATTACAGGAAGCGATCGATGGTTACAATTAAGGATATTGCCAGATACTCGGGGCTACAGCATCGGTACGGTATCCAGAGTGATCAACAATCACACGGATGTCAGTGAAGCTGCCCGGAAGAAGATTATGGCAGTGATTGATGAGTATCATTTTCAGCCGAACACAAATGCCAAACTGCTGAAAAAAAATGACCGCAACAGAAGTTACGATTGTGGTCAAGGGCACCAACAATTATTTTCTTGAGGCGCTTCTGGAAGAAGTGCAGAAGAATCTGAAAGAAAACGGGGAAGATGCGAATGTCTTTTTCCTTGATGAAATGGCTGATGAAGTGGAAGCGGCCATTCAGACACTGAACGAGGCAAAACCGAAGGGCTTCATTTTCCTGGGCGGCAATCTTCATTATTTTGAGGAACGCTTTGCGGAAATCGATGTGCCAAGTGTGCTTGTTTCGGAAACAGCCGAAACACTGGACTATAACAACCTGTCATCCTTTTCAACTGATGACTATGAAACGGCCCGGAAAGGATGAAAACAAGCGGGCTCCGATGTACTGGTCTGATACCGCTCAGACAGGTATCTGCACAGGTCCGCCGAATATGGATACCATTGCCATGAAATTTGCCCCGCTTGATGAGCAGATGAAGGATCCGTATTCTGTCTACAGCTATTACCGCAATGCCATAAAGCTGCGCAATGCATTTCCATCCCTGGCTTTCGGAACCGTCAGCCTGCGGGATGATCTTTCCGATGAAGAGATTGCCATCTATACAAAAAGCGATGGCATTCATCCGGAAGTATGCATTGTTATGAATCTTGGCGGGCAGAGTGAAACCGTTGATGTTTCCGCTCTGAAGCAGCAGACCCTTGCCGGTGTATTGCTGGCGGGAGAAGAGGAAATTTCCCTGCAGGAGGGAAAGCTGACAGTACCGCCGTACGGAATTGCCGTTTTGAAAGAGTAATCGTGTGTATCAGAATTACATTTTTGATCTGTACGGAACACTGCTGGATATTCATACCGATGAAACCGGGATCAGGGTATGGTATGTGATGCAGAAACGCTTTCGTGATGCCGGTATCTTTTCCAGACCGTCCGAACTGCGCCGGCAGTATGTCCGGTACTGCCGTGAAGAGATGGGACGGATGGATGTCCCGTATCCGGAAATTGATATATGCAATGTCTTTCAAAGACTGGCAGAAGGGAAGGCTGACCGCGCATGGGCAGAAGAAACTGCTGTACAGTTTCGCAATGCGGCACGGGTGTATTGTCATCCCTACCGGAAAACAAAGAAGGTATTGCAAGAACTGAAACGGCAGGGAAAGAAGACCTGGCTGCTGTCCAATGCCCAGCGGGTCTTCACCATACCGGAAATGGAAGCCTTCGGTCTGCCGGAATACTTTGACGATATCTTTATTTCCAGTGATTACGGCATCAGAAAGCCGGATCCTGCCTTCCTGATGCTGCTGCTGGAAAAGCATGATCTGCAGAAAGAAGATACCGTTATGATCGGCAATGAATTTGCCAGTGATATCAGAACTGCGGATGCCTGCGGTATTGACAGTGTCTTTATCAATACCGGGGGATACAGCCGCAGGAAAATAGCAGAAATGATGAAGGAAACAGATCCTGCAGCAAAAGTCAGGATCATATACAGCAGGAATCTGGAAGAGATTCTGAAGGAGGAAGACGAATGCCTGAATGGCTGAAAGATGCAGTGTTTTATGAAATCTATCCGCAGTCCTATTACGACAGCAACAATGATGGAATCGGCGACCTGCAGGGAATCATCTCAAAACTGGATGAGGTCAGGGAACTTGGATGCAATGCCCTGTGGATCAATCCCTGTTTTGATTCGCCGTTTCTTGACGGCGGCTATGATGTCAGTGACTATAAAAAAGTTGCCCCGCGCTATGGGACAAACGATGATCTGAAAGAACTGTTTGAAAAGGCACATGCGATGGGCATCCGGGTCCTTCTTGATCTGGTGCCGGGGCATACGTCCGACCGGCATCCCTGGTTCCTGGAATCAAAAAAGGATGAGGAAAACGAATACTCCGGACGCTATGTCTGGACAGGGCATGCCTTTGAAGGAATCAAAGATCACCCGTATATCTCCGGCATGACGCCAAGAGGCGGTGCCTATATGCTGAACTTCTTCGCTTCCCAGCCGGCCCTGAATTACGGCTGGCTGAAGCGGACGGAAAAATGGATGTCGGCGGTGGATTCCAAAGAGGCTCTTGCGACAAGGGAAGCTCTGAAGGACATCATACGTTTCTGGCTGGATATGGGCTGTGACGGATACCGTGTGGACATGGCGGACTCCCTTGTCAAAAACGATGATGAGAATAAAAGTGCCACAGCTGCCATCTGGCGTGATATCCGCAATATGCTGGATCATGACTATCCGGAAGCGGCCCTGGTCAGCGAATGGTCCAATCCCGTACAGGCCATCAACGGCGGCGGGTTCCATATGGACTTCTATCTCGACCATCACGGCAACGGCTACAATACCCTGCTTCGTGACTATGAAACCGAAGGAGGGGACAACAGCTATTTCCGCAAAGACGGCGAAGGGGATATTACCCGTTTCCTGAATGATTATCTGCCAAAATACAATGCCACAAAAGAAAACGGCTATATTGCCATGTTTACCTGCAATCATGATACACCGCGTCCGGCCCGTACGCTTTCGGACAGGGAGATGAAACTGTTTGCCGGTTTCCTGATGACGATGCCCGGCGTCCCGTTTGTCTATTACGGAGATGAGATCGGTATGCGCTATCTGGATGTCAGAACAAAGGAAGGCGGCTACCACCGGACCGGCAGCCGTACCCCGATGCAGTGGGATACTTCTGCTAATTACGGTTTCTCAAAGGCAGAGCCGGAACAGATATACCTGCCGCAGGATTCTGCGGAAGATGCCCCGGTACTGAGCACACAGAAAGCAGATCCCGATTCTCTTTACAATACATACAAAGCCCTGATTGCCTTCCGTCACAGCCACAGGGACCTGCAGGCAGACGGAGACTTCCAGGTCATTCTCGGAGAAAAAGGCAGACCGTTTGTTTATCAGAGGGGAGAGATGGTGATTGTCATCAATCCTTCGCAGAGCGGGGCAGCACTGTCTCTTGAAGAACTGGCAGGAAAGAAAGCTGTCTTTGTGATCGGCAGTGCTGACACAGCACATATCGGCGCCCAGTCATTTGCCGTATTTCTCTGATGCATCTGTTCATATTGAACAGGGACAGTCTGTTGTGACTGATATCTGATGAGATCGGATCTTTGTTCTCATCATGTTGAACCTCCGCCTCCCAAATGCATTCGCATTATGGAAGGGGATTCCTGGGACTGTGATCCAACAATCACTTCATTACCAGGCTATCCCGGCAGTTCCTGCCGTTCAATGTTCCCTGACTATTTATCAGGAATACAGTATTCTTAATCCTTCGTTACGGATATTGATAGCCGCATTAACGTCCCTGTCATGACGTGCTCCGCATGAAGGACAGTCCCATTCCCGGACATTCAGATCTT
>JAGAHV010000234.1:0-15647 GCA_017626895.1 Clostridia bacterium | reverse complement strand
AGATAATCCGTCTTCCAGTCGGTGACGACCCGGGTGCGGATTCCTTTTTGCGAAAACTGGACGCCGGTGTCCAGACCGCCGGTAAAATCGTCTGCAATAATGATCAAGCGAATCATGGGAAACCTCCTGTCGGATACAGGCCTTCCGTCTATACGGCATGTGGAAGAGCCGCTTATGACAGCCGGATGCTGACATGGTTGAATGGAAAGTGATGCCATTATATCAAAGATTTGGGCGGACTGACAGAGAATCCGGATGATATCCGGTTCTTTTGTCCGTTCAGCCTTCCGGAAAGGATCAGCATGAAAAAGTGCAGGGATGTCACCGTGGGGCGACATCCCTGCACATTCATCCTGTGTCGTGGTTGTGGGGGCTCAGGCTGGTTTTCCGGAACGCTGCCGGACTTTAGGCGCCCAGCAGGGATCCGACCAGGATGCCCAGCCAGGTGCCGATGACATACCCAAAAGTGCCTACCAGCATGCATGGCCCGATCAGTTTTGACCATCCCTGAGAAATCGCCATGCCTGCCGCGGTGGTCGGACCGCCGATATTGGCGTTGGAGGCCAGGATGATATCCTCCAGGTCAAACTTCAGAAGCTTTCCGCCCAGGAAGCAGAAAAGCATGTTGACCAGGACAATGATCATGCAGAACAGCAGCAGGATCGGCGCGTTTCGGATCAGCACCCCGATGGACGCGGGAACACCGATTACAAAGAAGAACAGATAGATCAGCCAGGTGCCGATTTCCTGGGCACCATGCAATTGTTCTGCCTGTTTGTGGCAGAGAGTGGCAAAGACCACGGAAAAATTGGTGATCCAGACGTACTGGCTGCCAAAGAAGGTGTTCAGCATCTGGAGGAACCAGTTGTCTTTCGGGATCCATCCGGAAAAGATATTCCCGACCAGCCGCGAAAGAAACACGACGGTCACGGCGTAAGCCAGGTCGAAAGCGACATCCATCAGGGAAACTTCCTTTGGAGTCCAGTACTGCTTCGCCAGCGTCTCCATATCGCCTTTTCCCCTGGCCTTGACCTCATCGATATGGTGATGGGGGAAGTGCTTTCGGAAAAACGCATTGCCGGAAATGCCCAGCAGTACAAGGAAATACAGCGCCATGTTCAGATTGTCTGCAACGGTGGCAGCGGAAACCAGGCTGCTGTTGACGTGAAAAGCATCCGCGATGGCGGTAAAGTTTACGCCGCCGCCAATATAGGAGCCGGTCATCAGGGCCGCCACGCCGGGCAGTCCTTCCACGGTTCCGCCAAGCAATGCAGTGGCAAGAAGCGTTCCGGCGATGGTTCCCGCTGAACCGATCAGGAAGATCAGCAGAAACCGTCCGGTTTCCTTCCAGATCTTCCGGATATTGGTCTGCAGGAGCAGCAGCGGAATCGCCAGCGGCACCGCATATCCCCAGACAATATCGTCAAATACCGGCGCGCTGTGAGGAATCACGTGCAGGTTAACCAGGATCAGCGCAATCACCAGCGTGATGATTGCCCCGGAGATTTTGGATGCCCACCTGTATGTCTGTTCCAGCCAGATGGCAATGGCCGTGGATGCAAAAAGCACCGTCAGCAGCGCCCAGGAATTATCGGGGCTGATCAGTGTTTGAATGGTTTCTGCCATTTTTACCTCCGTCGTGGTCTCAATGTTGATCTTTTGCCGGAACTGATGCGCAATGCCCCGGATTTGACTGACTGTCGCTGCGCGACAGGGTCGCTCCTTGTCAGCCTGAAGTTCAATAAACCGGATGTTTTCCAAAGTATAACAAAAAACCTGGTTTATAAAACCAGGTTTGTGGCTCCCCAGGTAGGGCTCGAACCTACAACCCTTCGGTTAACAGCCGAATGCTCTGCCATTGAGCTACTGAGGAATGTCTTCGTTCCGTGAACAAGACGTATTATATGCAAATCATCATGGACTGTCAATACCTTTTTTTAAAAAAATTGAGATAAAAAAGTCACCCTTCGTAACAGTTCACGGGTCGACAAAATCGTTCGGATAATCAAATCGGATTACAGCTAGCTCGGATGGGATATTCGGCTAATTGTAGACGCTGATCGATCAACCAGTTTGTTTTACGTTTTCTGACACCCGAATCATATATCCTTTTATCAAACCTGAACTCTTCGACTGCCTGTATAGCGTTGTAGAGTCAAGACCGGAAACACCTCCACAGATTACAGTTTCTCTTCTCATGATACAGACACTCTTTGACAAAACAGATGATGAGATGCACGACTGGATGATGGGAGGAGATATTGCCATTCGTTCCGCAACAGATACCCTGGGTTATCCGCTGGAGAAACTCCCGACCTGTGATAAGCAGCTTTCACGGTTTCGTATGAAGTGTCAGGAATATGCCGACAACCATGACGGGCAAAATCCACTGGATAAGTGCCTGCATGAAATTGAGTATGGCATGTGTATCAGTGCAGGCGTCGCAGCTGAATGCATGGTGTTGGGACGGAAATTCCTGTGAACAGTGACTCTGCTTTGGATTATATAAATCGGCTTGATGCGAGGGGGTTATCCGGAGGCGGGGGAAGTTGTAGATAGGCCTCAGAAAATCCGGAAAAGCAGAAGGAAACGGACGGAAATTGAGACTGAATTGACACAATCGTGCCGGTTATCCTATAATTTTGAGACTGAACACAGAAACGGAGGGGGTTGTATGAGAAGGCTTGCTTTAATTGTTCTGCTGTTTGTCTGCCTGGCCGGCACAGCGATGGCGACGACCGAGAATGTGGAGATGTTTCAGTTTGATGCGCGAATGAAGATCACGGCAGATGTGCTTGGAAAACCCGCGACGAGTCTTCTGGCGGTTTACAGTGCGCCTTCCGAGGCGGCGTTCCGTGGAGCAGACGGGAAAGCGGCGGTCAGCCTGAGGGAACCGTTTGACGGGCTGGCTCTGAGCAATGATGAAAACTGGATGCTGATCGAGTATGCCGTGTCCGGAAAAGCGAAACGGATCGGGTGGATCCGAATCGGGAATGCGGAAGGACCGGTTCCCGATCCGGTGTATGAATGGGAAACGCTGCAGGAACTTGACGAGACGGTGCGCTCCGGGCCGGAAGGGCCGTTTGATGCATTAATGCAAATCAGTGAGGCGGACCTGATGGAAGTGACACGCGAGGCAGCATTGACAGATGATCCGGATGGTGAACGCCGGACGCTTCGAAAACTGAAAGCAGGGGAAAGGATCGGCGGTCTTGGGCGGTTCAGGGCAAAGGATGGCAGGGACTTTATTTATATCCGGACTGAAGTGAACGGGAAAAGGGCCTTTGGCTTTGTGCCGGAGGAGGCTGTCCGATTCTGCCAGAGTTCACATCTGGAAGAGGATACCCTGGTGATTGAGGAAGGAATTGAATTCCTCGGGGCACTGTGGGATACACTGGACAGCGGCGGGTTTGATTATGTTAAGGGCGGGCCGGTAAAAGGCTTTATCGAAACCGGGATGATTCAGGGATATGTCGTCAATGAAATGAACCCGGATGAGGACCAGATTCGCCGGGTTTGCCTGCCCGGATCACTTCGGGTACTGGGCGAGGATGCGTTTTATTGTCTGACATTGGATGAACTGGTGATCCCGGAAGGGGTCCGGTACATCCGCGGTTTCTGCCCGTTTATGGCCATGCAGATCGGGACGCTGGTTTTCCCCTCAACGCTTGAGGATTTTAAATTCCATATGCAGTTCACCAATGTCGGCAGGTATGTCATGAGCGAAAAGAATCCGTGGATGGTCTGCGTGGATGATGTGATTTTTTCAAAGGACAGAAAAGTCCTTCTGTCGTATCCCAATGCCAGACCGGCGGATGGGTATACCGTGCCGAAGGGCACCGAGGAAATTGCGGAGCACGCCTTTTATGCCGGACCGTATTATGATGGCTATCTGCTGTACCCGGGTCCGCTGCGGGCACTGTCCCTGCCGCTGGGACTGAAAAAGATCGGGTATGAGGCGTTTGTCGGCCTGGATGAACTGATCAGCCTGACCATTCCCCCGACCGTTGAAAGCCTCTCGAAACATGCATTTGGTGAAATGGTCAGTCTGCAGTTCCTGAATATGCCGGACCGGCTGAAAAATTCCTTTTATGCGTACTGGAGCAAACGAAGGAGTACGGCAAAGGGATTTGAGGGGGATAACGGAGAGAATGGAGAGAGGATGGAAAACGAATGATGATCAGAAAAATCGGAATACTCTTGATCGTACTGAACCTGTTTCTGTTTGGCGCACAGGCGGAGAATTCCTGGAGTCAGATTAATCAGGAACTGGAAAGGCCGGAGGGCTGGGGGCAGATTGTGAAAGATCCCTCGGCCTTCGTCCTGGGCGAAAAACAGCCCTATGAAAACGATCCGACGATTCAGATACGCGGATGGGGAACCTATCCCAGCATGGATGGTTCCACCGTATGTGTGCCCATGGCGATGGAATTTGCGCGGCAGTGGCTGGGACTGAATGAAGAGGATCTGAAGGGGTTTGTCAGCTTTTCGACGACCCCGAATGCCTATGACCGGCTGATTCATAACCTCCCTAACCAGATGGTCACCATCATGTCGGAAAACACGGTCATGGATGACACGCATCCGATTGACCTGCTGATCGGGACGGAAGCGAATGCGGATGAGAAAAAAGAGGCGGAAGCAGCGGGGAAAGAGCTGGTCTATGTACCGGTCTGCTGTGATGCGTTCGTCTTTTTCATCAACCGGAATAACCGGGTGGATTCACTGACAACGGAACAGATCCGGGATATTTACTCGGGAACGGCCACAACGGACGAAGAATGGGGGATAAGAGAGGTGATTCCCCATATCCGGGACTGGTCGGAGGTTGGCGGAGAGAAGGGCGAAATTCTTGCCTATCAGCGTCCCCATGGAAGCGGCAGCCAGACCGCGATGGAAGAACTGGTCTTGAAGGGCCGGGAAATCATCACGGCGAATGAAAACTATATCACGGGCGGGATGGCGGAAATTGTCAGCCGGGTCGGAAACTATGAAGACAGCCCGAATGCCATTGGATATTCCTACCTGTATTATCTGCAGTCCCTGTATGTGGATGAAAAGATCAAGGTGATTGCGGTGGATGGCATTGAGCCGACCGCAGAGAATATTCAGAGCGGACGCTATCCGTATTCTGTTCGCTATTATGCGGTGTATGAGAAGGGGAATGCCGTCGCGGAGCGCTTTGTTCAGTGGGCGGTGTCAGACGAAGGACAGAAATGCATTGAACAGGCGGGATACATTCCGCTTCGGTAACAGTTCGGTGTCAGGGAAGCCTTTTGCAAAACAGGACCCATACGGAGTCCTGTTTTTTTGTCGGATGTGCGATTTTTTGACACAACAAAAAAGATCAGCCCAAGGGCTGATCTTTTTTCAGTGGATTGGAGTGGACTCGAACCACCGACCTCCCGCTTATCAGGCGGGTGCTCTAACCGGCTGAGCTACCAATCCGAACAACAAAACGGATTATAAACCCCGAAAAAAGAATTGTCAATCCAAAATAGATGACATGATTTTGGATAGTTTAACCAAAAAAATCCGCTCCCTCAGAAAAGGGAGCGGACAGAGTCAGATGGACTGGAGGGTTTTCTTTTTATGATGGAAAAGAAAACCGAAACTGCGGTGCCCGGAGAGTTCTGCACCGGAACGTGAACCGGCCAGACGCTCCGAGGGAGCCGGCTGAATGTGATGTGCTTTGGTCATCAGGACTTTCTTGCAGTGGAAATAGGCGGGAACCAGGAAAATATCGGCCATGATCCAGGCAAGAGGGCTGGCCATTGAACATCCGGTGAATCCCAGCGTGGGAACAAGGATGATTCCGGCAAACATCCGGGCAATCATCTCCATGAGACCGGAGAAGATCGAGAACAGGGAGAAGCCCATACCCTGAATGGCAAAGCGGTAAACATTGACCAGCGTCAGAGCCGGATAGAAGATGGTGTTGACCAGCAGATACTGCTGAGACATGGAAAGAATCGCATCCGAACCGGTGCCGGTGACAAACAGCCGGGCCATGGGTGTACCAAACGCGAGGCTGATCACGACGGCAAAGATGGTGTACACGGTGCCGATGATGGATGCGGAGATCGTTCCTTTGTCAAGACGATCATAATGTCCTGCGCCGACGTTCTGTGCACAGTAGGTTGCCATTGTGCTGCCGAGTCCGTTGGGGACACAGGCGAGGAAGTTGTTGATCTTCCCGCCGGCCGTGACAGCGGCAACCGCAGAGGAGCCGAGCGAGTTGACGCCGACCTGCAGGATAATGCTGCCGATGGCCGTAATGGAATACTGAAGGCCCATGGGGATGCCATAGCTGCACAGTTCGCGGATGTGATCCGGACGGACCTGCCAGTCAGCACGGGTGAGATGAAGAATCGGGAATTTCAGACGAATCCACACGAGGCAGAGGAGTCCGGAGATTCCCTGGCTGAGAACGGTGGCCAGCGAGGCACCGAAAATGCCCAGATGCAGGTTCAGAATGAAGAACAGGTCCAGGATGACGTTGAGAACGGATGAGAAAACCAGGAAGAACAGCGGCGTCCGGCTGTCACCCAGTGCCTGCAGGTATCCTGAAAGCATGTTGTAAAGAAGGGTGGCCGGAATGCCGGCAAAGATCACGACGATGTACTCGTACGCATCCTCAAGACAGTCAGCCGGCGTGCCCATGAGAACCAGAATGTCCCGGCAGAAAATGACGGTGGAGATGGTCAGTACCGCACCGAACAGGGTGCAGATCAGAATACCGTTGGTAACATAATTGCGAAGCCGCGCTTCATCCTGCGCACCGAAGCTGCGGGCGACAGGAATGGCGAAACCGGAGCAGATGCCCATGCAGAATCCCAGAACCAGAAAGTTGATGGAGCCGGTGGCGCCGACGCCGGCCAGGGCGGTAACGCCCAGCGTCTGTCCGACGATCATGGTGTCAACCAGATTATATAGCTGCTGGAAAATCATTCCGGCAAGAAGGGGAATCGTGAAGCCCAGAATCAGTTTATAGGGTGTTCCCCGGGTCATATCTTTTGTCATTAAAACCTCCCAAATGTTCGGTTTGTCAAAGTGTGTTTCAAAACGGATCCGGCTTTTTTTGAAAGGGAAGGGCTCGAATCGGAACGGTATTATATCAGATTCCGGCCACTTTGCAAGAGCAGAATAAGGAAAAGAATTTGGGGGTTATGTGGAATAAAAAGAACAGTCTTTTCGGGATGAAAAGACTGTTTTAGAAGAAATTAGTACCGAACAAACAAATTGTTTCCACCTATTTTGTCGAGTTTTGCTATTTTGAAAATGGTGAGGAGATCGGAAACGGCCTCAATCAGTAAAAATGCGCCGATAAACTGGATAAGCAGATTACCGTAGATTCGGGGGAACAGGATGAGAGAGAACCCGAGGAGGAAGAAGATCACACCGATCATGAGCGCCGTCCACCACTGGCTGTCCTTGAAGGCCCGCAGGGTGAGGGAACGCAGAATCTGGCTGCAGGCGGAGAGGATGATGCAGATGCCGAGAATGGAGCCGATGAATTGAATGATGGTATTGGGGCTGAACAGAAAGAGCAGGGCAATGATGACGGCGCCGATTCCCCAGACCAGTCTGGCATGATCCCAGAAGTGTTCATGATTCCGCAGATAGGTAAAGATGTTGAGGATGCCGTAAATAAGAAGGAGAACGCCGACGATTTTGGAGATGACGGATTTGCTCGCTGCCGGATTTAGAACCAGGAAAATGCCGATGATCAGTTCTCCGACAGCCGTTAAGATTGCGTTAAGCTTGAAGTTCTTCAGAACCTCCATAAAATCAATCCTTTCATTTTAATTCATTCGTTGCTGTCATTGTATGCCCTGCTTTGCGGCAATGTCAAGAAGAAGGTTCTGCCTGAGAGGGAAAGATCCCGGCCTGCGCGGCCTGTGATTCCGTGAATTGTTCCGGGATGGAATTTGACAGGCTCTCTCTGTGGATTTATAATAGCTTCAAATATAAATGTGAGCAGGCGCGTATTTGTCACACAGAAGCACCGGAAACGACTGGTGCCGTATGACCGGCTGCTGCTTGTAAAGGAGATTTTTATGCCAGAAAAACGCCGGATGCCGACGATGCATATCATTATTGTCGGCTGCGGGAAAGTCGGCATTACCCTGGTGGAACAGCTTTCACGCGAAGGACATGATATTACGGTGCTGGACATCAACGAACGGGTTGTCCGGGATGTGACGGAACTGTATGATGTCATGGGAATCACCGGTAGCGGTGTGCACATGCAGGTCCTGAGGGAAGCGGGACTTGAGACGGCAGATATTGTGATTTCCGTAACCGGATCGGATGAAATCAATCTGCTCTGCTGTACGATTGCCAAAAAGGTCGGCAAGCGTCTGGTTTCCATTGCGCGGGTGCGGAATCCGGAATACATTGAGGAGCTTCCGTATCTGCGCCAGCAGCTGGGGATTGCGATGATCATCAATCCGGATCTTGAGGCGGCGCGGGAAATCGGAAGGATTATTTCACGGCCCCAGGCCCGGTCCGTCAGCGCCTTTGCCAAGGGACACGCGGAGCTGGTTCGCTTTACGATTCCGGAAGGGAATGTGCTGGACGGGAAACAGATTCTGACGCTGGACCGCCTGTTTTCATTCGGGTACATTCTCTGTGCCATCGAGCGCGACGGGGAGGTATCCATTCCCAAAGGAACAGACAGCCTGAAAGCCGGGGATGATATTACCATCCTGGCGGCATCAAGGGATGTGAACAAGATCTTTACGGCCATCGGGATGCGGACGGGATCCCTCAGGAGCTGCATGATCATCGGCGGAGGAAAAACGTCCTATTATCTGGCAAGACAGCTGCTGGATCAGCGGATGGATGTCCGGATTATCGAATCGGATCCGAAACGCTGTGATGAACTTGATGCCCTGCTGCCGGAGGCGACGATCATCAACGGAAACGGAAGTGATGAGCAGGTTCTGAAGGAAGAGGGAATTGACTCGGTGGAAGCGTTTGTTGCGCTGACCGGGATTGATGAGGAAAACATCCTGATGACGCTGTATGCCAACCGGATTCAGGGACTCAAGACCATTACGAAGATTAACCGGATTACGTTTAATGATGTCATCGATGATTTGGACCTGGGCAGTGTCGTCTATCCCAAGTATATCTGTGCGGAGGAAATTACGGCGTATGTCCGCGCCAGGCGGAACTCCATTGGCAGCAATGTGGAAACGCTGTATCATATGTTTGACAACCGCGTCGAGGCGATTGAATTTCATATTGAAAAGGGGTCTCCGGTCATCGGCATTCCGCTGATGCGGCTGAAGAAAAAGGATCAGCTTCTGATCGCCTGCATCAACCGGAACGGAAAGATTCTTTTCCCCCGCGGCCAGGATACCATTGAGGCGGGCGACGGGATGATTGTCATTACCAAGCATACGGGATTTGGCGATGCATCGGACATTCTTCTGTGAGGCGTTATGAGAAGCATCATTTATATTCTCGGATGGATATTGCTGGTTCTGGCTGTCCTGATGCTCCTTCCGATTGCCACCTCGGCCATTTACGAGGAGACGGAGGGGATTGCGTTCATGGTGGTCGCGCTCTGCAGTGCGGCTGCCGGCATTGCCGTGATCAGGACCCGGCCGGAAAAGATCAATTTTTATGCAAAAGAAGGTCTGGCCTGCACCGCATTGGGCTGGATTATGCTCAGTCTGATCGGGGCCATTCCGCTCACCCTCTCCGGTGAGATTCCCTCCTACCTGGATGCGGTGTTTGAGACGGTTTCCGGCTTTACGACCACGGGGGCCAGTATTCTGCGGAATGTGGAGCAGATGTCGCGCACCACGAATATGTGGCGCTGCTTTACCCACTGGATCGGCGGCATGGGCATTCTGGTGTTCCTGCTGGCAGTTTTGCCCATGGTCGGCGGATCGAACATGCAGCTGATGAAAGCGGAAAGCCCGGGACCCTCGGTAGGAAAGCTGGTGCCCAAGGTCAGGTTTACCGCGCAGCTCCTCTATGGCCTGTATGTGGCGCTGACCGTCCTGATGATCGTGCTGCTGATTGCCGGACGGATGTCTTTGTATGATGCCATCTGTACCGCCTGCGGAACAGCCGGAACGGGCGGATTTGGCATTTATAACGATTCCTGTGCCAGTTTCAGTCCGTATCTGCAGTGGGTGATCACCATTTTCATGATCCTGTTTGGTGTGAATTTCAATGTCTACTACCTGATCTTCCTTCGGAAATTCCGGGATGCACTCCGCTGTGAGGAAATGCACTGGTATCTGGGAATTATCCTGACGGCCGGATTCCTGATTTACAGAAATCTTGCCGGGCGGTTTGAGACAGTGGAGCAGGGACTCAGGACGGTCTTTTTCCAGGTGGCGACGATCATTACCACAACAGGTTTTTCCACGGTGGATTTCAATGTCTGGCCGACTTTTTCCAAGATCATTATCATCTTGCTCATGTTTATCGGTGCCTGTGCCGGATCCACCGGCGGCGGCACCAAGGTCAGCCGGATTGCCATTATCGGGAAGTCGTTTTATTCCTATATCTACTCATTCCTGCATCCCCGTTCGGTGAGGAGGGTCAAGTTTGAAGGAAAAGAAGTGGAAGTGGAAACCCTTCGTGCGATTTACGTCTACTATACGGGGGTGTTCCTGATCGTCTCCATTTCGGTTCTTCTGGTCGCCATGGACGGATTTGACTTTGAAACCTCTTTCTCGGCGGTTGCGGCGACGTTTAACAACATCGGACCGGGATTTGGCGCGGCCGGCCCGGCAGCCAATTATGCCGATTTCTCCGCCCTGTCAAAGTGCGTGATGATCTTTGATATGCTGGCGGGACGCCTTGAAGTATTTCCGGTTATTCTGCTGCTGTATCCCAGATTCTGGCAGGAAATCGGAATGGAAATTTACGTTCGCAGAAAGCGGAACGGACGGGGCTATCTGGACCGCCGGAATACCCGCGGTTCCAGATGAGTGCCTGAGCGGAGCCTGTCCGGAAGCACCCGCATCCGGAGGGATGCCGGTCGCCCTGAATGGAATCAAAAGGAACGGACTGCACAAGGACCTGGTGTCCGTGCAGTCCGTCTTTCTGTTCAGAAAATTAATGTGAACAGACCGTTGACAAAGCGCCTCAGGCACATGAAAAGAGCCGAGATTTGTAAAGGAGGCAAGGAGATGGCGATTATCCTGGATCATCAGCTTCGGGAACAGCTCCATCCTGTTTCCGCGGAGTTTCCGATCACCTGGTTTCATGATGAAATCGTTGATCTGCCTGCCCGGGAAGGGCCGGTTCACTGGCATCCCGAGTTTGAAATCGTCACCGCCGTGACAGGAGTCCTTGACTATCAGGTGGGAGAGGAACATGTCCTGCTTGAGGCCGGTGACCGCCTGTTCGTCAATGCCAACCGGCTGCACTGCATCCGGCAGATTTCGGGCGAAGTGCCGGACCCGATGCCCGGCATCGTCTTTTCGGGAACGCTGATTGCCCCTGAGGAAAGTGTGGTCTATCAGAAATACGTTCAGAACATCGCGGCCTGTGAGGAACTTCCGTATGTGGTGTTCAGGCGGGGCGAACAGGAGGAGATCCATCAGAGGATTCAGCACATCTATGAACTGCTGAGTGACGGGGGTCCGCTGTATGAACTTCGCGTCCAGCAGGCGCTGACCGCGATCTTTGATTACCTGAATGTGCATCTGGATGAATTTCCCAGGACGCAGATCTCCCGGGTGGCGCTGAACACGCAGATAAGGGTTTCGCAGATGCTGACATTCATTTACGAACATTACAGTGAGAACATTTCCCTTGCAGACATTGCCGGGGCGGCCAATATCAGCCGGAGCGAAGCGGGCAGGTGTTTTCTGGCAGCTCTGCAGAAAACGCCTGTCGCTGTCCTGATTCAGTACAGACTGCAAAAAGCCCACGCTCTCCTCAGCGACACCACACGCACCATCCAGGAAATCAGCCAGTCCTGCGGTTTTCATTCCCCGAGCTATTTTACCCGTCAGTTCCGGCAGCACTACGGCTATTTGCCCGGCTCTGTGCGCCGTTTGGGAAAATAGTGCTATGATCTGGGGAGAAAGTACCTTTTGTGCACATCTGGCCTGTGATATAGTTTCAGGCAGGCACAGCATTGACAACAAGGGGAGGACAGTCAGATGGAATTTCAGTGGATGAATCAGTCCGAGATTCGAAAAGAAGGCAGAAGAATTGAAATCATGGCGACGCCGCAGAGCGATTTTTTCTGCAACAGCGGTTCTGTCAGCGAGGAGGGCATTACACCGGAATCGCTGAGCAATGCGCCGTACTATTATACGGAGGTGGAGGGCGATTTCGTCCTTAAGGTCAGGGTATCGCACGCATTCAGGGATATCTACGATTCCGCTTCCGTCATGGTGATGGTTGACCTGAAGAACTGGGCGAAAGCCTGCTTTGAAAAAACGGACTTTGGCACCCATGCGGCGGTCAGCGTCGTCACCAAGCGGGGTGAATCGGATGATGCCAACGGGTGCAATCTGGAGGGGAACACGGCCTGGCTCAAGGTGTGCCGCGTGCAGAACACCTTCTCGTTCCATTATTCCATGGACGGCGAGCATTTCGCCATGATGCGTTTCTTCAGCCTGCCGGCGGACAGGAAAGTGAAGGTTGGCCTGCTGGCACAGGCACCGACGGGCAACGGCGGCGTCCGGATCTATGAAGATCTCATGCTGGAAAGCAAAACGGTCAAGAACATCCGGTATGGCATCTGATCCCGGACCAGTGCGTAAAAGGCAGGTCCCAAAGGCTGCGGCTTTTGAGGCGTCTCTTCGGAGACGCCTTTTTTGTATGCAGATCGTGGGAATGTGGTTCCACTGGGATGATCCCGGAGGAGGCTTTTTGAGGCGGCGATGACCGGTGAGGCGGACATTCATGAAAGAAAACAGATAAAAAGCTTTTCAACGGCGAGGGATTCTGTTATAATCGATTCAACGTGAAAACGGAGATAGTTTCAAAGACCGTTTTCTTGAATGATACCGCAGCGCGGTTTTAGGATAAGGAGGAAAATCATGAAGGATTATTCTGTAAAGGATATTCGCAACATCGCTGTATTGGGACACGGCTCGGAAGGAAAGACCACTCTGGTGGAATCCATGCTGTTTTCATCAGGTGCCATTGACCGGCAGGGCCGTGTCGAAGAAGGCAATACCGTCAGCGATTATGATCCTGAAGAGGTCAAGCGTCATATTTCCATCAGCGCATCCGTCGCCCCCATCGAGGTACACGGAAAGAAACTCAACGTGATTGATGTTCCCGGCTATTTTGACTTTGCCGGTGAGGCAGCCGGTGCACTTTCGGCGTGTGAGAGTGTGCTGATTGTCATGAGCGCTGTGACGGGCATTTCAACCGGCTTTGAGAAGGCCTGGGAAGCCAGCGGAAAACGCAATATGGCAAGATTCGTGGCCATCTCTCAGGTGGACCGTGAGCATGTCAACTATCAGAAAGTCCTGGATTCACTGCGTGAAAAGTATGGCAGCAGCATTATCCCCATGGTTCTGCCCATCGGCGAGGGCACCACGTTCAAGGGTGTCGTTGACGTGCTGAGCGGCAAGGCATTTACCGGTTCGCATAAGGACCGCCGCGAGATCCCGATTCCGGATGACATGAAGGATCAGGTTGCCTCAGCGCTTGAGGCCTGCTATGAGGCCGCTGCTTCCACCAGTGAGGAACTGATGGAGAAGTATTTTGACGAGGGCACCCTGACGGATGAGGAAATGCGCCGCGGCCTCTCTGCCGGCATCTATGACGGCAGCATCGTTCCCGTTGCGCCGGTTTCCTCTCTTGACGGCATCGGCGTACGTCCGCTGATGTTTGCACTGGCCTCCTATATGCCCTCTCCCATGGAGAGAACGTATCACGGCATCAACCCGAAGACGAAGTCCATGCATATCCGTCATGCGGATACCTCCGAGAGCTTTACCGCGCAGGTCTTCAAGACGATTGCTGACCCCTTTGTCGGCAAGCTGTCTCTGGTCCGCGTCGTTTCCGGTATTCTCACCGCTCAGACCTCCCTGTACAATGCCAATGCGGACAAGCCTGAGAAGGCGGCCGGCATCTTCAGCATCCGCGGAAAGAAGCAGACCCCGGTCAACATGCTGTGCGCAGGCGATATCGGTGCCGTGTCCAAACTGCAGTTCACCTCTACCGGTGATACGCTGAGCGAGATTGGCAAGCCGGTTCAGTTTGATGCCATTGATTTCCCAGCTCCGCAGATTTCCATGGCGGTCTATGCAAAGAAGGCCGGTGAGGAAGACAAGGTCTTCTCCGGACTCAGCCGTCTGGTCGATGAAATGCCGGATGTCATTGTTGCAAAAGACCCGATGACCACGGAAACGCTGATCAGCGGCCAGGGCGAGCTGGAACTGGAAATCGTCCGTCAGAAGCTGCTCACCAAGTTCGGTGCCGAAGCGGTCTTCAAGGATCCCAAGATTGCCTATCGTGAGACCATCCGCAAGACCATTGACGTACAGGGACGCCATAAGAAGCAGTCCGGCGGTCATGGACAGTTCGGTGATGTATGGATTGAGTTCTCCCCGACGGCCGATCCCTCCGTTGAATTCGAGTTCGAGGATGCCGTGGTTGGCGGCGCTGTTCCGCGCAACTTCATCCCCTCCGTTGAAAAGGGCCTCCGTGAGAACCTCGTGAAGGGCGTTCTGGCCGGCTATCCGATGGTCGGACTCCATGCCAAGCTGCATGATGGTTCCTATCATCCGGTTGACTCCTCTGAAATGGCGTTCAAGACGGCGGCACGCATTGCCTATAAGCAGTGCATCAATGCCAGCCCGGTTCTCCTTGAGCCCATCATGCATGTCGAGGTCACCGTTCCGGATGAGTACATGGGCGACATTATGGGCGATCTCAACAAGCGCCGCGGCCGCATTCTCGGAATGGAACCCGTCAGCGGCAAGCAGGTCATTACGGCTGAGGTCCCGCAGGCTGAAATGTTCAAGTATGCAACGGATCTTCGTTCCATGACCCAGGCGAAAGGCTCCTTCAAGATGTCTTTCGAGCGGTATGAGGAAGTTCCGGCAATGAATGCCCAGAAGATCATTGAAGCCAACAAGGCGGCAATGGAAGAGGACGACGAGTAAGATTTAAAAAAGGAGCTGCAGATGCAGCTCCTTTTTTCATGATTCCAGCACTTTTTCCATGCCGATCTTATAGGGGACGAGACCCAGCTTTTCGTAAAACTGCATCGCCCCGGGATTGCAGGTCCATACATTCAGCGTGACGTTGTAACAGCCGAGCTGACGCGCATAGGCGAGAATGTGCTCATAGATGGCCCGGCCGACATGCCGGCCTCTTGCCTGAGCGTCCACGCAGATGTCATCTATGTACAGCGTCAGGTGGTCGTTCAGAAGGCGGGTATTTTCCGGCCGCTGCAGCACGCAGAATCCATGGCCGAGAACCTTTCCGGAAGGGTCGGTGCAGACGAATACGGGTGTCTTTGGGTCTTTGAGAATGGCCTTTAGCTCATCCTCCGTGTATTTGGTGGCCAGCCGGAAAAGATCCGGGCGGCCTTCCTGGTGTACGCGGTTGACCTGCCGGAGCAGTTCCATGATGGCAGGAATATCCTGCTCACCGGCAAAACGAACGTTCAGATTCATGGTTGGATGTCCTCCTTT
>JAGAHV010000025.1:0-6042 GCA_017626895.1 Clostridia bacterium | reverse complement strand
GGAACTCAAAAACGTACAGACCCTGAACGATAACGAAATGAATGAGGCCGCCGGCGGTGCCGGACAGGCACACTGGATCACCTACGTCATCAAGCGCGGCGATACGCTCACCAAGATTGCACACCGCTACGGCGTCTCGGTTGCAAATCTCTGCCAGTGGAACGGCATCACCGATCCGGACTACATCGTGGCCGGACATCGCCTCTCCATCTACACCAGCCGCTAAACACCGGCAAATTTCCCGAAAACCCTGCCGGTTCCCTTTCTGAATCGTATAAACAGATGACAAAATGACAAATTAACAGGAGGCAAACCATGAACGAGGAACTCAAAAACGTACAGACCCTGAACGATAACGAAATGAATGAGGCCGCCGGCGGTGCCGGACAGGCACACTGGATCACCTACGTCATCAAGCGCGGTGACACGCTCACCAAGATTGCACACCGTTACAGTGTTACGGTTGCAAATCTCTGCCAGTGGAACGGCATCACCGATCCGGATCACATCATTGCCGGACATCGTCTCTCGATCTACACGACCCGTTAAGTACACAGAACGCCAAAAGCAGATGCAAAAACGCATCTGCTTTTTTTCGGCACTGGCAATGTACGCCGGGACGGATGGAAACAAACCGGGCAGCGGAGCATGATCCGCTGCCCGGTTCAGTTCACAGACGCAGTGCTTAAACAGCGGAAAGACGGCAGCGCCGCTGCATCTGCTGATAAGCCCGTTTTTCTTTCTCTATACGGTGAAACCATTCCTGCTCATCCGGATGAGCAGGACGCGGATGAAGCTTTCCGCAGTCCGGACAGCGTTCAGGAACCGAAACAGAGTGAAAAACGTACCTGCATGAAGGACAGGTATAAAGCATGAAATCACATCCTTGAAAAAATCAGGTGTAATCCAGTTCGGGGAGAGAATCGAGCAGTTCCTCATCGGACATGTCGAGTTCAGAGGGGGAGTCCGGGAGATCCGCATCCACCGGCTGGAGCGGTGCGGCATTTTCAGCGGCGGCGGGTTCTTCCTCGGCGCCGGCTTCTGCGCGGATGCGCTCACGAACCAGCCGCTCCACTTCGCTTCTGAAGTCAGGATTGCTCTTGAGATACTGCCGGGCATTATCACGGCCCTGGCCGATCTTGTCGCCGTTGAAGGAGAACCAGGCACCGGCCTTGTGGATGATGTCAAAGTCCACGGCCCGATCCAGCAGGGAACCTTCCTTGGAGATGCCCTCACCGAAGAGCATGTCGACCTCGCAGTTGCGGAAAGGCGGTGCAACCTTGTTCTTGACAATCTTGATTTTTGTCCGGTTGCCGATGACCTGTGAACCTTCCTTAATGGGTTCACCTTTGCGTACATCAATGCGGACAGAAGCATAGAATTTGAGTGCGCGTCCGCCGGGCGTGGTTTCCGGATTGCCGTACATGACGCCGACTTTCTCACGCAGCTGATTGATAAAGATACAGACCGTATTGGTCTTGTTGACAATGCCGGTCAGCTTGCGAAGCGCCTGGGACATCAGGCGGGCCTGCAGACCGACGAAGGAATCGCCCATTTCACCGTCAATTTCCGCCTTTGGAACCAGAGCGGCCACGGAGTCGATGACGATGATATCAATAGCGCCTGAACGGACCAGAGCCTCTGTGATCTGCAGTGCCTGCTCACCGGTATCCGGCTGGGAAACATACAGATCGTCGACATCCACACCCAGGGCACGGGCATAAATGGGATCAAGGGCATGCTCGGCATCCACAAATGCGGCGACACCGCCCATGCGCTGTGCCTCGGCAATGGTCTGAAGGGCAACGGTAGTCTTACCGGAGGATTCAGGACCGTAGATCTCAATGACACGCCCGCGTGGGAGTCCGCCGACACCGAGACACATGTCGATATCCATGCAGCCGGTGGGGATGACTGGAATGGAGGTCTTGGGCTTGTCACCCATGCGGATGACCGCTCCCTTGCCAAACTGCTTTTCAATTCCGGCAAGGGCGGTTTTGAGGGCTTTTTTCTTGGCCTCAGCCTCAGAGAGAACCTCCGGCTCTACGGCTTTCTTAGCGGTCTTTTTGGCCGCTTTGGACTCTTCAGCTTCGGGGGAAACGACCGTTTCCTCGGCTGCGGGAGATGCTTTTTTTGCCATGTTTATTCTCCTTCTCGGGACGTTCTGTCAAAAGACCTCGCAGTCTCTGACTTCATACCATCACGCTGTATTTCATTATTTTAATGCAAAGTCTGTTGCTTCAACCGGGAGCTGGACATTCACTGACCGCCGAAAAGCTGCCGGCGACTGGCGGCGGGCAAGAGGAAACAGTTCAATTCAACACTGCCCGCTCCCATGATTATGAAGGCAATCCGGCCGATCTGTTCATTTCCTCCAGCTGCGTGCGCAATCTATCTATTTCCATCTGCAGCCTCTGGCGTTCCAGCTGCCGTTCCTTGTCCTTTTCCTGCCGTTCCTTGTCCTTTTCCTGCCATTCCTTGTCCTTTTCCTGCCATACCTTGCGTTCTTCTTTTCGGCCTTCTTCGAAGCCTTCTTTGAAGCCTTCTTTGAAGCCTTCATTTTTTCCAGCATTAAACACGTTATCTGCTCTGAATTCCAGTACTCTTCCACCCATGATTTCCTCGTCATTTATCCGCTACACTGTACTTTGGTCTGCCTATTTATCAATACCGTTCTGTGAAAAGACGCAGACTGGCGCAAAAATTCTTGCAACAGTCAGCTGAGGGAGCCGGAATGTACACTTAACAAAGGAAAGCTGCCTTTGCCAGGAAGACAGCATGACTCTTGCCGACACTGTCCAAAACCATGATTAAGTGGCTAATCCGGGCATTGCGTTTGTTGCTTTCATCTGCATCCGCAATTTTTCTATCTCCATCTGCATCTTCTGGCGTTCCATCTGCCATTCCTTGTCCTTTTCCTGCCATACCTTGCGTTCTTCTTTTCGGCCTTCTTCGAAGCCTTCTTTTCGGCCTTCATTTTTTCCAGCATTAAACACGTTATCTGCTCTGAATTCCAGTACTCTTCCACCCATGATTTCCTTAACCTCCTCCGTGACTTTGTTTTTTTGAGCCAGAGCTTCTACGACAACCCTCAGCGAATCATACAGCGTTTGTTCTTCGTATGCATTTCATGATACCCTGCTTTGCCTGTTTTTTCAACACTGTTCTTTGAAAAAACAGACGGACAAAGAATCTTCTGGAAAAGCCAGCCGGACGGAGGCTGAAACGTACACGTATCGGGTGTTGTTAATCCATTGAGTAAAGCCGCTGACGGAAGTTTCGTACATCATCCATGTGGGCAGCCTGAACATCGTTGAAATCCTGTTCGGATACCAGATCCTCTGCCTTGAGAACCCCCAGAACCTGTCCGAAGATGGTTACGTGATCATCCTCGTATTTGTCCGGAAAGGGGAGATCGCGGTTAAGAGAATACAGACAGTTATCCCCGGCCCGCTTGATAACCCGTCCATCGGCGGTGTCACAGATGTAATCCTTGCCCTTGATGAGCTCCCGTGTGCGCCGGACGTAGACGATGTCGCCATCCTGATAAAACGGCTCCATGCTGTGACCGGATACGTGAATCAGATGATCGGCATTGAAGTTTGCCGGATTCCGTCTGACAAAGGTGTAAGTCGGTTCCTCGGATGAGTAATCACAGCCTGTTCCTGCCGCGGCAGGGGTCGGATCGTCGATCATCAGAACATAGTCGTTTTTGAAATGCTCAAAACGCTGCGCATCCTGATCCTCGACAAGGGAGAGAATCATCTTGTTCACCGTGCGCCGGTTGGCCGGCTCAAGCTTGTGGTAGTATTTGATCAGATTTGCCTCTTCTTTGGTAAAGGAGGGACGGCCGGTTTCGGCAGACTCATAACCCAGAATCTCGGCGGGCTGGATTTCCAGCAGATCACACATGGCCCGTGCGTTTCGTACGTCCGGAACGGTTTTTCCGGATTCCCAGTTTGCAATGGTGGGGCGTGAGGTCCCCAGAAGTCTGGCGAGATCGACGGGCGATATATGCTTTTCATCCCGGTGACTCTGAATACACCGGCCGACAATCATGGAAAAATTCTCCTGCATAAAATCACCTCTTCCGTAAATGAGTGTTTCCACTGACTCCGACAGGGGTCGGATGTCTCTATTATATGCAAATTTAATTTCCTGTCAAGGAAGAAACGAAAAAATATTTTCAAAATGCAGGAAATATTTTTGCAGCTGCGAAAAGCACAGCGGAACGGTCGGGAGGAGAAGGAGGCTGACTGCAGAGACGAAGAGGGCAAATGCGCGGCGCCGGACTGGATGGGATGAGTACAGCGGTTTCCAAAGAGGAGGGTGCCGCAGCAGGGTAAGAAATTCCGAACATTAACGCAATGATATGCTAAAACACTACAGAATTTTGTTTGATCTTTACAGAGTGATACGGTATAATACACGCAGTATGACATAAAATCCGGTAAGTCATTGCTTGATGGAAACAGGACCGGACTTTTCTGGAGGATCTGAGATGAAAAGTGCGCTGTATTTGCTGATGATGCTTTGGATCGTTTTCCTGATGGCGGCGGGAATCGCTGAGGAGACGCCGTTTATGGAGAACGAATATAATTTTGTGGATGGTTCCATGGATGTCACGGACGGCATTCCTGAAAATGTGGATGAATCCCTCCGGCGAATCCGCGATTCCGGGGTCCTGCGAGTGGCGACGGAACCGTACTTTCCGCCCTACGAGTTCATCGACCCGTCATTGGAGGGGCAGGAACAGATTGTGGGATCTGACATCGAACTGGCGCGGCGGATTGCAGAGCGGATGGGGGTCAGGCTTGAGCTTGTTCCCCTGGAATTTACGGAAGTGCTGCCGGCGGTGGCCGACGGGGTGTGTGACCTGGCCATATCCGGTCTGGCGTTTACCCCCAGCCGGGCCGGTCAGGTGGAATTGTCCAAGGGCTATCATTATACGACAGACAATACCGGAAGCCGGCTGCTGATCCGTGAGGAGGACCGGGAGAGGATCACCTCTGTCAGTGACCTGGAGAAACGAAAGATTGCCGCCCAGCGGGGGTCCCTTCAGGAGGCGCTGATGGCTGACAATGTTCCCCTGTATCAGGAGTTTCGCCGCCTGTCCACCAGCGAGGAAGTGTATGAGGCCCTCCGGAACGGATCGGTGGATGCGATTGCCGTGGACTATGAGAACGTACTGGCCTATATTGAGGCAAATCCCGACTGCGGGCTGATGGTTGTCCCGGGCATTGAGTTCATCCTCGAGCCCCAGTTTGACGGGGACCGGGTGGCGGGAAAGAAGGGAAACCTTATCCTGATGTACTTCGTCAACGGCGTGATCGACGAGGTTCTCGCGGATGGGACCTATCAGAAATGGTTTGATGAATACAGCCAGGTCGCCCGTCAGATCGGACAGTAACGGGGAAGGGCTGCTCAGAGAGCTGAGCGGAACCTGGAATGATGTGGGGTGAGAATTGTGAACAGATGGAAAACGTGGAAGGTCTGTCTTTTTACAGCGCTTTGTATCCTGCTGAACCTGGCAGGACGCGAACTGACAAACTATACGAGAACGCTATTCTGGTTTGATTCCTTTGGGACTGCGCTGATTGCCTATGTTTTAGGCCCGTTTGCCGGCAGTGTGGTGGGGGTTGCCGCGAATGTGATTTATGCCATGATCCATCATGTGACCTGGCTGTATGCCTCTGCAGGCGCGGCAACCGGCATCATTATCGGTCTGGCAGCCCGGCATAAAAAGCTGGATACGTTCCTGGGCACCGTGTCCACAAGCGTATACTGCATGGTGGCGACTGTCATTCTCTCCGTGCCGCTCAATATCCTGCTTTCAAACGGGATGACCGGGAACCGCTGGGGGGACGGCATTATCGGCTTTTACAGCGAGCTGGGCGTCCCGCGAATGGTCTCGTATGTCATCGGCCAGGCGTATGTCGATTTTTCAGATAAGACCATTACCCTGATCCTTCTGTACCTGGTAATGAAAATCATCCGGGTCTGGCAGGCGCGAAAGACAGAAGATCAGCCGGCAGATCCGGC
>JAGAHV010000233.1:0-2386 GCA_017626895.1 Clostridia bacterium | reverse complement strand
TCGAACAGGCGGACACCCAGTTCCGCTTCAAGCGCATGGATATGCTGACTGACCGCAGGCTGTGTCAGAGAAAGCGCTTTCGCGGCCCGGGTATAGTTTCCCGTTTCAACAACCTTTAAAAGGGAATAAATCTTTGCATCAATCATATTTTCACCTCTTAAAAAAGGCTTTCATCCAATTGCACACCCGAATGCCGATTTGATTATACGGTTTGTGCCAGGAATTGACAAGGTTCTCTCCGGCTCGTGACAGCGGACACCGGGGCTGAAGTGCCGTCGGCCGTGTCTTTTCCTGGCCTCAGATTTGTCCGTCGCCCATCGGCGGCAGGATCACTCACTCCTGCCTGGCCGCCGGGATTCATTTCAATCGGTAAAGGTTTACGGCTCTCAGCGAGACCGTTTCTCGGACCTGGTGGGATGTGCCGGCAGTTCCGGGACTGATCCGCTTTCTGAACACCTCATACAGGACAACGGCACACAGCGCGCAGGCAAGATCCGCTGCCGGCGTTGCCCAGGCCAGACCGTAAGGGGGCATCAGCCGGTTAAACACAAACAGAAGCGGAATATCCAGAATGCCCTTGCGAAGCAGCGCCAGAATCAGAGAATGAACGCTGTCATTGACTGCCTGAAAAACGGAAATAAGGACATAGGCCAGCGCGGAAAAAGGACATCCCAGACAGAGCATCCGGAGGAACACCATTCCATGATTCAGCGAGGGTGATTCGTGATGAATGAAGAGAGCAATCAGCGGATGCGCAAACAGAAGAGAAGCGGCGGTGCACATCGCTGCCAGCCCGGTGGCCAGGAGGACAGAGGCCGTGATCACCGAATGCATCCGCTGTTTTTTCCCGGCCGCATAGTTATAGGCAATGAGCGGGAGGACACCCTGTGAAATCCCGCGCACCATACAGTGGGCCAGCATATTGACCTTTTTCGCCACACCAAATCCTGCCTGAAACGCAAGTCCGTGGGTGGCCGTGAGCGCATCCATCACGGAAAAGGAGAGGTTTTCGCAAAAAGTCATCATACAGGCAGGGAGTCCGATCCGAAGGATCTCACCGGGGACGGCTGTCCGCAAAACCGCCGGTGTCCATTTAAAGGACAGCACGGTTTTCCGGCGGATTTTCATCAGGACGATCCCGAAATAGAGAAATGCCAGTAAATTGGAAAGCGCCGTCGCCACCGCCGCTCCCAGCAGTTCATTGCCAGGGGTGAACAGAATGAACATGAACACCGGATCCAGAATGATATTGAAAATTCCCCCGAGTGCGATGCCTGTGGATGCATGCATGGCCCGCCCCTCCGAACGGATCAGATGGGCCAGAAGGGCATTCATTGAGGTACAGACCCCGCCAATAATAACGGTTACGCGCATGTACATACAGGCATACCGGTGAACAAGCGCATTGGTTCCGCCCAGCAGTGAAACCATCGGATGCAAAAAGATGCCGACCAGCAGTGAATAGATCAGGGTTCCCGTGAGACAGCCGTAGAAACTGAAGGATGCACACTGTCCTGCGGTCTCCCTGTCCTTTTTGCCCAGCGCCCTTGCAATGGCACTGGCACCGCCCACCCCAAAGAGGTTGGAAATGGCCGAAAGAAACATGAACGCGGGCGTGCTCACCGTGACGGCGGCAAGCATCGCATCGCTTCCGGTAAGGCCAATGAAAAACGTGTCCGCCATGTTGTAAAGGACAAGGATGACCTGCCCGATCATCGTCGGGAGCGCCAGACGGAGTATGGCCTTAAAAACCGGCTGTGTTTCAAACACTGCCTGATGTTCACGGCCCATGCAAAACCACCTCCTGCCAACTCAAGTCCGAAGCTGGAGAAACGCTTCGTTTCATCGACTACTATAGCGCTCTGCCGGGCATAATACCAATTAGTTTTCATTGATCATGGCAAATGTTTGATTATATTTGTGAAATTTTTAGCAAAGTATTTCTGTTTTGTGTGCTTTCAGGAACCGAATCAGCCGTTTTTGGCGGAAAGGGATCAAACAAAACCTTATGAGATCAAAAGGAAACCTGCGACCTGTGCTCTGTTTAGGCGGGTTACCCGCATGGGACACAAAAAAAGCCCATGGCCATGCCATGGACTTTGCTCATTCGATTCCGAATGCTTTTTTAACGGCCGCCTCATCCAGCTGTGCACCGATCTGTTGCGCCTCAAACATGTACCGCTCATAGAGCGTCTCCGGCCGTTTGGGCGCTCCGCAGTAAACGCAGGGCGTCAGCTTTTTGAACTCACCGGTATTCAGATCCCCGTAGGTAAAATCGCCTGTCAGCGGCAGGAATTTTTCCTTGACGCCGGAACAGTTGGCATCCAGATGATAGTTGGCTCCGCCGTTGGGATTGCGGTAAAGCTGCAGGTCTGCCGGCGGGAGT
>JAGAHV010000232.1:0-2639 GCA_017626895.1 Clostridia bacterium | reverse complement strand
TCATTTGATTCATCCGATGTCCGGGAAATCATCGCGCAGGGCGAACGGGCACTGCAAATGATCCAGCGGGCGAACAGCCGTATTCCGGATCCGACGCTTTCCGCCACCATCGACTCCATTGAAACCAGCTGCCGGCAGATCCTTGACATCCTTGGCCAGAAAGAGGAAATTCTGCCGCAGATGCGAACCTTCCTGCGTTACTATCTGCCGACAACCCTGAAGCTGCTCAACGCCCGGGCCAAGCTGGACCGAAGCGCATATACGGTCAAAGCCAGGGAAGTCCGCAGCCGGATTAACAAGGCCCTGGGTGAAGTGGATGCAGCATTCAAGAAGCAGCTGGAATCCCTGGATGAATACCGTTTTGTCGATCTGGAAAGTGAGATAGATGTTCTCACGGACATGCTCAAGGCAGACGGACTGCTGGATGAGGAAAACGACCGGCAGACACAGGCCGGTTACTGATCAAAGGATCCGGAAACGGTTAAAGTGAATATGACAAGCTGCCGCTGTGGCGGCAGTTTGTCATATATGCGCACCGGAATTTTTACGGCGCAAAGACCAGACACAGCTGAAGAAAAGCGATATATCTTATGAAGCATTTTAATACAACAGCAGTGTGTATTCCATCAAAGCATTACATGGCGGATCTCTCCCAGCGGGTCAAAGACATTAAAAAGCTTGTCGATGACGGACAGTATTTCGCCATCAGCCGTGGGAGACAATATGGAAAGACGACGACTTTAACGGCTCTGAAACAACAATTGAAAACAGCGTATCTCGTTTTGTCGTTAGACTTTCAACGGCTTGATTATGATGTTTTTGAGAACGGCGCGACTTTTTCACAGGCAATGTCCCGTATTATCATGGATGCGCATGAGTTTGAAGATGTCCCTGTGCCGGAAGATACACTGTCTGCACTTGACGAACTGAACCGCTCGGATCCTCAAAAGATAAAAATGGACCATTTGTTCAGAATTCTGAAACGATGGATAAAGCATTCCGAGCGGCCCACCGTCCTTATGATCGATGAAATAGACAGCGCTGCAAATACTCAGGTATTTCTTGACTTCCTTGCTCAGCTTCGCGATGGATATATCAGGCGGGATACGGATAAAGCGCCGGCTTTTCAGTCCGTGATTCTGGCTGGTGTAACGGATGTAAAATCTCTGAACAGCAGGATTCGTCCGGAGGATCGGCAGCGGGTAACCAGTCCATGGAATATTGCGGCTGACTTTGACATTGACATGAGTCTGTCTGAGGAGGGCATCCGGGGAATGCTGGATGAATATGAAGCAGATCATCATACGGGAATGGATACCGCAGAGATCGCAACGTCTGTCCGGGAATATACCAATGGCTATCCGTACCTTGTCAGCAGGATCTGCCAGATAATCGATACAGATCTTGTCCCCGGTGTGTTTAACTCTCTGCATGATGCGTGGACACGGTATGGAGTAGATGAAGCGGTAAAAAAGATCCTTTCACAGCCCAATAACACCCTGTTCGCGTCTCTCACAGGAAAGCTGGCAGATTATCCGGCACTTCGCAGCCGGATTCGTGCACTCCTGATGCGCGGGGAGACCTTTGCATGGCTCCCTTATGATGAAGCGCAGCAGCAGCTTTTCATGCATGGGTTTATCCGAAATAACCGCAATCGGGCAGCGCTGTCCTGCAGAATCTTTGAGATGCTGTTATCCACGCAGTTTATTGGGGAAAATGATCAAAACAACGATCTGAAACAGATCGCGGCCGGGATGAAGTCGGCCTTTGTGGACGAGGAAGGCGGACTTGACATCCCGAAGATGATGGACCATTTTATCAGGGAACATAACAGAATTCATAACGGCCAAACCGATACGTGCCTTGAAGAAGAGGGACGGGAACGTTTCATCACCTACGTGTCGGGAATCATTAACGGCACAGGAACTTACCACGTGGAGGAACAGCTGAGAGATGATCGGCAAGCGGATCTTGTCATTCATTATCTGGGCAGACGATATGTCATTCAGCTGAAGACCGGACACGGCGAACGGTACCATTCAGAGGACGAAAAACAATTGACAGGCTGTCTTGATGACCGGAACCTGAATACGGGCTATCTGCTGCGTTTCAATTTGAATAAAGAGAAAGCATCAGGAGTCAGACGGCTCCAGCTGAGCGATAAAGTCCTGTACGAGGGGACGGTTTGACTGAGGGAAACATGGAATACAATCGGAATATTGAAATGGCACGCCGTATCGCGCAGTGTGTTGCCGGGGCAGGCGGAACAGTCTACTATGTGGGCGGAATGGTCCGGGACCGCCTGATGGGCGTCGGCCAGAAGGCACCGGATGTAGACATTGAGGTGCATGGAATTGTCCCGGAAAAGCTGGAGGCTATTCTGGATACACTGGGCGAGCGGCAGATGTTCGGCGCCTCATTCGGGATTTACAATCTCCGTCACTATAACATCGACATTGCCATGCCGCGGCAGGACTACGACCGCCTGGCTGAGATCATGCTTGCGGAAGAACATCCCATCTACAAGCTCCTCACACTGCAGGACGGCACGGACTATTTCTACGAATTCAACAAGGTGACGGACACCCGCACCCGCCTTGTCGAGCCCGGTGCGAAAATCGAAATAACCGGCCTTGGCC
>JAGAHV010000024.1:0-3575 GCA_017626895.1 Clostridia bacterium | reverse complement strand
GGCGGCTGACCGGATGGGAACCATCAGCGGAAACAAGACCGACAAATCCGAAGCGTTCGCCTGGACCATGGGCGAAAACGGTGCACCGCTCATCGATGATGCCAAAGTGTCCATCGAATGTGAGGTGGACGGAAACTATGAACTGGAACATTTTGATCATTTCGTCTGCAGGATTCTGGCCACCTATGCAGATGAAACCGTCCTGAATGACAAGGACAAGATCGACTATCACGTGTTCAAACCGGTTCTTTTCGAATTCCCGACCTACGAGTATTTCGTCATGGGCGAGAAGATCGGCGACTGTGCGAAAATGAATAAACAGTAACGAACCTGTCGAGCTGCGACAGTTGTTAAAAGCCGGATTCCTGCAGAGTGGATCCGGTATAGGACCAACACTGAGACCCTGAAAAAGGAGACAGCCCCATGAAAAAGGTATTTTCTGTATTTCTTCTGTTTTGTCTGCTCTGCTCCGCCGCGCTGGCGGACACGCTGGTGACCAATGGCGGCGTGAGCCTGGAGACGGGCAGCCTGCCATTTAGCACGGAGGATGAGAACGCACCGGTGGTCTATTTCATCAGCGACATTTCCCCGGAAAGCCTTGTTGCAGCTTATCAGGCGCTGGGGGCGCCGCCTTCCGGCAAAGTGGGCGTCAAGATGTCCACGGGGGAGAGTGAGCGCAGCAATTATCTGCGGCCGGAACTCATCGCGGATCTTGTCCATCTGGTGAACGGGACGATCGTGGAGTGCAATACCGCTTACGGCGGGAGCCGGGCCTCAACGGCCATGCACCGCCAGCAGGCCAGGGACAACGGTCTCCTGGAGGTTGCGGAGCTGGATATTCTGGATGAGGAAGGGAGCATGGAGATCCCGATTGACAACGGCGTCCGCATTCATGAGGATTATGTGGGCAGCCATTTTGCCAATTATGATTCCTATCTGGTGCTGACACATTTCAAGGGACATGCCATGGCCGGCTTCGGCGGGGCTATCAAGAACATCTCCATCGGTTTCGGCTCTTCCATGGGCAAGGTATGGATCCATTCAGGCGGCACCAAGAAGAGCGGCGGCATCTGGGGGGAGCAGGATTCCTTCCTTGAGGCCATGGCGGATGCGGCCAAGGGCGTGGACCAGTATATGGACGGAAAAATCCTCTATATCAGCGTCATGAACCGTCTGTCTGTGGACTGTGACTGCGATGGCAGCCCGGCCGAACCGGATATGCACGATATCGGCATTCTGGCCTCAGCGGATCCGCTGGCGATTGATCAGGCGGCAATCGATCTGGTCTATGCCATGCCGGACAGCGGAAGCCTGATTCGCCGCATTGAGCGCCAGAATGGCCTGTACACACTGGAAGTCGGTGCACGGAACGGCCTTGGCAGCCGGAATTATCGTCTGGCTGTACTCGGAGAATAAGCGATGCTTGACTGGATTCAGAGGGAAGCGGTCTATCTCTGGTATTATCTGGACATCCAGTTCCGACAGATCGCTCCCTACTGGCTGCTGGGCATTGTACTGGGAAGTGCCGTATCGGTGTTCGGCAAGCGGTATATCCATGGTGCCTTTGCAAAGATCGGGCAGAAAAGGACGGGCTGGCTCGGGCTGATTCCGGCAAGTCTGCTGGGAATTGCCTCGCCGCTGTGCATGTATGGAACCATCCCGATTGCCGCCTCTTTCTCGGAGCAGGGGGTCAGGGATGATATGCTTGCGGCGTTTATGATGTCCAGCATTCTGCTCAACCCTCAGCTGATTTTCTACAGCGGGGCACTGGGACAGACCGCACTGGTGATCCGCTGCGTCAGCTGTTTCCTGTGCGGCTGCGCGGCCGGCGGACTGATCCGCCTGTTCTACAGCAGCAAAGGCAGGACATTCTTTGATTTTTCCGGCTTCAGGGAAGGAAAAAGCCGGGATACGGACCCGAACCCGGTGCTGCGTTTTCTCAAAAACATCGGACGAAACATCCGGGCAACAGGACCGATGTTTCTGGTGGGCATCCTGCTGACGGCACTGTATCAGATTCATGTACCGTCGGAGTTTGTCAGCGGTCTGTTCGGAAAGAACAATGGTTTCGGTGTGCTGATGGCTGCCACAATTGGCGTACCGGTGTACATGTGCGGCGGGGGAACGATCCCGCTGCTGGGTGAATGGCTGGCAGATGGCATGAGCATGGGCAGTGCGGCCGCGTTCATGCTGACAGGTCCGGCCACAAAAATTACCAACCTGGGCGCAATGAAGATTGTTCTGGGCTGGAAGCGTTTCGTTCTTTATCTGGCGTTTGTCATGTTGTTTGCCCTGGGTACAGGGCTGGTGGTTGATCTGTTCTGACAGCGAACAGTCCTGTCCGGTGACAGGACTGCAAAGCGAAGTTTACCAAAGGAGCTGTAAAAAATGAAAAAAGCAGTAACTGTTCTGTTTGCAATGATGCTGGCGGTACTTTGTCTGGCGACGGCTTTTGCCGAGGGAACCCCTGCCGGGTCTCCGGAACCGACCAGTCATATTCTGGTGGTGTATTTCTCTGCTACCGGAACGACCAAAGGAGTTGCGGAGAATCTGGCGGAGGGACTGAAGGCGGATCTGTATGAGATCGTTCCGGAAGAACCGTACACGGATGCCGATCTGAATTACAATGACAGCAAGAGCCGCACCTCCATCGAGACGGATGATCCGACCTGCCGTCCTGCCATTGCGGGAACGATTCCCGATCTGAAAGCCTGGGATACGGTGCTCATTGGCTATCCCATCTGGTGGGGAGATGTGCCCCGCATCGTATCGAACTTTGTGGAACAGGCGGACCTGACGGATAAGACGGTAGCCGTGTTCTTTACCTCCGGCGGCAGCGGCTTGGGCAACAGCATGAGACATCTGCAGGAGCAGGCCGGGGCAGGCAACTGGCTGGAAGGGAAACGCTTCTCGGGCAGCGCTAAAGTGGAAGAACTGGTAAAATGGGCCGACTCTCTGGGAATTAAGCCCTGAACGGCCCTGTCGCGCAGCGACAGTTTGCCGAGCCTGATTATTTGAGAAAGATACAAGGGCGAAAGACAAACATTGAGTCCTGAGAAACAGCCCTGTCGCGCGGCGACAGTATGCCGGGTTCGAGCCTTTGCGAAGATACAAGGATGAATGACCACCAACATTGAGCCTTTAGGGAGGAAAAAGATGCGCCTCAAACATTCCAAACACATCGTAGATGCCCTGCTGGGGATCGGTCTCCTGCTGCTGATGTCCTATCAGGTGACAGGGGAAGCGGGGCACGAGTGGACAGGCATTGGCATGACCGTGCTGATGGTTCTGCACCAGATCCTGAACTGGAAATGGTATACGGCATTGTTTAGGGGCAAGTATTCTCCTCTCCGGATTGTGCAGACGCTGATCAATCTTGTGCTGGTGATCTGCTTTGTGATGACGGCTCTGTGCGGAATCAATATGAGTGTTCATGCGGTGCCGTTCCTCAGTGAATTCATGCGTGCATCCCTGGGACGCCGGCTGCATCTGACGCTGTCTCACTGGTGCTTTGTCCTGATGGGACTGCATCTGGGCCTGCATATCCCGGCAATGCTGCGGGGGATAAAAAGCGG
>JAGAHV010000231.1:0-7958 GCA_017626895.1 Clostridia bacterium | reverse complement strand
TAATCAGGCCGATCAAGCCGGTTTTATCAACATAATCGGTCTGCAAGATCTCTGCAAATCCGCTGTTTCCAGGATTTAAGTAAACGCCCATCTTCAAAGCAGCCCTGTCATATAGCGACAACTGATCAAATCTTGACTTATGATCCTGTCACTCAGGCAAGTGACAAAACAGTCGCCTGCAAGGCATTCCTTTCCCTGTTTTTCATCTGACACTTATCCGTTTATATTCCGAGCAGCTCATAAAGGATAAGGCCGTCCCGGACGGCCTTACATGTTTTTATAGGTATAATGATCCAGTCGTTTCTCATAGTCCTCAACCGGAAGCGGTTTATCATAGTAGAAGCCCTGTGCGATATTGCAGGAATTGTCTCTGAGGACCTCCACCTGCTCTTTCGTTTCTACCCCTTCCGCAATACACTCAAGGCCCAGCTCTCTGGCCATGGCAATCACATACTTGAACAGAATGCTGTTTCTGTCCGCTTCCTCCTGATTCTCATTCGGCAGGAAGCTTTTGTCGACCTTGAGCACGTTCCACGGGATATCCTTGAGAAGACGCAGAGACGAATAGCCAATGCCGAAATCATCGACAGAGGTTGAAATTCCTTCACACTGCAGACTGTTTACCATCTGTTTGAGATCCCGGAATTCCACATCCGTTGTCGTTTCCGTCAGCTCAATTTCAAGGTACTTGTGCGGAACATGGTGACTGTCGATGATTTTTACAATATGGTCAAACAGATCCGCATCAATCATATGCTTCCGGGAGAAATTGACCGAGACACGGACCACTTTCTTCCCTTCATCCAGCCAGCGCCGGATATCGCGGCAGACATGATCCAGCATGTAAAAATCCAGTTTGCAGATATCCAGGTTCCGCTCAAGGATGGGAATAAACTCGGCAGGTGAAATGATTTTCCCTTCATGATTCCATCTGCACAGTGCCTCAGCGCCCGTTATCTCGTTGTCGATGACATCGATTTTTGGCTGATAATATACCAGGAACTCCTCGTTCTGGACAGCTTTCGAAAAAGCCTGCTGAACCGCAAGAATCTTTTCCTTCTCATGAATCAGCTGATCCGTGCTGTAAACAATCGTCTCTTTGCCATCATTCCGTGCGCTTTCGTATGCAGAGATAATGTGGTCCATCACCTCATCCGGCGTTCTGGTCTCCGCATTTTCCGGAACGCGATACAGCCCGGCGATGGCAGATATCATAATCCGTTCGCCCTTGTTTTTTTCGTATTCAACCGGGATTCCGCGCAGAACCGCTTCCACTGCCTCCATGCATTCTTTGCTGCACAGAAACACAAAATTATCCCCGCCAAGCCGACAAACAAATCCGGTCTCGCCGATTATCTCCTCCAGCGCCGAGATATAGTTTCTCATCAGAATGTTGCCTGACGCTCTCCCGATATCCCGGTTTATTCTGGACAGGTGACGGAGATTGAATCTGCCCGCCAATTTACCGGCAAGTTTTCCCTCCCGGGCAAGCCCGCCGATATGACTGAAATAATAGCGGAGATTCCGATACCCTTCATCATCATAAAACGTGAGGCGTTCCACCTCATCACTCAGCCGTTTTCTGCTCATGAACGTGATCATCATGCGCTGAATACGCTGAATACGGCTGCGCTCAAGGTCAGTAAACGGCGGCTCATCATCTGCCTGATAGACCTCACAGACCGCCGTCATGCCGGTCGCCGTGACAGCCTGCTCTTTCAGAACAAGATGAGAAGGTTCACCACTGTCATAACAGACATACTTTTCCCCTTTTCCCAGCCTTGCATGTTCTGGAGTCTTATAAAACGAGGTTATGCCTTTTGATGCGCGCAGAATTCTGGACAATTCTGTCAGAACCGCATAAATACGCCGAAGATCAAAGGTGCCGGTCACGGTCATCAGATCGACCAGCTGATCCATCAGTTCAGAGTAACGTAAGAGTTGATCCATATTTCCCCCACAGCTAGTGATACCCGATTTCTGGTATTCAGGACGTCTTCGTTCCGCTTTTCTATGACTCTGTTGCTTCTTCCTGCTATTATAAATCCCGTCTGATCATTTTGGCAACATAGTATTTTGTTAAAAGAAGTGCTCTAAAACGTTTTCCGAAAAACTTTTTTCGGAATGAGTTCCGTTTTGTGTACAGCCGGCAAAATGGCGCCCTCAATCCCAGGACGGCTTTGTTTTGAATCTCCAGACAGCAGTCCAAAAAGAATAAGGCCGTCTATGACGGCCTTACACGTTTTTATAGGTATAATGATCCAGTCGCTTCGCATCGTCCTCGACCAGAAGCGGTTTTTCATAGCAGACAGAAATTATGCGGCTGGCAGACCCGCATGGTTATCTATGGGCACTTTTGCGCCACAGGCCGGAGAGAAAATAGCAGCTGCCAATGACAAACGGAACAACGCCGGCAAAAGCGTTCCCGTACCAGAAACCAAAAATGCCCCAGTTCAGTGTAATTCCCAGGAAGAAGGAAAACCCGATCCGGCAGAAAATTCCATCCAGCAGGGCAACCATCAGATTCAGGCGGGAATTGCCCGATCCGTTAATCAGGGCAAAGCTGGCAGGGCGAAGCATGGCACCGGCATACTGGATCAGGGCCACCGGAATATAGGCCGCCGCCATCTCCATCACCTGGGGATCCGTGGTAAACAAACCGAATACCCATTCATGATGGAATGCGGTAATCAGTGCAAAAATGCTGGAGGGAACCGCCACAATCCAGATTGCATGCCCAAGGACTTTCGGCACCCGATCCGTTTTTCCGGCGCCCAGGGCCTGTGCAATCATTGCCCCGCCTGCGGAGGAAACCGCCTGCGTGATGACTCCCAGCATATTCTCAAGCTTTCGGGCAATTCCGGTTACCGCAACCGCCGTGGTTCCATAGGCATTGATAAACGAATTGACAAAGAGCATTGAAAAGTTAATGGATGCGGACTGGATGACCATGGGGATGCCCAGAGACAGCAAATCACCCACCACACGGCGATAGATCCGGAAATGTTTCAGTCTGAAATCAAAGCCGATTTCCTCCCTGTTTCTGTAAAGAAGACGGACCGCGCACAGAAAGCTCACAGCCTGCCCGATCACCGTCGCAAGGGCTGCTCCTCTCGGTCCCATGTGAAGCGGGCCCACAAACACGAGATCCAGCACAATATTGATCAGGGTTGCAATGGCAATAAAGATAAAGGGATGCGTGGAATCTCCCATTCCCCGGAGTACAGCGGAAACGAGATTGTATCCGTAGATAAAGACAAGTCCGAGAATGCAGGTGATGCTGTATTCTCTGGTATATTCCCAGATTTCTGCAGGAGTGTTCAGCCAGTTGATGATCTCCCGGTAGGTAAACAGAAAAATGATCATCAGGAGAACCGCCAGACCCAGGAGCATCGTAAACATGGTTCCCACCATTTCCCCTACCTTGTCCCTGCGCTTTTCTCCCACATACCGTGAAATCTGGATTTGTCCGGCATTGGAAAAACCCATGGCAACAAAGGTCATAAGAGAGAGCACCTCTCCGCCAATGGATACGGCCGAAAGCCCCTCGGTTCCCACAAACTGTCCGACAACCACCATGTCCACCATGTTGTAAACCATCTGCAGGAAGCCGGAAAGAAACAGAGGCAGTGCAAAGCGAAGCAGTGTCACCGGAACGCTTCCGGTCGTCAGGTCACGAATCAGTTCTTTTTTCTCAGTCATGGTCATTCCTCACGCGTTCTCATCAAGCAAAAGTGCGGGCAGTGCCCGCACATGTTTTTCCGATTATCTGGCATCCTGCGAAACGAACTTTAAAGCCGCCTCATCGACAGACATTCCCTCACACCAGACCGCATACAATGCTTCCCGAAGCCGCACAACAACCTCATCTTTCATCTGAATGCCTTCCTCGGAGATAATCCTCGATTCCGGAATTGATGCAAACGGTGAATACACGCTGTCAAAAGTGAGATCCTTCGTTACCGTCAGAAGACGCTTGATCTGTGCAAGTTTGTTGAGTTCCTGACCACTCATCAGAAAGCGCATGAATTCATTGGTCATCTCAAGATTATCGCAGTTTTTGTTGACAGAAAACTGCACATTCGTTGTGTCATAAAAATACGCACCCGTTTTATCTGCCGGAATCGGAGCAAAGCTGTACGAAAAGGGATTTGCGGCAAATGCTTCTGACTGAGACTCTCTTTTTCTGGTTCCGGAAACCGTATCCCCAAAACAGATCATCATCGGAACATCCCCCTCAAAGAACCGAAGAATGACACTGTTGTAATTGTCCGTCATTTTCCGGCACTCCTCCAGGTTCAGATAGTCGTTCCCGATCAGCTCCTGCAGGCGTTCGAGTGTAGGACGTACATACTCACCGGCCTCCGGATCCGAACGGATTATTTTTCCCATTGCCTCCGGATTTTGATAGATCGTCCCGCAGAAAATAGGAAGTCCGAAGGCGGATATATTGGACGACTTCGCATCACCCGGATAGCACATGACGGGACTTGTGTAACCTTTTTCCTTAAGTTCCCTGCAGACATTCAGCAGTTCCGGATAGGTCTGCGGCACCTTGAGACCTTCCTTTTTGAACAGATCGTCATTGACCAGCATTCCCTGCGTGGTAGCGAAAACCGGGAGCATATCCACTTTTCCCGAACTCCCCCGGGAAATGAGTCCGGGCCGTATGCCATCAATGTTCAGTCCCAGCTTCTCATCCGACAGATCTTCCGCATGGTCAAGACAGGCCTTGTATGTATCTTTCCCATACATCCAGCTATAGGTAATATAGATGTTGGGCGCATCATTGCTTTCCAGGGCCGTACCGATGATGTTGTTGTAATCATCCAGTTTCACGTAAGAGAGCACCACATTGGGATAAATCTGATTGAAATTGTCAAACGCCGCTTCAAGTGCTTCAAAATTGTTGTAGTTGCCTGTCACCTTGATTTCACACGCCGTTTTTGTGTCCAGCTGCGGCTTAAACCCGGCCTCTTCTTTCACTTCCGTCTTTTTCGCTCCACAGGCGCCCAGTGAAAAGCACATGACAGCCAGAGCAATCATCAGAAAGAACCGCTTCATTCTCTGCTCCCCTCCTCTTTAATTCGCCGAATCTCCTTGATGACCAGTTTAATGTCCACCGGCTTGGCAATATGTCCATTCATCCCTGCCTCAAGACATTCGGCCACGTTTTCAGAAAACGCATCTGCCGTCATGGCAATGATGGGAATGCGCGATGCCCATGTATCCAGTTTTCGGATATTTCGCGTTGCATCCAGTCCGTTCATCTCAGGCATCTGAACATCCATGAAGATCAGCGCATACTGATTCTCGGCCGCTTCCCGCATGATGTCAACGCAGATACGGCCGTTCTTCGCACGCTGCGCTGTAATGCCAAACATTCCCAGCATGGCTGAGATGATTTCCCAGTTGACATCATTATCCTCAGCAATCAGAATATTGAGCCCGGCAATATCCGAGTAATCATCCTCCGGCTCGACTGACCGTTTTTCCACACCCAGCATCTCATTGATTTTCGAATACAGCTTTGAGCGGAACAGCGGTTTGCTGATAAATCCGTTTACGCCAGCCTCCCTGGCCTGATCCTCAATGTCTGACCAGTCATACGCCGAAATCATCAGTATCGGAACATTCTCTGCAATTTCCGAGCGAATTCGCCGGACCGTTTCAACGCCGTTCATGTCCGACATCTTCCAGTCCACAATCACAACGCGGTACTTCTTCCCGTTTTCCTCCTGATGACGGAGCAGTTCCAGTGCCTGCATTCCGCCGGATGCCGTTTCTGCCCTGACACCCAGTGAGGTCAGGGTATCTGCGGCCGTTTCAATCAGGACCTCATCGTCATCCACAATCAGGACATCCATGGGATCCAGTTTCATTTCCTCAATCTGCCGGTCTGCCACCGGAATATCCAGCGCGATGGTGAACGTGGTTCCTTTTCCCACTTCGCTCTGACACTCAATGGTCCCGTTCATCAGTTCCACCATCTGTTTGGTGATGGCAAGTCCAAGGCCGGTTCCCTGAATACTGTTGACCCGGCTGTCCGTCTGTCTTGAGAACGGCTGATACATCTTCTGCATGAACTCCGGTGTCATTCCGATTCCTGTATCTGAGACAACATAGCTCAGGCGGATGCACCCATCCTTCGAACTGGACATTTCACGCAGGTCCACGCAGACTTTGCCGCCGGGTTCCGTATACTTGATGGCATTGGACAGAATATTGATGCAAATCTGATTGAGCCGCAGCTGATCCGCATACAGGTATTCCTTTTCCATGCGGTTAATCCGGAAACTGAAATCAATGTTCTTCTCCTTGACCATGGGCTGCGAAAGATTCACCAGATTCTCCACGGTTTCCACAATGGAAAACGTGACCGGACTGAGTGTCAGTTTTCCGCTTTCCACCTTCGAGATATCCAGAATATCATTAATCAGGGTCAGCAGATGATTGCTGGACTGTCTGATTTTCCTCAGATTTTGTCCGACCGTCTCCGGATCATCCAGCCTCTTCTCTGCAAGTGTGGTCAGTCCGATGATCGCATTCATCGGGGTGCGGATGTCGTGCGACATCGTTGACAGGAACTCCGTCTTTGCCCGATTCGCTGCCTCTGCCTTGACCGCCATTCCTTTCAGTTTCCGGTTGAACACTTGCATGTAAGCAAAATCAAACGCAAACAGCAGCAGAAGACCGGCAGAAACGAAGCCGATCAGCAGCCAGTCCACCGAACTGGTTTTGAGTTCTGCCTTTGGAATATAGGCAAGCAAGACCCAGTCGCCGGTAGAAACAATCTGCGTATGCGCGATGATACAGTCCTGATGACGGGAGTCCTGCATTTCAATGTGTCCCGTTTTCCGGATGACCTGATCAAAGATCTGCCGGTATTGTGCCGAATTCCCCGAATTATACGATTTATAGAATTCAAAGAAACTGAAGTTTTTAAACGAACGCCCCTTGATGATATAGTTTCCTTCCGCATCGATGATGGAAACCTCCGTCTTTTCAAATTGTTCCTGCGGAAAGATCCATTTCTGTTCAATCTCCGATATGGGAATCAGCCGGAGCAGGACGGCTTCTCTGGGTCCCTCCGGTTCCTGCACCGTTATCCGGTTGCAGAAAGCGATCACCTGCTCCGCGTTCAGCGGATTGGTATACGCCCTCGACAGATTGATCTGCGTTCCCACCTCACCGATCCAGCTGAGCTGATCAAGCAGGTCCAGTCTGCTGTAGGAGACGCTGAAATCTTCCGGGTTTCCGGGGTTCGCCCGTGTTGAAAGACCGGTTTTTGTATCGGCAAAAACCAGATGCGCAGAAACATTATCATGCACATGAGAATGCCGTACAAAATCCGCCGCCTCCTCAAGAGAGAGTCCGGCATGATTAATATAATGCGTCCAGACATCACAGATGCCCTGCTCACCTTCAAGATAGTTTTCCGTTACACGTTCAAGTGCAACGGTCGTATGCTCAAAGCTGTCTACACGATACTCGTATTCCTGCTGACCTCTGACATTCGAATAGACAATGACAAAAAACAGTATTGCAATCATGATCAGCACATTTCCGATAACAATCCAGCTTTTTTTCATTCTGTTCTTACTCCGGTTTTCTCTTTCGTAAGCAGCAGGGTATTCTTTCGGCCTGCTGCTTTTCTGTCCCTTGCGATGATTGAAAACGGTTCAAAGCTTTGACCGTTCCCCTGGCAGTTTCATCCGAACATTCCGTGTTTCATAGACAGGAGATCCTATGATCCCTGCATTTTGTTCTCAGTATATCACATTTCCCTTTTTCTTTCTATAATCGTTTCCACTGCTGGCCGCGTAAAATCACTGCAGGTTTTGCGGCATATGCATAAATAATATAATTATAATATTTCATATTATTACCTGCAGTGATTCTACGTTGCTGCCCGAAATCGATGGTTATATAACACTGTTATTTAACATGAAAAGAAC
>JAGAHV010000230.1:0-8714 GCA_017626895.1 Clostridia bacterium | reverse complement strand
TTGCCAGACGCTGCGGCGGATGCACCTGTCAGCATATGACCTATGACGCCTCTCTGGCTTACAAGCGTCAGCAGGTTCAGGATCTGCTTGAGCGCGTCGGGCATGTCCAGAACCAGGTCCCGCCGGTTCTCGGAATGGAAACGCCCTTTCGCTACCGGAACAAAGGCATGTACCCGGTCGGTCCCGGAAAAGACGGCCCTGTATGCGGCTTTTTTGCCCAGCGCACCCACGAAATCATCCCGCTTCCGGAAATGGGCTGTCAGCTTCAGGATGAGGCATCCCACCTGGTGCTGAAGACGGTCCTTGCCTGGATGACGGCCTGTCATGTGCCGGTCTATGATGAGCGAACCCACACCGGCCTCATTCGCCATATCATGACACGAACCACCACCGCCGGCCGTCTGATGGTTGTGCTCGTTGTCACCTCTGCAAAGCTGCCGGATACTGCCGCGCTGATTCATGCTCTCCGAAACGCCGTCCCCGGCATCGAAACGATTGCGCTTTCCGTCAACTCCAAACCCGGAAACACCATTCTCGGGCAGGACATCCGTGTTCTTTTCGGTCCTGCAGAAATGAGCGATACTATTCTCGGGCTGTCATTTTCCGTCTCACCGCTCTCTTTCTTCCAGGTCAATCCCCGGCAGACCGAAAAGCTGTATCAGCTTGCCCTCCAGTATGCAAATCTGAACGGAAATGAAACCTGTATCGATGCCTACTGCGGGACCGGAACGATCTCTCTCCTTCTGGCGCGCCGCTGCAAGCACGTGATCGGCATTGAAATTGTCGATGCAGCCATTCAGAACGCAAGACGGAATGCCGAAGATAACCAGATCCGCAATGCGGAATTCATTACCGGCGCAACCGAATCCGTTCTCCCACAGCTCATCCGCAGTGGTCTGAAACCGGATGTCATCGTGCTTGATCCTCCCCGCAAAGGCTGTGATCCTGTTGTTTTAAATGCCATTCAGGAAGCTTCGCCGGAACGAATCGTCTACGTTTCCTGTTCAGCCCCCACCCTCGCCCGGGATGTAGAAATCCTCTCACGCCACGGTTATTCCGTCAAAGCCATCCAGAGCGTTGACATGTTCTGCTGGACTTCATCAATTGAGACGGTTTGCTTATTGTCCAAAATCAGATCTGCCCCACATATCGACATTGATCTGGATATGACGGAGTTGGATGTGACTGCTGCAGAGACCAAGGCAACGTATGAGGAAATCAAGGCTTATGTCTTCGAGCATACCGGCTTGAAGGTCTCCTGCCTGTACATTGCCCAGGTGAAGGCAAAACATGGGATCATCGAAAGGGACTGCTATAACAAGGCAAAGACGGAGGGCAATCGTGTGCCGAAATGCCCGCCGGAGAAGGAAAGAGCCATTGAGGAGGCGCTGAGGCACTTTCAAATGATCCCATGATGAATGAAAACTACTTAGGTGGAAATCTGCTGCAACGCCTTCCCCCTTCGCTTTCGGGAAGGTGTTTTTGCTTGCTTTACAACACCGTTACAACTTTTTTCTTCATTCAGTGATATACTTGAAAAGGTGATGAATATGGCAGCGGTTTTGTTTGTGGATGATGAACCGGCGATCCGGGAGATGCTGGGCACGGTGCTGAAACTGGCAGGACACCTGCCGCTGGATGCCGCGGACGCTGAGGAAGCGCGGAGCGTCCTGCGGAGCCACGGCGCAGACCTGGCCCTGGTGGACATCATGATGCCCGGCGAGGACGGCTTCTCTCTGGCGCAGGATCTGCTGGACGCGGGGATCCCGGTGCTCTTCCTCACGGCCCGGACAGCGGTGGCGGACCGGGTGAAGGGGCTTCGCATGGGCGCGGAGGACTACATCCTCAAGCCCTTCGAGCCGGAGGAGCTGTTGGCGCGCATCGACGTGATTCTGCGCAGAACACAGCCCCGAATCTTTACGGACGGCGGTCTGACCGTTGACTACAGCGCCCGGTCCGTGACCCTGGACGGGGAAACCGTGCCGCTGACGGCCACGGAGTTCGACCTGTTGGTACTGCTGACCCGGAACGCCGGAGCAGCCCTGAGCCGGGACAAGATCCTCTCCGCTGTCTGGGGCTGGGACTTTGTCGGGGAAACCCGCACCGTGGATGTCCATGTGCAGCGGCTTCGGGCAAAGCTCGGTCCGGAGCGCATTGAGACCGTCTATAAATACGGCTACCGCTGGCAGGGAGGCGCCGCATGCGGAAAAGACTGATCGCGCTGATCCTGCTGGTCACCGTTCCCCTGCTCTTCGGCATCGCCTGGTTCATGAGCGAGCGCAGCTTCACCCTCTCCCTGGAGCGTGAGAAGACGCGCATTCAGGCCACTCAGGGCGTTGTCTTCCGGGACGTGCAGCAGACCATGCAGAGCCTGACCTATCTGGAGGCGGTGGCCTATGCAAGGCAGTACACGCAGTATTACCACGCGCAGGGCATCGACCTGATCTTCTGCTGGCGGGGCAATCCCATTGCAGATGCGCTGCTGCCCAACAGGTATTACGACAGCCTGATCTGCGGCCAGCGGGCGGCCCTGCTGGACACCGGCAGCCAGCCTCAGCGTTATGCGGTGGCAGAGCCGGTGAACAGCAATCTGACCGTGATTCTCCTGGGAGATGTCGGGGACATTTACGCCCTGAAAGACAGCTTCCGCCGGATGGCCTTTGCCGTGGCGGGTGGAGCATCTGCCCTGCTGATTCTGCTTGCGCTGGTTCTGGCCGGTATCCTGACCCGCCCGCTCCGGAAACTCACGGAAGCCGCCCGGGCCATGACGACGCAAAGCAATGCCCCGGTTCCACTGCCCACCGGCCGGAAGGACGAGATCGGCACTCTGGCCCGGGCGTTCTCAGAGATGCAGGGAGCCGTAGAAGCCCGAGAGACACGGCTGCGGGAGGAGAGCGAGGCCCGGCAGGCCCTGCTGGACGCTCTGGCCCACGAGATGCGCACCCCGCTGACCTCCCTGCTGGGCAATGCACGCCTTCTTCAGCGGAAACTGCCGCCGGAGGAGCGGAAACAGATTGCGGACAGCATGGCCAAGGAAATCCATCGCCTCACAGATATGGATCAGCAGCTGATGAAGCTGACAGCGATGGGGCATGAGCCGCCGGAAACTGAGCGTGTTTCCGTGCCAGAACTGCTCCGTGAAACGGCGGAGCGGCTGCAGACCCAGGCCGATGGAATTACGATCGCCGTGGAAGGCGCAGACAGCTCCATCACGGGAGACCGGGAACTGCTCTCCCTGCTGGCGGACAACCTTGCCGCCAACGCCATCCACGCCTCTTCCACCGGCATGACGGTAATACTGCGGGCGGAGCCGAATGGATTTACGGTGCAGGACCAGGGCATCGGCATGAGCGAAGAGACCCTCCGCCATGCCTGCGAGCCCTTCTGGAAGGCAGACAAGGCGCGCACCCGCCGTCAGGGCGGAGCCGGTCTGGGGCTGGCGCTGTGCCATCAGATCGCGGAGTTGCACGGTGGCAGTCTGACCTTCTCATCCTCACCCGGGAAAGGAACCGCCATCACCTTTACAACTCCGTTACATCCCGATGATGACTCCGTTACATACCCTGTGGCATGATACAGTTGCCAGCCGGAAAGCGCCGTCCGGAAGACGCGAAAGCAGCTGACAGACAGGAGGAGATTGAATGATCAAAAAGATTTGTACCCTAGCACTGTGCGCAGTCATGGTCCTGCCGGTTCTGGCAATGGCAGAAAACACAGTGGAGATCCTGCCCACCACGCCGCCTATGCCGCGCCCTGTGGTGGAGGCAAACCCCTACGCGGCGGATGACCTGACCGCCTACTATGAGGACTACGGCGATGAATACGCCCTGCCCGCCCTGACGGTATCCGAGCGGGAACGCCTGCCGGAGATCCAGCGGCGCTGGGAGAGTGGAGAGCGCCCGGAGAGCATCATCCTGAACCGGACGGAGCAGGTTCACGTCAGCCTCATCCAGCTGCCGCCCGAGCAGTACGAGGGCGAGCCCTGCTTCCTTCTGCTCCCCAACCGTGATCTCACGGACAAGGAGCTGCTGCAAGTGGTGGATGCCTACGGGCAGCTGGGGCTCACCCTGGATCCGAACACACTGTCCTGGCACAACTGCATGCGGGGCGGCGGCATCGAGGTGGGCATTCGCTCCTTTCGGGGCGACGAGAATGAGCGCCGCAGCGAACTCACCGGCCTGTACACCCGTGTCGGACTGCGTCCGGAGACGCCCTTCACAGATTTGGTGGCCGATGACGGCGTGGGCCGGGTCACCCTGGATGAGGAGGATTTCAACGGCCTGAATGAGTTCCGCTTTCGCCCGGCCCGGAGGCTGACGGATGAGGAGTTGCTGCAGCTGATCGCACTGGACCAGGGGGACATGCCGGCTACGCCGGAGGAACTGACCGGCTATGAGACCCAGCTGCGGCAGGAGCTGCACCAGGTGCTCGGCATGCCCCTCTCCGCCCGGCGCGGCACCTATGAGGCGGTAGAACCCTTCGACAGAGGCAATGCATATGGCGACAGCCGCATGGCCTATTCCAGCAGCTTCACGGAAGTGGGCGGCACGGGCCGCAGATGGAGCGGCAGCATTGACATTTCCACCGGGAGACTGATCGAGGGCCGCGTGGACCTGGACGACCGCTACTACACGGACGGACTCATGGTCTCGGACATCCGGATGGATCCATGGGATGAGAAATGGGCATCCATCGCTGTGGAAGCGGTGACTGATCTCTGCGGCTTTGAGGAAAGCGGCATCACAGAAATCCGGAATTGGAGCGAGACCAATCTGAATGAGCTTCAAGGTGCAGAAGTAAGGGTCGTGATGGCGGACGGCGGTGTGTACCGCGTGGAAATTTCCTACACGCTGGAAAAGGTGATGACCCTGCGGTACAACGACGCTGTTTCCATGACGGCAGAGGATGATTTCTATACTCATTTCATGAAGGAGGTGCCTGTCAATGAGTAAGAGGAGTGTTCTGCTGACGCTGTGCGCCATGCTGTTATCGCTTTGTCTGAACGGCGCCGCAGCGGAGGAATCACGTATCGTTGTATGGCGAGTGACCGCCCCCGCCATCAATGCCGAGGCGCTTCAGACGGAAGCCTTTGGTGCAGACCTTTCGGCGGTTCGGGAAGAGGAGCGCGACTATGATTCGTTATTCTGGTCCCTGACCGGAGAAGGCATACCCTTCTGCGGCATCAGCCACAACCGCGGCACGGAAAACATGCAGGCATGGTTCAATATCTATCGACAAGCAGGGGAAGAACGCACCTATTATTACAATCTGGACGAGTGGAACGCGATCCCGGCCGAGAGCGGCTTTGACGCGCCCCGGGCGGCGGAAACCCTGGCGGAGGGCCAGAGTCTGCTGAAGCGGCTTGGCATCGAGTCGGACACCGTCGCGCCGGAGCCTGTCTCCTTCACCGCCCTGGGTCGCATGGAGGGCACCACGCCCTGCCGTAAGGCCGTGTATGCCCTGACGCTGGAGGGCCTGCCAGTCCGCTGGTCGGCAGAGCTTCTCCGGGACGACGGCCCGACCCGCCCGGCGATCCTCATCGACCCATGCTATGTGACAGTCACATATTCCGATGAGGACGGCTTGCTGATGCTGGAGGGCAGCTGGTGCGGCTTTGAGCCCCTGACCCGCAACGCGGAGGTTCTGTCCCCTGAGGACGCGCTGACCCGTTTCCGGCAGGCCGGGCTGATCAGCACAGCTGACGGCCTGTCTGCACCGGAGGCCTGCTGGTTCCTCTCCGTGAACGGTCAGGAAGCAACCGCCACCTTGGCCTGGCGCGTGGGCAACAGTTACCTGAGCGCTGTGGACGGAACATGGCTGCAGACAGAGTATTGATCCGATTTGATAAATCGGACAAAGAGCAGGAACGGGAAACCGTGCAGCCCACAGAAATGTGACAATAAATCGAACGAGGGTTTTGTCGCATTTCTGAAAAGCAAAAAGGAATGGATAATTCCTTGGAAAGAAAGATAAAAGCAGCGTAAAATAATTCTTGTAAAATGACAGGATCTGTATTGTATATCGGCCATGGCAATGGTAAAATAAGGTATACATACAGATCCTTTTCTTTTGCTTTATGGCTGCATGAAGGGAGCAAAGTACGATGGTGAAAAAGCCTGTTAAAGAAACGATCCATGCAAAAGGCGTTGATATCAGCATCTACACGTTGGATTTTGAAAATGAATACATCTCTTTGACCGATATAGCCCGATACAGAAGCAGCGACCCGAACGATGTTATTAAAAATTGGATGCGCGGGCGTGAAACCATCGAGTTTCTGGGGCTGTGGGAAAGCCTCCATAATCCGAACTTTAAACCCGTCGAATTCGACGGGTTTAGAAGCCAGGCTGGGCTGAACGCTTTTACCATGTCACCTTCCAAATGGATCAGTGGTGTCGGAGCCATCGGTATAGTGACGAAAGCGGGCCGATACGGCGGTACCTATGCTCATTCTGATATTGCTCTGGAATTTGCCTCCTGGATTTCAGCGGAATTCAAGCTGTATATCATGAAGGATTATCAGCGGATCAAGCGGGATGAGAACAGCCGCCTGTCTCTGAGCTGGAACCTGAATCGTGAAATCACCAAGCTGAATTACCGGATTCATACCGACGCAGTCAAAGCATATCTGATCCCGCCGGAGTTGACCGCAGAACAGATTTCCTATACCTACGCCAGCGAAGCTGATCTGATCAACGTAGCATTATTTGGCAAAACTGCAAAGCAGTGGAGGGATGCGAACCCCCATGAGAAAGGGAATATGCGGGATCAAGCATCTTTGAATCAGCTTCTGGTGCTGGCGAATATGGAAAGCTATAACGCTATCCTGATTGAGCAGGGAAAACCGCAGTCTGAACGATTGGTACTGCTCCGCACTCTGGCTGTACGGCAGATGCAGACTTTGGCTAATATTAGCACAGAGAACCTTCCTTTGCTGCCGGTGGAGCAAACAAAATGAAAAAGACCGTAAGATGCTACATTTATACCCGTGTGTCCACGGCAATGCAGGTGGATGGGTACAGCCTGGATGCGCAGAAGGACAAGCTGCGGAAATACGCAGAGTACCAGGAGATGGAGATCGCCGGGGAATACTGCGATGAAGGCTTTTCAGGGAAAAATATCCAAGGGCGATTAGCCTTCCGGCAGATGCTGCAGGATATTGAAGAACAAAAAGATCCGTCGATTTTGTGTTGGTATTCAAGCTCTCCCGGTTTGGCCGCAACGCTGCCGATGTGCTGAATTCCCTGCAGCTCATGCAGGATTACGGTGTTAATCTGATTTGTGTAGAGGATGGCATCGATTCCTCTAAGGACGCCGGGAAACTGATGATTTCAGTCCTCTCTGCTGTAGCAGAAATCGAGCGGGAGAATATCCGGACCCAAACCATGGCGGGACGGGAACAGAAGGCCCGGGAAGGAAAATGGAATGGTGGATTTGCGCCGTATGGATACAAATTGGAGAACGGTCAGTTACTGATCAGCGAAGAAGAAGCCATAGCAATCCGGGTGATTTTTGATCGGTATGTGCACACCAACAGCGGCGCAGGCGCTATCGCAGATTACTTGAATGAGCATGGATATACCAAAGTCATGCGGCAAAATGGCGTAGCCCCGCTGTTCTCTGCTCCATTTGTTGTGGCGGTGCTGGATAACCCTGTCTATATGGGAAAAATCGCTTATGGACGGCGCAAAACTGAAAAAAAGATCGGTACTCGAAATGAAATGCACGTCATTGTGCAGGATGAATTTCCTGTTTATGATGGCCAGCATGAGGCGATCGTGTCAGAAGAGATCTGGCATCTTGCCCAGGAAAAACGGAAGAAAAACGCATTTGTCCGGGAAAAAGTCCGGGACCCGCATCACTGCCATGTGCTGTCCGGCATCCTGAAATGCCCGGATTGTGGGAAGGGTATGTACGGCAATTCCTCCACACCTCATAAAAAGGATAAAAAACTGCGGCATTACTACTACTGCAAAAATACCATCGGCGTGACCGGCTACAAATGCGCTTTCCGTACCAATCTGGATCAGGAAGAAATCAACCGACAGGTGGCTGCCGTTATCTCCGCTATGGTGAATCAGCCAGACTTTGCGGAGGCCATCAAGACGAAAATCGGAACGTCCATTGATACAGCGGACATGGAAAAAAAGATGGACGTCCTGTCCGCAAAGCAAAAGCAGGCTGAGGGGACAAAGGCCCGCCTGGAGCGTCAGATGGACAGCCTGGCTGTGAACGATGCCCATTATGATCAGAAAGTCGCAGATTTACAGCGGCGATACGACGATCAATATGACATCATCGCTGAAATCGAAGCCCAGCAGGAGGAAATCAGCGAGCAGCTGCATATGATCCGTCAGGAAAAAATCAGCGGTGAACAGATATATCAACTGCTCTTGGCCTTCAATCAGCTTTATCCCACTTTCTCAGAAGCAGATCAAAAACGCTTCATGCGGGCATTCATCGAACGTGTGGATTTGTACCCTGAAAAAACCAAGGAAGGCATCTGGATTCGCAGCATTACTTTTAACTTTCCCGTACCTATGGAGGGGAAAGAAGTAAAAGAATTGCCCTTGGAATCTCAAACGACGCTCGAGACGGTACTTCTTATGTCCCAACAAAAGCCGGACGACACCATTCATGTGGGAATCGACCTGAAACCTGAAGATGTAACGATGGCTGAAAGCAAAGCCACTTATGCTGAATTGCAGACATAC